>NZ_CATNHH010000006.1:0-163354 GCF_950098555.1 Citrobacter sp. T1.2D-1
TTAAGAATCCATGTCACTTTGAGTGCCCACACAGATTGTCTGATAAATTGTTAAAGAGCAGTTGCGACGCGCTTTAGCGCTCTGTCGCGAGGTCCCGTATATTACGTTTTCCTCATTCAGAGTCAAGCATTTATTTCGCTTTTCTCTGTGGGCGTTCATCTCTGAACCCCGCTGACCCGGCGGCTTGCGTGCCGTTGTTCCGTGTCAGTGGAGGCGCATTATAGGGAGTTATTTCAGGCTGACAAGGGGAAATTTAAAATAATTTTCCGAGTGCGTAATATTTATCCAAAACAGGTTTAAACCGTCAGTTTTTCGAGCGATTCAAAGCCGTAACGCTGCAAAACGGGTAATAATTGCTCAGTTTCCGGCGTCATCGCCATACAATAGGCGATATTGGCATCTGCGGATTTCGCATCCGGCGCTTCATGTTCCAGTAGCCAGGCCGTGCGGCGCGCAATCGCCGCTCCGGAATCTACCAGCCGCGTCCCTTCAGGAAGAACCTGTAAGAGTTCTTCCTGTAACAGTGGGAAATGGGTGCACCCGAGCACTACCGTATCAGGCGGTTCCGGCATCCGCAGCCATGGGCGCAGAATCCGTTGCAACTCTTCCAGCGGCACCGGCTCGCCATGCAGCTTCGCTTCCGCCAACTCCACTAGCTCCGCTGACCCCAGCATGGCTATCTGACACTCATTCGCAAAGCGCGCAATCAGCTCATGCGTATAAGGACGTTTCACCGTCCCGCGAGTTGCCAGTAACCCAACAATACCATTCGCCGTCAGACGCGCCGCCGGTTTGATCGCCGGCACCACGCCCACGACCGGGAAAGCAAACTTCTCACGCAAGGCCGGAAGAGAGACCGTACTGGCCGTGTTACAGGCGATAACCGCCAGGGAGAGAGGATAACGCTGCTGTACCGCCGTCACGATCTCAACAACGCGCTCAACGATAAATGCCTCGCTCTTTTCCCCATAAGGAAAAGCCACGTTATCGAAAGCGTAGATATAGTGGAGATCCGGCAGGAGATGCCGGATCTCATCATAGACCGACAACCCACCGACACCGGAATCAAATACCAGTACGGTGGGGCGTGGATCAGAAGGTGTAGCTGCCAGACAAGGTGTATTCCCGTCCTGCAGTTTGGTAGCCATAAACTGTCTCGTAATCTTTATCGAACAGGTTGGCTATTTTACCACGAACTGTGAGATGTGAGGTGACCGGATATGAAAGTCCAATATCCCACACGCTCAGCCCGCCCATTTTCACCTTACGGGAATTGTCATAGTCGTAATCGTAGCGCTCGCCGATGTACTGATAGGTCACATCCCAGCCCAGCTCGTAGATCTGCCCGCTCAGCTCATACTTCACCTGCTGCTTGGCGCGGCGATAAAGCTGTTGATCGGTTTCATCATCGCGCGGATCCACATACTGCAACGTTAAGCGGTGATCGACCGGACCGGTTGTCAGGTTCCCTGTCCATTCCAGCCCCTTGATGGTCGCAGATTTGACGTTGAAGTAGGTATTGTTGTTGTAGTCGATCAGATTCTGGATTTTGTAGCGATAGGTCGACAAGCGCCAGTCAAGCGGACCGGTCAGCCCTTCCAGCCCGGCTTCCCACTGCTTCGATTCTTCCGGCTTCAGATTCGGGTTAGAGGCAATGCCAAAACGCTCCGCACCAAACTGTTGCCCCAGTGAAGGCGCAAGGAAGCCCGTGCCGTAAGAGAGCGTCACCTTATAGTCATCAACGAACTGCCAGCCCGCCGCCGTTTGCCAGGTGCCATGCCAGCCAAACTGGTCGTCATGGTCTTCACGACCAGACGCTTCCAGCGTCACGCTGTCAATTTGCTGTTGTCCGGTCAAATAGAGGCCCGTGTTATCACGCTTATAGTTGTCTGTCCCATACTCGCCAAAGGACATCAACTTTTCTTGCTTCCAGTCGACGCCCGCGCTGACAGCACCGTGCCCGACAATAACGTTGTTACCCCACTGGACATAGCGCTGCTCCATGTCATCAAGGCTGTAACCTGTCGCATAGCGCCCGTTCAGACTGCTGTAGTTGTAGTCCTTAATACGCTGGTAATTGGCGACCAGTTGCGAAGAGTAGATACCGGAATTGAAGCGCAGCCCTGTATCCCACGACTGGGTGTAATTCTGGTGCTCGTCGTTTCCGCCGTCATAACCCCATTTCCCCTGGTCATAATCGGCATTACTGGCATAGCCGTAGCCACGGAAGTAACCATCGAATTGATCGTTAAATTTGTGCTCAACGCCTCCCCAGAACAGCTTGTTGCGATAGCCATCGCGATCGCTATCACCGCTGTAGCTGGAGCGTGGCTGAACATCGAAGCCTTTGGTGGTCTGATATGCCCCGGCAGCGGTCACCACGGTATCACCAAAACGCTGGCGATAAGTGCCGTCATACTGCTGATAGCCTTTTGACCCCACGCCAGCATTGATCTGCGAACGCTCCTCACCGGCCATGGTGATAATGTTCACCACTCCGCCAATGGCACCGGAACCATAAATCGCTGAACGTGGGCCGCGGATATATTCGATGCGCTGCACCAGCGAGACCGGAATCTGATCAATATCGGAGTTATTCGAAATGCCCGGACGGGCGACCGGAATACCATCCACTAACACCAGAACGTGTTTCGCTTCGGTACCCCGCACAAACAGAGAAGAGCTTTGCCCCATGCCGCCATTCTGGGCGACATCCACGCCAGGCAGACGGCGCATGACATCAAGGACAGTTCGGGACTGCCAGCGTTCGATATCTTCACGCGTGACGATGTCAGTTGGTGCCAGAACGGTATTAACAGGTTGCTGAAAACGGTTTGCCGTCACGACAAGCGTGTCAGGCGTGGCATCCTGTGCCCAACCTGAAAAGGCCGTGACGGAGAGCACCGTCAACAGCGATGTTTTTTTAATCATTGTAAAGCATCCACAATATAAGAAGGATGCCGCAGGTCCCACCGATAGTACGCGATGATGAAAACCAGTTGCGACGTTAGCCGGCAGGTCTTCGGGCTTGGAAGGGTATCCCCGTCAGGGATACCAGAAATGAAGACTTCCCACCCGAGGGCAGTGTCTGCTTACGCTCTCATCTCACCTTTCCTTACCGCTGCGCGTCAGCTCCAGATTTACACTGGATTCCCTATTAACTCACAGGACCGGCACACGGATGCTACAGTTTGTAACATCTTACTGTCCAGCGCGTTTGTTAAATATCGGAAGTCATCAATGTCTGGACATCTGTTGAGCAATCCCTACAATCCCCGCGTACTTATATTTTTCAGGATACATCATGACCCCCGAACACCTTCCGACAGAACAGTATGACGCGCAGCTCGCCGAGAAAGTGGTGCGCTTGCAGAGTATGATGGCGCCCTTTTCTGGCCTGGTTCCGGAAGTGTTTCGCTCGCCGGTCAGTCACTACCGTATGCGTGCGGAGTTCCGCATCTGGCACGACGGTGACGACCTGTATCACATCATTTTTGATCAGCAGAGCAAAAGCCGAATTCGCGTCGACAGCTTCCCGGCGGCGAGTGAACTGATCAATCAGTTAATGACCGCGATGATCGCTGGCGTACGCGACAACCGCGTGCTGCGCCATAAGCTGTTTCAGATTGATTACCTGACCACCATGAGCAATCAGGCAGTGGTCTCGCTGCTGTATCATAAAAAGCTGGACGATGAGTGGCGTGAAGCCGCCGAAGCATTGCGCGATGCTCTGCGCGCGCAGAACCTGAACGTGCATCTGATTGGCCGCGCGACGAAAACGAAAATCGCGCTGGACCAGGATTACATCGACGAACGCTTGCCGGTTGCGGGCAAAGAGATGATTTATCGTCAGGTCGAGAACAGCTTTACGCAGCCCAATGCGGCAATGAACATTCAGATGCTGGAGTGGGCGCTGGATGTCACCCGCGAATCGAAAGGCGATCTGCTCGAACTGTACTGCGGGAATGGCAACTTTTCGCTCGCGCTGGCGCGCAACTTTGAGCGCGTACTGGCGACCGAAATCGCTAAACCATCGGTTGCCGCCGCACAATACAACATTGCGGCGAATCAGATTGATAACGTGCAGATCATCCGCATGGCGGCGGAAGAGTTTACGCAGGCGATGAACGGCGTGCGCGAGTTTAACCGCTTACAGGGCATCGATCTGAAAAGCTATCAGTGCGAAACGATTTTTGTCGATCCGCCCCGCAGCGGTCTGGACAGTGAGACGGAGAAAATGGTGCAGGCGTATCCGCGTATTCTGTACATCTCCTGCAATCCACAGACGCTGTGCAAGAACCTGGAAACCTTGAGCCAGACGCATAACATCTCACGTCTGGCGCTGTTCGATCAGTTCCCGTATACGCACCATATGGAGTGCGGAGTGTTGTTGACGGCGAAGTAATCGGTTATCGGCCGGATAAAGCATTTATGCCGCATCCGGCCTGGACGTCAGCCGCGCTTATTCCGACACTTCCTGCTTGCGATTACGCATTTTCACGCCGATCCAGAAGACCAGAATGACCGACAGCACCGCCGGGAAGAAGTTGGAGCCGATATCCGGATACTCCGCGCGCACCACGGTGCTGTAAAGCAGAACGCCGAGAATAAAGCAGGCGGCAGACAGGCCCGGTAACCCCACAGGCATGGTGCGATTCTGATAACGTTGATGCAGACAGTACACCGTCAGCACCAGCGAGATAATCGGGAATACAGAGAACGGCACGATGGAGCTAAACAGCGCCGCGAATGTGCCATTGATCGACAAGCCAGCGACCAGCGCCAGCAACAGCGTACCTTTATCCTGAACTGACTGTTTCATTGCTCTTCCTTCACGTTACCTGGAATGAGGGTCATCTTCTCTTGTTCGCGGCGATACCAGTAAAACGCGCCTTTCGAAATCATGCGCAGTTGCAGTACCAGTCGCTCTTCTAACTGTTGGCGTTGTTCCGCCCCCACGTCCAGCGCCTCGGCGCCTGCACTGAAGACAATCGTCACCATCGCTTCGGCTTGCGCTTCAGTAAACGCGCGCGGCATATGGTTTTCGAGTTCCAGATAATCCGCAAGTTCCGCGATGAAGTGCTGAATTTCTCGTGCAACGGCGGCACGGAAAGCCGCTGAGGTACCAGAACGTTCACGCAATAATAAACGGAAGGCGTTGGGGTTGTTACCGATGAACTCCATAAATGTAGAGACCGAGGTGCGGATCACACTCCCGCCCTTGGCGATACGCTGACGAGCCTGGCGCATCAACTGACGCAGCATCAGACCGCTTTCATCGACCATCGTCAGGCCGAGTTCATCAACATCACGGAAATGACGATAAAAGGAGGTTGGCGCAATGCCCGCTTCGCGCGCGACTTCACGCAAACTCAGGCTGGCGAAGCTACGCTCTGCGCTCAGTTGACTAAATGCGGCCTCTACCAGCGAACGCCGGGTTTTTTCTTTTTGCTGCGCTCTAACGCCCATCACGATGTCTGAATCCTTCCATATGTCTTGTCTGGCACTATACCAGAGTTCAAAGTTAATCTGCTTGTTCCGCTTTGTGAATGATTGTTTGCGCGCAGTTTGTGCTTCAGCTTCGCAAAAAAGCACAACGATAATTGGGTTATCCCGGCAATGATGTTACTATTCTGTTGCTTTTATGTATAAGAACAGGTAAGCCTTACCATGCCACATTCCTACGATTACGATGCCATAGTAATAGGTTCCGGCCCCGGCGGCGAAGGCGCTGCAATGGGTCTGGTTAAGCAAGGAGCTCGCGTTGCCGTTGTCGAGCGCTATCATAACGTTGGCGGCGGTTGCACCCACTGGGGCACCATCCCGTCGAAAGCGCTCCGTCACGCAGTCAGCCGTATTATCGAATTCAATCAGAACCCCCTTTACAGCGATCATTCCCGCCTGCTTCGTTCCTCATTCGCCGATATTCTCAACCATGCCGACAACGTGATTAATCAGCAAACACGGATGCGGCAGGGTTTTTATGAGCGTAACCACTGCGAAATCTTGCAGGGCAACGCCCATTTTGTCGACGAACACACGCTGGCGCTGGAATGTCATGACGGTACGGTTGAAACCCTGACGGCAGAGAAGTTTGTCATTGCCTGCGGATCGCGCCCTTATCATCCGACAGACGTGGACTTCTCGCACCCGCGCATTTATGACAGCGATTCGATCCTCAGTCTGCACCACGAGCCTCGCCACGTCATTATTTATGGCGCCGGGGTGATCGGCTGCGAGTATGCGTCTATTTTCCGCGGAATGGAGGTCAAAGTTGACCTCATCAACACCCGTGATCGTCTGCTGGCGTTCCTCGATCAGGAGATGTCCGACTCCCTCTCTTATCACTTCTGGAACAGCGGCGTCGTCATTCGCCACAATGAAGAGTATGAGAAGATCGAAGGCTGTGACGACGGGGTGATCATGCACCTGAAGTCCGGTAAGAAACTGAAGGCCGACTGCCTGCTGTATGCCAATGGTCGTACCGGGAATACCGATTCCCTGGCGTTACAGAATATCGGTCTGGAAACCGACAGCCGTGGTCAGCTCAAGGTCAACAGCATGTACCAGACCGCGCTGCCGCACGTTTACGCGGTGGGTGACGTGATTGGTTACCCGAGCCTGGCGTCCGCTGCATACGACCAGGGACGCATTGCTGCCCAGGCGCTGGTGAAAGGGGAAGCGAACGCGCACCTGATTGAAGATATCCCAACCGGGATTTACACCATTCCGGAGATCAGTTCTGTGGGTAAAACCGAACAGCAACTGACGGCAATGAAAGTGCCTTACGAAGTGGGACGTGCCCAGTTTAAACACCTGGCACGTGCGCAAATCGTCGGCATGAACGTGGGCACGCTGAAGATTTTGTTCCATCGGGAAACCAAAGAGATTCTGGGAATTCACTGCTTTGGCGAGCGCGCAGCCGAGATTATTCACATCGGTCAGGCGATTATGGAGCAGAAAGGTGGCGGTAACACAATTGAGTACTTTGTTAACACCACCTTTAACTACCCGACCATGGCAGAAGCCTATCGGGTCGCTGCGCTAAACGGCTTAAACCGCCTTTTTTAACGCATTGTCGAAATGGCCATCCATTGCACCACGGATGGCCTCTGCCAGTTGCTCATAGCGACTGCGCAGGGGTGAACCCGGACGATAAACCAGCCCCACTGTGCGACGCGGTTCAGGCTTAATGCAGGGCAGATACACGACGCCATCGCGCTTGCGTTCCTGTGGAACCGCCAGCGCCGGCAGCAACGTAATACCGCTTCCCGCCGCTACCATGTTACGCAGCGTTTCCAGACTGGTCGCGCGGAAGTGGGTGTCTTCGTCAGCGCCCGCTTCGAAGCAGAAACCCATCGCCTGATCGCGCAGACAGTGACCGTCCTCCAGCATCAGCAGTTTTTCGCCTGCCAGATCGGACATCGGCACGCATTCGCGATTCGCCCACGGGTGATCCTCATAGATCGCCAGCAGCATCGGCTCATCGAACAGCGGCACTTCAATAAATGCCTCACTCTCTTTCACCAGCGCCAGGATCACGCAATCGAGCTTGCCGCTATCCAGCTGTGCCAGCAACTGATGGGTCTGCGCTTCATGCAGATACATTTCCAGCTTCGGGAAAGTCTGGTGCAGCATCGGAATAATATGCGGCAGCAGATAAGGACCAACGGTGGGAATCAAACCAATGTGCAGCGGACCTGACATGGTCTCGCCCTGTTGGCTTGCCATCTCCTTGAGCACTTTGACCTCACGCAGCACGGTGCGTGCCTGATCCACCAGCAGTAAACCTGCCTGGGTGAATAGCACTTTACGACTCGTACGCTCCAGCAGCATCACGCCCAGTTCATCTTCCAGCTTGCGGATTTGACCGCTCAGCGTTGGCTGACTGACATGACAAGAGTCCGCCGCGCGCCGAAAGTGGCGATGTTCGGCTAATGCCACCAGGTATTCAAGATCACGAATATTCATTATTCATCCTCCATCGCCACGATAGTTCATGGCGATAGGTAGCATAGCAACGAACGATTATCCCTATCAAGCTTTCTGTCTGATAATCCATCACAGAAACGGAGCGGTCTCGTTTAACCCTTGAAGCCACTGCCCGTTTTGAGAGTCTCTCTCAAACCCAAATAACTAAAGCCAACGTGAACTTTTGCGGACCTCAGGTCCGCATTTTTTTTACGTAAAAAAGCCCGGCTTAACGCCAGGCCGTGATGAGACAAAAACAGGTTGTTATTCGCGTTCGACAGTACTCAGCGCATCGGCGACACGCTTAAACCGTTCGAACCGGCGACGCAACATGCCGTGCTTCTTCGCATCCGGTTCCAGACGAATCACCGGCGGCAGGGTCGCTTTAATGGCCTGCTCAAACCCAGGATAATCACCCGTACCTACAGCCGCACACATCGCCGCCGCCCGGCAGCCGGACTGCTCAACGTCGACAATTTCAAGCGGCAAATTGCTGGCATCGCAAAACATCTGCATCCAGATACGTGAATGCGTAGGGCCGCCGGTGAAACGAATCGTTTGAATACCTTCTCCGAGCTGCAACAGTTTGTCCTGATGCAGTAAGTGCGAGAACACAATCCCCTGATAGATACCGTAAACGAGGTCTGCCGCGTCGTGGTGGCCTCCGAGCCCGAAGAATCCGCCACTCAGTGAATCGCCATAATTCGAACCGTATAGCCAGGGGAAAAACAGAATGCTATCGGGTTTCTCATACCCACGCGCCGCCCACTGGTTAAGCGTGTCGTGGTCATCCTGCAGTTCCGGTAAAAAGTGCTGAATAAACCAGGTCAGATTGCTGGCAGAAGTGGGGCTGCCTTCGTGGGCAAAATAGTGCCCCGGAATACTGAATTTACCCCATACATACGGATAGTCTGCCGGGATAATGTCATCAAAAACGCGGGTGGCAATCGACCACGTTCCGGCAACCGCGCTAAGCTGCGTGCTGTCATAGACGCCGGAAGTCATTGCCGCGCCAACGACATCAAACACCCCGCCAAATACCGGCGTTCCTGCGTTTAACCCGCATAACGCGGCGGCGTCCGTGGTGACAACCCCTGCCAGTTCAGCGGAGCCAATCACTTTCGGCATGCAATCCATCATCTCTTCTATGCCGAACAGGGTGAACAGCGCAGGATCGAAATCATTACGCTGCAAATTAAATAACTGACTTCCCGAAATATTGGTTTCTTCGCAGGTCAATTCCGCCGTCAAACGATAACGAATGTAATCGTGGGCCATCAACACATAACCCGTACGCGCATAACGCTCCGGCTCGTGCTGTTTCAGCCACCTCAGCAATGCCGCCGGATGTGAAGGCCATAACTGCTGAAAGCTATGCGGATATGCCAGACGGTCGATATCCTGCGCTTTCCAGTCCGCAACCAGAGACTGTGCCCGGGAATCCGAAGAGACAATCCCGTTGCGTACGGGCCTTCCTGACTTATCGACCAGATAAAGTCCTTTACCGTGTGAGGAAAAACCAATTCCGTTAATCTGTTCCGCCGACAGATGACTTTCAACCAGCGCACGCCGGATAACGTCACACGTTGCCGCCCAAAGGGCCTCCATATCGCGTTCGCAGAATCCTGCCTGTGGGCTGAGTAACGATAAGGTTTGAGCAGCCACCGTGATTTCTCTACCCTCGGCAGTGTAGATTCCCGCCTTGGTGACGGTGCCGCCCAAATCAATGCCCATAAAGTAATGGTCCATCGTCCTCTCCTTATCCTGCGATCAATGCCCGCTCGTCGTGCCACCCCGCCGCCTGCATCTTGCTTTCTATCCACTGGCGCGCGTGGATAATTTCCAGTAACGGTTCAGGGGATTTTTCTGTCCACATTTCAATCAGGAAAGTGCCCCTATAGTTCAGACGGCGTAATATTCTGAAGAGCTTCACGAAATCTACGCATCCTTCACCAAAGGGGACATCGCGGAACTGCCCTGGGGAATCCGGCGTCACCGGAAAGGTATCTTTAAGATGGATGGCGGCAATCCGGTCAATACCTTTCGCCAACTCACTCTCCAGCTCATTGCCCCATGCGGTGAGATTGCCAACATCGGGGTAAACGGTAAACCACGGAGAATTGATTTTTGCATCCAGCACTTTCCATTTGCTGATGGAGTTAATAAAGGGAGTATCCATAATTTCCACAGCGCACATCACCTGCGCAGCGGCGGCCTGCTCCGCCACCCAGGCCATCGCATCCTCAAACAAGGCGATAGTGTCGTCATTCTGCGGCTCGTAATAGACGTCATACCCGGCAAGCTGGATGGTTCGAATGCCCAAATCCTGCGCCAGCCGTAATGCTTTTTGCATGATCGTTCGCGCTTGCAGGCGGGTGTCGCTATCGTGACTGCCAAACGGGAAACGGCGGTGCGCCGATAAACACAGGGTCGGAATACGCACGCCGGTTTTCTGAATGGCGCTAATGATTTCCATGCGCTCGGCAAGCGACCAGTCCAGACGAGCCAGGCGCTCTTCGCTTTCATCGACTGACATTTCAACAAAATCAAACCCGCATGATTTCGCCAGCGCCAGTTTTTCTACCCAACTGGTGTTCCTGGGAAGCGCCTTTTCATAAATACCTAATGGATGGCTACGCATTTTTTCCCTCACGAGTGGCCAGTTGTTGTCGAAATGCTTTCAGGCTGTTATTCATGGCGCGTCGCGCCTGCCATTTTTGTTTGAAGAACTTAAAGGCCAGGGCGGCAATCAACGTTATTCCCCATACTGCCAGATTGAAATGCAGACTCAGTCCTGACAGGCTCAGCCCGGTGGCGATAACCTGGAGCACCAACAACGCGCAGAAGACATGACCGACTTTACCGACCCCGCCGAATGGATCGGTGCCGCCAAGGACAATGGCCAGCACCGTCAGCAGGAGATAAGAATCGCCATAGCCCATACGTGCAGAGTTAAAGCGGGCCAGCATAATGAGCCCCGCCAGTACGCAAAGCAGACTGGATATGGCGTAAATCGCCATCAGAACACGGTCGGTCCGAATACCGCTAAACCAGGTCGCATTGATATTGCTGCCGCACATGTAAATAACCTTCCCGGTGCGGGTTTTTCCGAGGAACAGTGCCAGCATGATCGTCGTGACGATAAAAATCACCATGGGAACCGGCACGCCATAAACCACTTCCGACCCCATACTGCGAACAATGGGTGGCATCCCACTGAGCGCGGCGCCTTTGGTAAGATAAATACCAATGCCACTGATAATCGTCATACTGCCCAGCGTGACCAGAATCGGGTGTGCCCCCACCCGGGAAATAATGATCCCTGTGATAGCGCCAATCACGATGGCGATCATCATCGCGCCCAGCATCGCCAGAAATAACCACCACAACTGCAGGCCGGTAGACGCCTCAGCAGGCACATACTGGATTAACAACCAGGCCATAAACAGACTGGTCAGATTCGCCGTGCCGATAATCGCCAGATTCAACCCGCCACTCAGCATAGGGACAAACATTGCGAAAGTGAGCAGCCCCAGTTCTGGCAACTGGAAGGCAATACTCAGAAACGTATTATCGGTAAAAAAACGTCCGGGCATCGCCAGACTAAATGCCACCACCGCGAAGAAACATATCGCCAGTAAACCGGAGCTGGTGCCATCAATTGGTAAAAATGCCTGTTTTTTCATTTCAAGCCCCTTGTCAGACGAATCCAACGTCCGTTTCTTTACGTTTTTTGTAGTGAGTGACGCAAATTGCCGAGACAATGACCACCCCGATGACGATGTTGACGAAGTAGCTGGAGACACCGACCAGGTTGAGACCATTTTTTAGAATGCCGATGAGGAATACCCCCATCAACGTGCCAATGACTGACCCGCGACCGCCGGATAAGCTCGCGCCACCTAACACGGCGGCAGCCAGTACATCCAGTTCGCCTCCCACTAACGCATTGGGCACGACCTCGCTCATACGATAAGCCTGAAGCATTCCCCCAATCGCTGCCGCAGCGCCAAGATAGCCATAGGCGAACAGATAAATGAGTGAAACCCGAATCCCAATACGCCGCGCCGACTCAGTACTGCCGCCCACGGCATAAAGCTGACGTCCAATGTGGGTTTTGTTCATCACAATCCAGGTGAAGCAGGCCATGCCCAGCATCACCACCAACGGCAGCCCAACCTGGTAAACTTCCCCTTCAAAGCCAAAGCTGAAAAGGGATCGCTGTGTAACCCACCAGTCAGGCAAGTCGTAAATGCTGTGACCATTGGTCAGCCACATCAACATGCCAAATAGCAGTGATTGCATACTGATAGTGATAATGATGGAAACCACATTGAGGTAATAAATGAGGATCGCGTTAATCAGGCCAAACAGAATGCCCAGCACGATCGCCAACCCAAGGCACAGCAGGGGATTCGCGATCGCCCCATTCAACAACAGCGACGCCACAATGTACTGCACCACGGAAGCGACGGCCGCGAACGAAATATCAATGCCTCCTGTCACCAGCACGACAAATAAACCGAGGGCAAAAATTCCCGTTACGGCATAGCTCTCGGTCAGATCCAGCAAATTCTGAATCGACAGGAACTCATCACTCATCAGAGAAAAAAGCGCCAGCATCAGGACAATGACCCAGCCCAACCATCCTTCGACCGAACGTGGGAACCGGAGCTGCAATACATTAGCCATTAATCACCTCCGCAAGTTGCTGTTCGGTATAGAGAGAAGGCAGCAATTCATTAATAATCTTTCCTCGCTGCATATGGAAAATACGATCGCAGTTGTAATACGCTTCTGGCGCTTCATCAGTAATCAGCAACACGGAAATACCGACACCGGAAAGCCGGTGGATAAGCTGGTAAATACTGTCTTTCGCACCAATATCAACGCCTACCGTTGGCGCATCGAGAATCAATACTTTCGGCCGAGTGAGAATCCATTTTGCCAACACTACTTTTTGCTGATTACCGCCAGAAAGCGTGGATAACGGGTTATCAGGATCGGTGACTTTAATATCCAGATCCTGAATCCATTCCTTAACAAGGGTCTCCTGCCGTTTTTTATCAATACATTGCCAGGGTGTTTTTAACCGATTCAGGATCGAGAGCACCATATTGTCACTGACCGATTGCGGTAAAACGGCCCCCAGCGTCAGGCGGTCTTCAGAGACATAAGCAATACCCAGTTTCGCGGCTTGCGTATTATCGTTAATCACGACTTTCTTCCCATCCAGATAAATATCCCCACTATCTGGATGAGTAATACCAAAAAGGCTCAATGCCAGTTCTGTTCGCCCTGAACCTAGTAAGCCACATAATCCCAGCACTTCACCCTGGTGAAGCTGGAAGGAAATATCTTCAAATTGCCCTTTCCGGCTCAATTTATTCAGCTCAAGGACGACTTTCCCGCCAATACCATTCGGTAATTTTTTCTGATGAACAATCGTTCTGCCAGTCATCAGTTCAGTAATCCGTCCTGGCGACAATAAGTCTGCTGCCCAGGTTCCGATGATTTCGCCATCGCGAATCACCGTAATACGGTCGGAGATTTCTTTAACTTCATCCAGTCGGTGACTGACAAAAACCACCGTAATATTTTTATCACGGAGGTAATTTACCGTTCGTAATAGCTGGTTCACTTCGGTGCGGGTAAGTGAAGCCGTCGGTTCATCCATGATAACCAGCCGGGCTTCTGCGACCAGCGCACGGCAAATCGCTACCTGCTGGCGTTGTGCAATAGGCAAATGCTGAACCAGCGCATCTGCATCAAGATTAAAATTCAATTCCTGAATAATTTTCTGCGATACAGCTTTCAGGTGAGATTTTTTATGCCAGCGAAAATACCCTTTCAGGTTGTACTCAAAGGCAATATTTTCCGCTACCGTCAGGTTTGGAAACAAAGAAAGATCCTGATAAATAACCTGAATGCCTAACTCGCGCGCTTTATCGGGTGAGAGTCTGCTCCATGATTTATCATCGATGATAATTTCACTGCCGGTATCCGGGGTATAAACACCGCTCAACGTTTTGATTAACGTACTTTTGCCACAACCATTCGCACCCGCAAGGCAGTGGACTTCACCTTTATTTAGCGTGAGATCAATATTTTTTAATGCCTGATGACCGCCGAAGCTTTTAGTCAGCGATTTTAGCGTCACTAACGGCACATCTGCATTTCGCTCTGCAATATGGGGCATCTGCGGCTCCTGAACGACCAAAGGATATCCGGGCCACGACTGGCCCGGTGATGCAACCTAAAATTACAAACCTAATTTCACTAAACGTTGCGTATTTTCAAGATCGAGTTTTTCAGGGTTATCACTCAGAATGGTATTGTTCTGAACGTTAATTTCCCCCATATCGCCAAGTTTCACGCCATCTTTGATAGGTTCGCCATTCATCATCGCCGTGGCGACCTGAACAAAAACTTTGCCCGCCGTCATCGGATTAGAAATATATCCGCCATCAATCGCGCCTTTTTCCAGCAGCTTAATTCCCTGTCCCGGGGTGAATGTGCCAAATACGCAAATCGCATCGTTTTTCTTACGCTTATCAATTGCGCGGCCTGCGCCAATCGGACCTTGCGAACCAAATGACATGATACCTTTGAGATCTTTATATTTTGACATCAGGTCATTCGCAGTACGCATTGAGTCGTCCACGGATTCCGCCACGCCAAAACGATCCTCAACCAGCGTCATTTTTGGGTAATGTTCTTTTTGATACGCGATAGCAGCGTCAGCCCAGTCATTCACCAGGGGAACTGTCAGGCTGCCGACGAACATGGCGTATTTTCCTTCTTCACCCATGCATTTCGCCATATCTTTCATATGGTTGGCACCCATTGTTTGGGTGTTCAACAATTCAAAGTCCCAGTCAGCATTAGCCTGGTTCGGCGACTCATGCGTAATGACCTTAATACCGGCTTCCTGCGCGCGCTTCAGCACAGGCTCCAGGACTTTCGCATCGTTTGGCACAACGCCAATCACATCGACTTTTTTAGCAATTAAATCTTCGATGGCGCGGACCTGTTCAGCCGGGTCTGCGGTCGTCGGCCCGACTTGCCAGGCATTAACGCCTAATGCTTTTCCTTCTTCCTTAATGCCTTGTTCCATCACGTTAAACCAGGGAATGCCCCCCACCTTAACCACGACACCCATCGTGAAAGGTTTGTTGGCTTTTTGCGGTGTAGCGGGTTGTTCCGCCCAGGCTGCGGTTGACGTTAAAACAGCAGTAATCAGGCAGGGTAAGATTAATTTTCTCATCGTAATTTCCTTAAGAAATAGCGTCATGTGTCAGGGAAACCCGATAAAAATATCAGCCTGACTTTTTATTAATTTCAACTTTTCTCTGGTATTGGCTAAATAATCGGGATGCTACCTCAATTATTCAGATAACGATTCACATCTATGACTTATCAACTTCAACAACATTTAACTGCGGATGCAAACTACGGTAACGCTCATCACTACAACTATTGGTAACCATAATATCAATTTCATCCAGCATACATATTTTGCTAAAGGCGAACTGTTCGAACTTACTGGAGTCAACCATTAATATTTTTTTCGCCGAAACCTGTAACATAACCTGTTTCAACCGGGCATTTATTTCACTACCATCACGGATTCCATTTTCCAGATTCACGCCCTGACAGGAAAAAAAGAAACTATTAATCTGAAAGTTTCTGATGGCGCTCTCCGCAACCGGACCATGAAAATCATCATGACGTTCGGAATACTCGCCGCCGATACCAATAATACGAACGTTATCCCGACAAGCTAACGCCTGGATAATACGCAGTGAATTGGTCACGACCGTTATATCGATATCCGGGATTTGCCGGGCCAGAAACCAACAGGTGCTGCTGTTATCCATCAAAATGCAGTCGCCAGGATGAATAAACTGGAGCGCTGCTTTGGTGATTTTTGCTTTAATATCAGGATGTTCTTCAGTACGTTTACGAAATGATTCCGCCCGATCCACGCTATTTTTTTGCCAGGTGTTGTCTTCAATCGCCACAGGCGTAATATCCGGCGCATCCAGTGAAACCGCACCACCAAAGCTGCGGGTGAGCTTCTTATTTTTTTCCAGCCTCGTCAGATCTCTGCGAATTGTTTCCTGCGACACCTGACATAATTGCGACAGTTCCGTGACGCGCACCGCCCCCAACTTCTGAACATGCGCACAAATCATTTTATAACGTTCTGCCTGCAACATAATATCGACCCACGAAAACCGATTTCATCATGTGTTTATCATTAATCTTTTTGCCCTAAATTAAAGTGAGTGGTGTCAAGGATCGTTTTACAGAAATATCACACACACTGTAACGTGACAAAAACCAAAAATCCGACTGCAACAAAAGCAAAAAGCAATGAAGAAATCCAATCTACATCACAAAACATCGCTCTTTTATTCTGTTGTTTCCACAAGAAAACCACCATTCGGTCATTTACGGGCATTCATAAAACACAAAAACATGCCCGACTAGTTCCGAATTTGACCGTTTTCGTTGTTTTGGTAACACAAAGAATCTGTATGAATTTTACATCTTATTTATTCAGCGTAATTTAAATAACAACGTTACAAACCGCGCCAATTAAAGAACGAGAGAAAATCCGCTTTTTATAAAAGCAAACGGTAATTCAGGAGTAAAGAATGAATACACTGAAGAAAAAAGTGCTGGCCGCTAATTTATCTTTGCCGGCTCATCAACTGGTCACCTTTACATGGGGAAATGTCAGCGGAATTGATCGCGAAAAAGGGGTAATGGTGATTAAACCCTCCGGTGTCGAATACGACAATATGAGTCTGGATGATATGGTCGTCGTCGATATACACAGTGGAAAGGTTGTCGAAGGGAACAAAAAACCGTCATCGGATACCGACACGCATCTGGCGCTGTATCACGCCTTTCCAGATATTGGCGGCATCGTCCATACCCATTCGCGCCACGCGACCATCTGGTCGCAGGCCGGAAAAGATTTAATGCCGCTGGGCACAACACATGCTGATTATTTCTATGGCGCAATTCCTTGTACACGCCCCATGCGGGATGAAGAAATCAATGAACGTTACGAATACGACACCGGCAGCGTCATTATTGAAACCTTTAAACAACGAGGGATCGCGCCCAACCATATTCCTGCCGTACTGGTAAACAGTCATGGCCCCTTTGCCTGGGGCACCGATCCTGCCAACGCCGTGCATAACGCCGTTGTGCTTGAAGAAATCGCGTATATGAATTTGTTCACACAGCAACTGCAACCCCATCTCACCGCGATGCAGCAAACATTGTTGGACAAGCACTTTTTAAGGAAGCACGGCGCGAACGCCTACTATGGTCAGTAATGCCTGATGCAGTGACATAAAAAAGCCTGGCATCGCGCCAGGCTGAGTGAAACCGCATAACCGTTATGCCAGACGCGCCTTCGCATAGCCGATCGCTTGCGCAACCTGCTGAGGAGACACGCCGCCTTTCGCCGCGCGCTTGTCCAGACACGACTGCAGGGAGAGGATCGGATACACATCATCGCCGATGACGCTACTGAATTTCTGCAGGTCGCCCAGCGGCAGATCTTCCAGCGGTTTCCCCTGGCGAATCGCCTCAACGACCGTTTCACCCACGATATGGTGCGCTTCACGGAACGGAACGCCTTTCGCGACCAGATAATCCGCCAGTTCGGTGGCGTTTGCATAACCTTGCTGCGCGGCTTCCTGACAACGCGGACGTTTCACCTGGATACCGTCCAGTACCAGCGCGGCCATATGCAGGCAGTCCAGCCAGGTGTCGAGCGCGTCGAACAGGCCTTCTTTGTCTTCCTGCATGTCTTTGTTATAGGCCAGCGGCAGCCCCTTCAGCGTCATCATCATGCCGGTCAATGCACCCTGAACACGGCCACATTTACCGCGAATCAACTCCAGCGCATCCGGGTTTTTCTTCTGCGGCATCAGCGACGAGCCGGAGGTCACGCGATCGGAAAGCTCAACAAAGCCCGCCTCACCCGTGTTAAAGAAAATCAGGTCTTCGGCAAAACGCGACAGATGCACCATCCCGATAGCGGCGTCAGACAGCAGTTCCAGCACATGGTCACGATCGGAAACGCTGTCCAGACTGTTCCGCGTTGCCGAGGCAAAACCCAGCCAGCCGGCCAGCTGTTCACGATCGATTTCATACGCCGTCCCCGCCAGGGCGCCACAGCCTAATGGGCTCACATCCAGACGTTTTAACGCGTCCTGCAAACGACTTTCATCACGCACCAGCATTTCGACATAGGCCAGACACCAGTGCGCAAACGTCACCGGCTGCGCACGCTGCAGATGGGTATACCCCGGCATTACCGCATCCTGGTTATTTTCCGCCGTCTCGACCAGCGCGCTTTGCAACTGACGATTCGCGGTAAGCAGTTCGGTCACCGTCTCTTTGCACCACAGTTTCAAATCGGTGGCGACCTGGTCATTACGGCTACGCCCGGTATGTAGCTTTTTACCTAACTGACCCACTTTGTCGATCAGTTTGCCTTCCACCCAGCTATGAATATCTTCGGCATCGCTTTGCAGAATCTGCTGAGGATTGGCGCGGACCTCTTCCAGCAGAATGTTCAGCGCTTCTTCGAGCTGAAGCTGTTCGTCAGCGGTTAACACGCCAACGGTGACTAACGCTTTGGACCAGGCGACAGAGCCAACAATATCCTGCTCCGCCAGACGGTAATCAAAGCGCAACGAATCGTTGAACTGTTTGAACCGCTGATCTGCTGCCTGAGTAAAACGCCCACCCCAAAGTGCCATAACATGCTTCCTTAAATTCTTGAATTGCCGGATGGCGCTGCGCTAATCCGGTCTACAGGTTGTGTTTTCGTAGGCCCGATAAGGCGTAGCCGCCATCGGGCACAAAATCATTACGCCAGAATACGCGTACCAATCGGCGTGCCGTTGAACAGCGCCGGGAGTTGCTCGGCATGACGCCAGGAAGCGATATCCACCGGACGTCCCAGCGTACGCGCGGCATCCAGCGCGGCATTTACCTTCACAATCATGCCATCCGTAATGATACCCTGGTCGATCAGTTGTTCCGCTTTCGCGGCGGTCATTTCGGCAATGCGCTGACCTTTACCGTCGAGAATCCCGCTCACGTCGGAGAGCAGGATCAAATCCGCGCCCAGCGTCGCCGCCAGCGCCGTCGCCGCCTGGTCCGCGTTCACGTTCATCAGTTGCCCTTCTTCCGTCACCCCAATCGAGCTGACCACCGGCAGAAAACCCTTTTCCAGCAGCGTGTTAATCAGCTCAGGCGAACCCGGCTGCGCCAGTCCAACGTGGCCAAGCTCTTCGTCGAGCTGAGTCACGTTTACGCTATCGCCATCGCCAAGATACAGACCAACGGAGGCAATGTGATGCTTCTTCGCCCAGGCCAGCAACGTTTTGTTTGCCGTCCCCGCCAGCGCACCGGTGATGATGTCGATCTGGTCGGCAGGCGTCACGCGCAGGCCGTTTTTCTTTTTCACCGGCAGGTTAAGCCCTTTCATCAGTTCATCGACGACGCAGCCGCCGCCGTGCACAATGACCAGCGGACGCTGATGCGACTCACGATAGTTCACCAGCGCGGTAAAAAGACGCTCCAGCGCCTCTTCGCTATCCAGTAATACGCCACCCAGCTTGATAATTAATGGACTCATCATTGCACCCTTAAATAAGAGACTGCGTTTCAGCAAAGCCGAAACGAATATTAGCGCACTGCACTGCCTGTGCGGCGGCGCCTTTCAACAAGTTATCTTCGGTAGCCACCACAATCAAATGTTCACCCTGCACGGCGAAACCGATATCGCAGAACGGCAGCCCAACGACATTCTTCAGCGCCGGAACGCCTTTGTCATACAGACGCACCAGCGGTTTATCACCATACGCCTGCTGTAATACCTGAGCGACCTGCGCATGCGTCACGCCCGGCTGCAGCCGACAGGTGATCGTTTCCAGAATCCCACGCGGAAAATTACCCAGATGAGGCGTGAAAATCACCTCGGTCCCCAGATGGGTGGCAATCTCCGGCTGATGACGATGGGTAAACACGCCATACGGTTGCAGGCTCACTTCGCAGAAACTGTTAGACAGCGCCGCTTTACGTCCTGCCCCGCTCACGCCGCTGGTCGCGTTAATCACCGGCCATTGCGCCAAATCCAGCAACCCGGCGTCGATCAGCGGCTTAAGAGAGAGTTGCGCCGCCGTGGGATAGCACCCCGGCACCGCAATCAGATTCGCCTCTTTCAGCTTGTCGGCGCTCCACTCCGCCAGGCCGTACACCGCCTGCTCAAGCAGGTCAGGGTGCTGATGGGTGAAACCATAGTATTTTTCGTAGAACCCGGCATCGTTCACACGGAAGGCACCGGACAGGTCGAAAACGACGCAACCGGCGGCCAGAAATTGCGGCGCCAGGTCATGGCTGACTTCGTGGGCGGTGGCTAAAAACACCACATCCACGCCGTCGGTAAACTCGCTGATATCGGACATCGGCTGCAACGGCAGATCGACAATGCCTTTAAGCTGTGGATGCAAATCAGAAATTAACTTTCCCGCATCATTGCTTTGCGCTGAGACGGTCAAAGCGGTTATGGTCATATGGGGGTGGCGATTCACGTAGCTTACAAGCTCTGCGCCCGCATAACCGCTAGCGCCTACAATCAGCGTATTCAACATCAGGTTCCTTTATGCTCAACGTTAATGTATTTTTATGCACATTTATTGCATGAATATTGATACTATCACGACCTAAGGTGTGTCAACAATGAAAATGAACTTACCGCCATTTATCGAGATCTACCGCGCGCTGATTGCCACGCCGTCCATCAGCGCTACCGAAGAAGCGCTGGATCAAAGCAATGAGTCTTTAATCAATCTGCTGGCGGGTTGGTTCAGCGATCTCGGTTTTAACGTTGAGATTCAACCGGTCCCGGGAACCCGCAATAAATTCAATCTGCTGGCCAGCACCGGACAGGGCGCGGGCGGCCTGCTGCTGACGGGTCATACCGACACCGTGCCGTTTGACGATGGGCGCTGGACGCGCGATCCCTTCACCCTCACCGAGCATGACAACAAGCTCTACGGTCTGGGCACGGCAGACATGAAGGGCTTCTTCGCTTTTATTCTCGACGCGCTTCGCGACGTTGATGTGACACAACTGAAAAAGCCGCTCTACATCCTGGCGACGGCAGATGAAGAGACCAGCATGGCGGGCGCGCGTTACTTCTCAGAAAACACGGCGATTCGCCCCGATTGCGCGATCATCGGTGAGCCCACGTCGCTACAACCGATTCGCGCGCACAAAGGCCATATCTCAACGGCAGTACGGGTGATGGGCCAGTCCGGTCACTCCAGCGATCCGGCGCGCGGCGTGAACGCTATCGAACTGATGCACGACGCCATTGGTCGCATTATGCAACTGCGCGACACCCTAAAGGAACGTTATCACTACGATGCCTTCACCGTGCCGTATCCCACCCTGAATCTGGGCAGTCTGCACGGTGGCGATGCCTCGAACCGCATTTGCGCCTGCTGTGAACTGCATATGGATATCCGCCCGCTGCCGGGCATGACGCTGGGCGATCTGGATGGCCTGCTGACAGAAGCCCTGGCACCGGTGAGCGAACGCTGGCCGGGTCGGCTGACCGTTGCCGAACTGCATCCGCCGATCCCGGGCTACGAATGTCCGCCAGACCATCAGTTGGTTGAAGTAGTGGAGAAACTGCTGGGCGAGAAAACCGATGTGGTGAACTACTGTACCGAAGCGCCGTTTATTCAGACCCTGTGTCCGACGCTGGTGTTGGGCCCGGGCTCTATCAATCAGGCGCACCAGCCGGATGAATATCTGGAAACCCGGTTCATCAAACCGACGCGTGAACTGATTACCCAGGTTGTTCATCATTTCTGCTGGCACTGACCTCCATCACTCTCCGGTAACACCGGAGAGTGACTTTTGTCACAATTCCATAAGTAATACTTATCTGCCGCAAAGTGAATTAAATTTCGTAAATTATCGACATTTATTCGTTTGCTGAAGCGATTTCGCCGCAATTGACGAATGGTTTTTTACGTGGCTTTATAAAGTGAGATGAATTAACAAATGTCCTGATCACAGGACTCAAACCCACAGTATTTCGTGTTGCAGGAAGGCGGCAAGTTTGTGGAGCCCCGGGAGCTTACCTAAGTAAGTGACCGGGGTCCACAAACGCAGCCAACGCATCTGCGGCGCGAAAGACGAAGGGTAAAACATATGAGATGGGGTGTCTGGGTTAATATGAACGAACAATATTCCGCGTTGCGTAGTAATGTCAGTATGCTCGGCAAAGTGCTGGGAGAAACCATCAAGGATGCGCTGGGAGAGAACATTCTTGATCGCGTAGAAACAATCCGTAAGCTGTCTAAATCCTCGCGCGCTGGCAATGAAGCTCATCGCCAGGAGTTACTCACCACGTTACAAAATCTGTCGAATGACGAGCTGCTGCCGGTCGCACGCGCGTTTAGCCAGTTCCTGAACCTGGCCAACACCGCCGAGCAATATCACAGCAGTTCGCCAAAAGGCGAAGGCGCCAGCAACCCGGAAGTGATTGCCCGCACCCTGCGTAAACTGAAAAACCAGCCGGATCTGAACGACGCCATCATCAAAAAAGCGGTGGAGTCGTTGTCTCTGGAACTGGTATTGACCGCACATCCGACGGAAATCACCCGTCGCACGCTGATCCATAAAATGGGCGAAATTAACGCCTGTCTGAAGCAACTCGATAACAAAGATATCGTTGAGTACGAACGCCACCAGCTGATGCGCCGTCTGCGCCAACTGATTGCACAGTCCTGGCACACCGATGAAATTCGTAAGCTGCGCCCAAGCCCGGTTGATGAAGCCAAATGGGGCTTCGCGGTGGTCGAGAACAGCCTGTGGCAGGGGGTTCCGAACTATTTACGCGAACTAAACGAACAGCTGGAAGAGAATCTGGGTTACCAGTTACCCGTTGATTTCGTTCCCGTACGTTTCACCTCGTGGATGGGCGGCGACCGTGACGGCAACCCAAATGTAACCGCGGATATCACCCGCCACGTTCTGCTGCTAAGTCGCTGGAAAGCGACCGATCTGTTCCTGAAAGATATTCATGTTCTGGTTTCTGAACTGTCGATGGTCAATGCCACGCCGGAACTGTTAGCAATGGTCGGTGAAGAAGGCGCATCGGAGCCTTACCGCTATCTGATGAAAAACCTGCGCGCACGCCTGATGGCAACCCAGGCCTGGCTGGAAGCGCGCCTCAAAGGCGAGAAGCTGCCGAAACCAGCAGGTCTGCTGACGCAAAACGAACAGCTGTGGGAACCGCTGTACGCCTGCTACCGGTCGCTACAAGCCTGCGGCATGGGCATTATCGCCAACGGTGAACTGCTCGACACCCTGCGTCGCGTGAAATGTTTTGGCGTTCCGCTGGTCCGTATTGATATCCGTCAGGAAAGTACCCGCCACACCGAAGCGCTGGGTGAACTGACCCGTTACCTCGGCATCGGGGACTACGAAAGCTGGTCAGAAGCGGACAAACAGGCCTTCCTGATCCGCGAACTGAACTCCAAACGCCCGCTGCTGCCGCGCAACTGGGAACCGAGCAATGACACTCGCGAAGTGCTCGATACCTGTAAGGTCATTGCCGAAGCGCCGAAAGGTTCAATTGCCGCCTACGTTATCTCGATGGCAAAAACGCCGTCCGACGTGCTGGCCGTGCATCTGCTGCTGAAAGAGGCTGGAATTGGCTTCGCTATGCCGGTTGCGCCGCTGTTCGAAACCCTCGACGACCTGAACAATGCCGACGACGTGATGACCCAACTGCTGAACATCGACTGGTATCGCGGTCTGATTCAGGGCAAGCAGATGGTGATGATTGGCTATTCCGACTCGGCAAAAGACGCCGGCGTGATGGCCGCCTCCTGGGCGCAGTATCAGGCGCAGGATGCGTTGATTAAAACCTGCGAGAAAGCGGGTATCGAGCTGACGCTGTTCCACGGTCGCGGCGGCTCCATCGGTCGCGGGGGCGCGCCAGCCCATGCGGCATTGCTTTCACAACCGCCGGGCAGCCTGAAAGGCGGTCTGCGCGTGACCGAACAGGGCGAAATGATCCGCTTCAAATACGGCCTGCCAGAAGTCACCGTTAGCAGTCTGTCGCTGTACACCAGTGCGATTCTGGAAGCGAACCTGCTGCCGCCGCCGGAGCCGAAAGACGCCTGGTGTCATATCATGGACGAACTCTCGGTCATCTCCTGTGACGTATACCGTGGTTATGTTCGTGAAAACAAAGACTTTGTCCCGTACTTCCGCTCCGCAACGCCAGAACAGGAACTGGGTAAACTGCCGCTCGGCTCACGTCCGGCGAAACGTCGCCCGACCGGCGGTGTAGAATCCCTGCGCGCCATTCCGTGGATCTTCGCCTGGACCCAGAACCGCCTGATGCTGCCAGCCTGGCTGGGTGCCGGTACCGCGCTGCAGAAAGTGGTTGAAGATGGTAAGCAGAGCGAACTGGAAGCGATGTGTCGCGACTGGCCGTTCTTCTCCACTCGCCTCGGCATGCTGGAAATGGTGTTCTCGAAAGCGGATCTGTGGCTGGCGGAATATTACGATCAGCGACTGGTGGCGAAAGAGTTGTGGCCGCTGGGCAAAGAACTGCGCGAACTGCTGGAAGAGGACATCAAAGTGGTGCTGGCCATTGCCAACGACTCACACCTGATGGCCGATCTCCCGTGGATTGCCGAGTCTATTCAGTTACGTAATATCTATACCGACCCGCTGAACGTTCTGCAGGCAGAGCTGTTACACCGCTCACGACTGACGGAACTGCAGGGCAAAGAGCCCGATCCTCGCGTTGAACAAGCGCTGATGGTCACCATTGCCGGCGTGGCGGCAGGTATGCGTAATACCGGCTAATTTCACCCTCTTCCCCCCTCTCGTGCTATTGCGCGCGAGGGGGCTGAAATATTGCTGTCATAACCTCCGCACATTCACTATATTTCTGTCTGTTTTTTCCACCGTGAGATTTTTCCAGAGCAACGTGCGCCTTTGCGCCGATGCTTCAGATTCTCTTAAGGTTTAGTCGCTACGTTTGGCACCACGTTTAAAGACAGGCTGACAATATGCAATCCACAACCCTCCAGTCTACGCCATCATTTAGCTGGAAAGCCCTTGGTTGGGCGCTTCTCTATTTTTGGTTTTTTTCCACCTTACTACAGGCCATTATTTTAGTTACGGGTTTCAGCGGCACCAACGGGCTGCGTGACTCATTGCTTTACAGCTCCCTTTGGCTGATCCCGATTTTCCTGTTTCCCAACCGAACCCGCATTATTGCTGCGGTGGTGGGCGTCGTGTTGTGGGCCACGTCGCTGGCCACGCTCTGTTATTACGTCATCTACGGACAAGAGTTTTCGCAAAGCGTCCTGTTCGTGATGTTTGAGACCAATGCCAACGAAGCCAGCGAATACCTGAGCCAGTACTTCAGTCTGAAGATCATCGCCATTGCGCTGGCTTATACCGTTGTCGCCGTATTTCTCTGGACGCGACTGCGCCCCGTCTATATTCCCGGACGCTGGCGTTGGCTCGTCTCTTTTGCGTTGCTATACGGACTGATCCTGAACCCGTTTGTGGTTCGTTCTGCGTTTGGCAACTCACCGTATGAGAAGACGCTAAGCGGCCTCTCCTCGCGTATGGAACCGGCCGCGCCGTGGCAGTTTGTCATTGGGTATTATCAGTATCAGCGCCAGTTGACCTCACTCAACAACCTGTTGAGCCAGAACCACGCTCTGCCTCCGCTGACCAATTTTAAAGACAACTCCGGCGACGCACCGCGCACGCTGGTGCTGGTAATTGGCGAGTCTACCCAGCGTGGCCGCATGAGTCTGTACGGTTATCCGCGTGAAACCACACCGGAACTGGACGAATTGCATAAGTCAGACCCGAATCTGACCGTGTTTAATAACGTCGTGACCTCACGCCCTTACACGATCGAAATCTTGCAACAGGCGCTGACCTTCGCGAACGAGAAGAACCCGGACCTGTATCTGACGAAACCGTCGCTGATGAACATGATGAAACAGGCGGGATACAAAACCTACTGGATCACAAACCAGCAGACGATGACCGCTCGTAACACCATGCTGACGGTCTTCTCTAAGCAGACCGACGAGCAGTTCTATATGAACCAGCAGCGTACGCAAAGCGCGCGCGAATATGACACTAACGTGCTGACGCCATTTAAGAAAATCATGGCCGATCCTGCACCGAAAAAGTTCATCATTGTTCATCTGCTGGGCACGCACATTAAGTACAAATTCCGCTACCCGGAAGACCAGGGTAAATTCGACGGCAGTACCGATCATCTCCCGCCGGGCCTGAACGCAGAAGAGCAGGAGTCGTATAACGATTACGACAACGCCAACCTGTATAACGACAAGGTCGTCGCGAGCCTGATTAAGGATTATAAAGCAACCGATCCGAACGGTTTCCTGCTCTATTTCTCCGACCATGGTGAAGAGGTGTATGACACGCCGCCGCACAAAACACAGGGTCGCAACGAGGACAACCCGACGCGTCACATGTATACCGTGCCGTTCCTGCTGTGGACCTCAGAGAAATGGCAGGCCGCGCATCCGCGTGATTTATCACAGGATGTGAATCGTAAGTACAGCAGTTCGGAACTGATCCACACCTGGTCCGACTTAGCTGGCCTGACCTACGACGGTTTCGATCCGACGCGTTCCCTCACCAGCCCGCAGTTCAAAGAAACGACGCGCTGGATTGGCAACCCGTACAAGAAAAATGCGCTGATTGACTACGACAGCCTGCCGTATGGCGAGCAGGTAGGAAATCAGTAAGTGATTCAACAGGCCACTCTTTTTAGAGTGGCCTTTTTTCACCATGGCGGTTACTGTTTCCCTGTCTGCGCAACGCAAGGGATCATCATGTATCAAGACGTCAGCCATCTTCTTTCCCGCCTGATTCATGGCCCCTCGCCGCTGCGCCAGATTTTCTTCGCCAGTACGCTCACCCCCATCCCGGAACTGGCGTATCAGGTCGATTTTCCCCGTCTGGAAATCGTACTGGAAGGTGAACTGGCCGACGCCAGCCTTACCGATACGCTCACGCCTTGCGATGTGCTCTATGTACCGGCTGGCGGTTGGAACCTCCCGCGATGGCAAGTGCCCGTCATCACGCTCAGTATTCTGTTTGGCAAACAACAGTTGGGGTTCAGCGTTGTGCAATGGGACGGGAAAACGTACCAGAACCTGGTCAAACAGCACGTGGCGCGCCGTGGACCGCGTATCGGTTCCTTTCTGTTACAGACGCTCAATGAAATGCAGATGCAACCACAGGAGCAGCAGACAGCGCGGTTGATTGTCGCCAGCCTGCTCAGCCACTGTCGCGATCTGCTTGGCAGCCAGATTCAAACCGCCTCACGCAGTCAGGCGTTATTTGAGGCTATCCGCGACTACATTGACGAGCGTTACGCATCACCGCTTACCCGGGAGTCGGTAGCGCAGGCGTTCTATATCTCACCGAACTATCTCTCGCACCTGTTTCAAAAAACCGGGGCCACCGGCTTTAACGAATACCTGAACCATATGCGACTGGAGCACGCGAAAGCATTGCTAAAAGGCTACGATCTGAAGATCAAAGAGGTGGCTCACACCTGTGGATTTGTCGACAGTAACTACTTTTGCCGCCTGTTTCGTAAAAATACCGAACGCTCACCGTCAGAATATCGTCGTCAGTATCACAGCCAGCTAACGGAAAAGCAGATTACTCCAGAATAAGGTGGGTATATTGCGGAGCGGAAAGTAGCTTACGTACCGCGCTCATCACACGCTGCGGTTCGCGCAGAAAGGCGTTAATCCCGGACTGGACATAGCGGCACTGGGTGAAACGCTCCGCGCCCGCCAGATCGATATCGGTAATCAGCAGCACGGCATCCGCCCGGCGGATATCATCTTCAGTTAAGCGATTTTCCGTGCCGAGCGCCCCCTGCGTTTCAATCTTGATGGTCCACTTTTCCTGCTGGCACAACTTCTCCAGTCGTTCAGCCGCCATGTAGGTATGCGCCACGCCGCTTACGCAGGCCGTCACCGCGACCAGATATCGTCCTGTTGAAACGGACATATTACCCTCCTGTTGTGACCTGAAAGCCAACGTTCTCCGCCATCTCACGCACCTGGGCGACAACCTGCTCCGTTGGCGCAGGGACGTCCTTCATTGACCATTGCTGCCCAAGCAACCGGTATTTCGGTTCACCGTATAAATGAAACGGTAACAGGTGCAGTTGCTTTATACCAAGCGATAACAGCAACGTCAGCGCACGCTGTATATTCTCCTGCGTAAGCGTGTAGCCGGGGATCAGCGGCAAGCGGGGGATCACGTTCACGCCCTCTTCCACCAGCATTTGCAGATTCGCCACCACGCGTGGCATGTTCATCGCCACAATCTCACGGGCCCGTTCTGGCTCCATTATCTTTAAATCGAACAGTACCTCATCACACGTTTTCGCCAGCGGCAGCAGGCGACGGGCGGGGGCATCGCCTGCCGTTTCAATCGCACAGTGCACACCCCAGCGCCGCAGACGTTGTAAGAACCGCGTAGCAAAGGCCGCCTGCATCAGCACTTCGCCGCCCGACAGCGTCACCCCACCACCAGAGGTACGAAAGAAAACGTCATCTTTCATCACCTCACGTTCCAGTTCATCCAGGGTGATGTCGCGACCAATCCGCTCAAACGCCCCGGACGGGCATTCATCGGCATCACGCAGACACGGCGAACAGTGCAGACATTTACTTTCCCGCCGCACCGTTTCAATCCGTGGCGAGATAGATTCCGGATTAGCGCACCACGGGCAGGTATGCGGGCAGCCTTTAAAAAAAACCACCGTGCGGATCCCCTGACCGTCATTCAGCGAATAGCGTTGAATATTGAAGATGCGCGCAACCTCCTCGTCGCGCGACTCCACAACCTCACAACTGATGCGCGGTGCGGCGAATGATGTCATCCTGGATCTCCTTCGACAGCTCGACAAAGAAGGCACTATACCCCGCCACGCGCACCACCAGCCCGGCGAAATCCTGGGGTCGCAGCTGTGCTTCCCGCAGCGTTTCGGCATTCACCACGTTAAACTGAATGTGCTGCAATTTTAGCTGGGTAAAGGCACGCAAAAAATCACACAGCTTGCGTAATCCCGCCTCTCCTTCCAGCGTGGCGGGCGTGAACTTCACGTTCAGCAACGTCCCGTTGGACAGCAGCGTGTTATCCAGTTTACTGACTGATTTCAGTACCGCCGTCGGCCCCTGCATATCCTGCCCGAGCATCGGCGACAGGCCGCCATCGGCCAGTTGTTCACCGGAAAAACGCCCGTCCGGCGTCGCCCCTACCACTGCCCCCAACGGAACGTGTGCAGAAACGGTATAAGAGCCTGGCGTAAACTGGCCGCCACGCGGATTCTGGTATTTCTCCACCTCTTTGCAGTAATAACGCAGCAGTTCGGCGCTGATGTTGTCCACCTCATCAATGTCATTACCGTACTTCTGGAAGCGGTTGATGAGCCTCGCGCGGATCTTTTCCCCTTCCGGCGTGGCGAAGTTGGCCTTCAACACCGCAAGCAATGCGTCGAAACTGACGCGCTGCTGATCAAACACCAGTCCGTTCAGCGCATGCAGCGAGTCGCTCAGATTGGCGATACCAATACCCTGTACCCCAGAGAAATTATAGCGCGCGCCGCCGTCGGTGATGTCACATCCCTTCTCCAGACAGTCGCTGATAAACGAGGAGAGCAGCGGCACCGGCGCCCAGTCGCGATGACCGATATCACAAATATTGCTGCCTTCCACCATCAGCGTGATGTAGTGGCTGATTTTGGCGCGAATATGCGCCAGCAGTCCGTCCCAGGTCAGCTCGCGATTGCCTTCGTTCTCATAGAGGCTTATCTCCATAACCTTCAACAGGTTGAACATGGCGATATCGTGCAGGCCGTAGGTTCTGCCCGGAATCGACAACTCCACGCACCCCACCACCGCGTAATCACGCGCATCTTCCAGCGAGACGCCCCGGTTGAGGAATGCCGGGATCACCACTTCGTCATTAAAGATCTGCGGAATGCCGGTCCCCAGACGGATGGTTTCGGCGGTCTTCATCAGAAACGGCGTATCAATCAGCGCGTTCGTGCGTACGCCCAGATTCGGCTGGGGTAACTGCACGCTCTGGTAGGCATCCAGACAGAGGAACGAAAGCACGTTTACCGCGCTGCGGCCATTTTCCGTCAGGCCGCCGAGTAGCGCGGTATACCCGGTCGGGAAGCCGGCGAAATAACGCGCGCTGCTGGTCGAACGCAGAAGCACGATGTCATTGCATTTCACCCACAGCGATTCGAGCAACTCTTTCAGGAATGCGGGGTCTTCCCCCTGCGTCAGCGACGCCTGATAAAATGGCAGCATGTACCGATCGAAACGGCCCAGCGACAGCGAGCTGGCGTTGGACTCGTACTGCAAAATGATATTCATGTACCAGAACAACTGGCACGCCTGCCAGAAAGTTTGCGGCTTATGCTGCACGTTATGCCGCGAGTTGGCGGCGATAGTCAGCAACTCCTGGCGACGCGTGGCGTCCGGGCAGCGTTCAGCCATACTTTCCGCCAGTACGGCATAGCGCAGAATGTGGCTCTGCGATGCCTCCAGCAGTAGCAGCGCCGCCTGATAAAAGACGTTATCCGGTGCCTGCTGGCAGTGCACGCGCATCTGCTCGACCAGTTCACCCAGCCCGTGATTCAGCAGACGTGGATAATCAATGATGATATGTCCCTGTCCCTTATCCGTTTGGTTGATGCTAAAAATCTGGGTGCTGACGGCGGCTTTGACCTCATCCGTCATCTGACCGTTGATGAAATCCTTCATTGACCGTTTTTCCCAGTAAGGGAAAAGCACATCGCGATAGAGCCGTTTATCGTCTTCGCTGATATCGAAACGGTCCTGGGGACGGGTCGGAAACTGATCCAACTCCTTGAGCAGCCAGTACGGGTCCATTTCCGGCGACATGATGCCCGCACGCGGCTTAACGGTACGGTTGCCGGCAATCAGTTCCTCATCACGAATCGAAATCGCGACATGCTCAAGGATATAAACCGTCGCTTTCGCCCGACGTAAAATGACCGGTTCCCCTTCTGTCTGCTGATGGCTGGCGGTATACAACACAGCACGCTCAAGTGAGATTTCACGGTTATTTTTAAAAAGGGCGGTTTTGAGACGATGGATACGGTTGGTCATGAGGAACTCCTGTGGGGCCAAACCTATCAGGCTATCTTATTTGTCATTTTGAACCTGGGCAGTGCTCGTAACCCTCACGTACTACGTGTACGCTCGGGTTCCTGCGCGCTGTCCGTGTTCAAACTGCCTGCAACGATGACGCCTGATGAGGTTGCCCCTTAAACTTAAAACTTGCTCTGATTCGTAGGCCGGATAAGCGAAGCGCCATCCGGCAAACAAAACGGTTACGCAGTCTGCGCCAGATGCGCGCCAATCTTGTTCATGATCGCGTCAGCGCGTTTCACCGCATCGCTGATGTTGACGCGTACGATGGTTTTGCCTGCAAAACGCTCTTCAAATTTGATACCGATATCTTTGGTCAGAATGACGATATCGGCCTGCGCCACATCGGCTGGCGTCAGTTCATTTTCCAGACCAATCGAGCCCTGCGTCTCAACTTTCACTTCCCAGCCTTTTGCTTTGGCTGCGCTTTCCAGCGCTTCAGCGGCCATATAAGTATGTGCAACACCTGAAGGACATGCGGTTACTGCAATAATTTTCGTCATGACGCCACTCCTCACTTAATTAATTTCAAAATCTAAATCCAGATCGTCTTCTTTCTCGTCGGTCTGAGAGACATTCTTGCGCGCCAGACTTTTCAGCACGTTCACACAGACAGCCGTCACCACCGCCCCCACCGCCACCGCGGCGACATAGCCCAGTTTGCCTTCAACCACCGGCAGAACGATCAGTCCGCCCCAACCGGCGTAACACTGCGCGCCGAACAGCGCCGCAGTGACCGCACCACAGGCCGAGCCCAGCATGATGGAAGGAATGACGCGCAGCGGGTCAGCGGCGGCGAAAGGAATCGCCCCTTCGGTCACGCCGACACAGCCCATCACCAGCGCCGCTTTACCGGCTTCGCGTTCTTCAGAAGAGAAGTTTTTACGCCCCACCAGCGTCGCCAGCCCTAAGCCCAGCGGCGGCACGCAGATCCCAACAGCCGCAATGGCCACCACGGTGTAAACCCCCTGCGCCACGCAAATCAGCATAAAGGCGTAGGCAACCTTGTTGATCGGGCCCCCCATGTCAAAGGCCAGCATCAGTCCCATAATCACCGCCAGCATCACGATGCTGCCCTGCTGCATACCCTGCAGCCACTGGGTCAGACTGGCGGTCAGTGCGCCAACGGGTTCGCCCAGCCCCCACATCATGATGCCCGCCGTGATAAAGGTCCCGACGATAGGAATCACGAAGATCGGCATCACGGAACGCAACACCTTATGAACCGGGATTTTTTTCAGGTAGTGCACAACGATGCCGCCGATAATCCCGGCAATCAGCGCCCCGAAGAACCCGGCGCCGAAGCTGTTGCCCACCCAGGCGCCAATCGCACACGGTGCCAGGGCAGAGCGTTCGGCAATGGAATAACCGATGTACGCCGCGAGGAAAGGGACCATCAGCGTCAGCCCGGCCACGCCGATATCAAACAGTTTTTTGAGATTCGGATCGGTCGCGGCGTCAGGCACCGCGCCTTTGCCATACAGCATGACGGAGACTGCCAGTAATATGCCGCCCGCGACCACAAAGGGGATCATATGCGACACCCCCGTCATCAGATGCTGACGGGTGTTTTTCAGGATTTGTACCAACTCATTCATAAGTCGCTCCCGGGCACATGTTTGCCCATGTCCATAACGTTGTTGTGGAAAACAATAGGCAATCCGCAAGAGCGCAGACAGTGGATAAAAAGGCCATTTACTGGATTTTTGTAATGTCAGTACAAAAATGGGATCCGCCTCATAAGTTGAGAAATAGGAGGATTTATGGATATCACGTCGACTTGTGAACTATCTCCCACTTTTCGTCTTACATTACATTTGTCCAGTTTTTGGCAGAATTGTCACATGGCAGCGAACAACCAAGGCCTTTTATCCTGTAGGCAGAAAACCGTTATGGGAGAGAGGCAATGGCCCTGATTGTGGAATTTACCTGTGAGCTGCCCAATGGCGTTCATGCACGCCCGGCAAGCCATGTTGAGACACTGTGTAATACCTTTACTTCACACATTGAGTGGCACAACCTACGAACCGATCGTAAAGGCAACGCCAAGAGCGCGCTGGCGCTGATTGGCACAGATACGCTGGCCGGCGACCATTGCCAGTTGCTGATTACCGGCGCGGATGAAGCCGATGCCCATCAGCGCCTGAGCCAGTGGCTGTGCGACGAGTTTCCCCACTGCGATGCGCCGCTGGCTGAGGTCAACAACAGCGAATTAGAACCGCTACCGGCCTCGCTGACCCACCTGAATCCGCAGCTTTTCCGCGCCCGCAGCGTTTGCAGCGGCAGCGCGGGCGGCATCCTGACGCTTCTCTCTTCGCTGGATCTCAATGCGCTCGGCGAACTTCCTGCGGCAAGCGATGTGGAAAGCGAGCAGTCGGCGCTGGATCGCGGCTTAACGCTACTGGTGAAAAACATTGAATTTCGTTTGCTCGACAGCGACGGCGCCACCAGCGCTATTCTGGAAGCCCACCGTTCGCTGGCAGGCGATACCTCCTTGCGTCAGCATCTGCTGACGGGCGTTTCTCGCGGCTTAAGCTGCGCACAGGCGATTGTCGACAGCGCTAACCACTTCTGCGAAGAGTTTGCTCGTTCCAGCAGCAGCTATTTGCAGGAACGCGCGCTGGACGTGCGTGACGTCTGCTTCCAGTTGCTGCAACACATCTACGGCGAAAAACGCTTTCCGGCCCCCGGAAAACTGACCCAACCTACCGTCTGCATGGCGGATGAATTGACGCCCAGCCAGTTCCTCGAACTGGACAAAACCTTCCTCAAAGGCCTGCTGCTGAAAAGCGGCGGTACCACCTCGCACACCGTGATCCTGGCTCGTTCATTCAACATTCCAACGCTGGTTGGCGTCACGACTGATGCCTTAACCCCGTGGCTGCAACAAGAGGTCTATATCGACGGCAATGCAGGGGCGGTGGTGGTCGCGCCTGACGAGCCGGTCAGCCGCTACTATCAGCAGGAAGCCCGCGTGCACGAGGCGCTGCGCGAGCAACAGCGCGTCTGGTTGACCCAGGAAGCGCGCACGGCTGATGGTATCCGAATGGAAGTTGCCGCCAACATCGCCCACTCCGTGGAAGCACAGGCGGCATTTGGCAACGGCGCGGAGGCAGTCGGTCTGTTTCGCACCGAAATGCTGTATATGGACCGGATCTGCGCCCCAGGCGAGAACGAGCTGTACAACATTTTTTGCCAGGCGCTGGAATCCGCGCAGGGACGCAGCATTATTGTGCGCACGATGGATATCGGCGGCGATAAACCCGTTGATTACCTGAATATTCCCGCTGAAGCCAACCCGTTCCTCGGCTATCGCGCCGTGCGTATCTATGAAGAATACGCCGCACTGTTTACCACTCAGCTCCGATCGATCCTGCGCGCCTCGGCGCACGGTAGTCTGAAAATCATGATCCCGATGATCTCCTCGATGGAAGAGATCCTGTGGGTTAAAGAGAAACTGGCGGAAGCCAAACAGCAGCTGCGCAATGAGCAGATCCCGTTTGATGAAAAGATCCCGCTCGGCATTATGCTGGAAGTCCCGTCAGTAATGTTCATCATCGATCAGTGCTGTGAAGAGATTGATTTCTTTAGCATCGGCAGTAACGACCTGACGCAATACCTGCTGGCCGTTGACCGCGATAACGCCAAAGTCACCCGCCATTACAACAGCCTGAACCCGGCCTTCCTGCGCGCGCTGGATTTCGCGGTGCAGGCAGTACACCGTCAGGGGAAATGGATCGGCCTGTGTGGCGAACTCGGGGCAAAAGGCTCCGTTCTGCCGCTGCTGGTCGGGCTGGGACTGGACGAAATCAGCATGAGCGCCCCCTCCATTCCTGCCGCCAAAGCGCGGATGGCACAGCTCGACAGTCGCGCTTGCCGACAGTTACTGAATCAGGCGATGGCCTGTCGCACGTCGCTGGAAGTGGAGCATCTGCTGGCGCAGTTCCGCATGACGCAGCAGGATGCCCCGCTGGTCACCGCCCAGTGCATCACCCTCGACAGCGACTGGCGCAGCAAAGAAGAGGTGATCAAAGGGATGACCGACAACCTGCTGCTCGCCAGCCGCTGCCGCTACCCTCGCAAACTGGAAGCCGATCTGTGGGCCCGCGAGGCGGTATTCTCCACCGGACTGGGCTTCAGTTTCGCCATTCCGCACAGCAAATCTGAGCATATTGAGCAGTCCACGATAAGCGTCGCGCGCCTGAAAGCCCCCGTACGCTGGGGAGATGATGAGGCGCAGTTCATCATCATGCTCACGCTCAACAAACACGCTGCGGGAGACCAGCATATGCGTATCTTCTCGCGCCTGGCCCGTCGCATTATGCATGAAGAATTTCGCAACGCGCTGGTGAACGCCGCGTCTGCAGACGCGATTGCCAACCTACTGCAACATGAGCTTGAACTTTAAGAGGAAGCAAAATGGAACTGTATCTGGATAGCGCCAATGTGGCGGAAGTTGAACGTCTGGCCCGCATCTTCCCCATCGCCGGGGTAACAACCAACCCGAGCATTGTGGCGGCAAGCAAAGAATCTATCTGGGATGTCCTGCCGCGTCTGCAAAGGGTGATTGGCGAACACGGCATTCTGTTTGCCCAGACCATGAGCCGCGATGCGCAGGGAATGGTGAACGAAGCCAAACGTCTGAACAATGCCGTTCCGGGAATTGTGGTGAAAATCCCGGTGACCTCTGAAGGACTGGTCGCCATCAAGCAGTTGAAAAAAGAGGGCATTGTCACACTGGGTACCGCTGTGTACAGCGCATCTCAGGGACTGCTTGCCGCGCTGGCGGGGGCGAAATATGTCGCGCCTTACGTCAACCGCGTGGATGCCCAGGGCGGAGACGGTATCCGCACGGTACAGGAATTACAGACGCTGCTGGAACGGCATGCGCCGAAAAGCAAGGTGCTGGCCGCCAGTTTTAAAACCCCACGCCAGGCACTGGATTGTCTGCTGGCGGGTTGTGAAGCGATCACCCTTCCTTTAGATGTAGCGCAACAAATGCTCGATACCCCTGCGGTACAGTCAGCTGTTGAGAAGTTTGAGCAAGACTGGAAAAACGCATTCGGTAACATCAACCTGTGAGGAAAATAGGATATGGACCGCATTATTCAATCCCCCGGTAAGTACATCCAGGGTGCAGATGTCATCACTCGTCTTGGCGAATACCTCAAGCCGTTGGCTGAACGTTGGCTGGTTGTCGGCGATAAATTTGTTCTCGGTTTCGCCCAGGGCGAACTGGAAAAAAGCTTTAAAAACGCAGGACTGGCGCTGGAAGTTGCGCCATTTGGCGGTGAATGCTCGCAAAACGAGATCGACCGTTTGCGCAGCGTGGCGGAAAACGCGCAGTGCGGCGCCGTTCTCGGCATCGGCGGCGGCAAAACGCTGGATACCGCGAAAGCCCTTGCCCACTTTATGAACCTGCCTGTGGCGATCGCACCAACCATCGCCTCAACCGATGCGCCATGTAGCGCCCTTTCCGTTATCTACACCGACGCCGGTGAATTTGACCGTTATCTACTGCTACCGCATAACCCGCATATGGTGATTGTCGACACCAAAATCGTTGCCGGTGCACCGGCGCGTCTGTTAGCCGCAGGGATTGGTGATGCGCTGGCGACCTGGTTTGAAGCGCGCGCGTGTTCACGCAGCGGCGCGATCACCATGGCGGGCGGCAAATGCACTCAGGCGGCACTGGCGCTGGCTGAACTGTGCTACAACACGCTGCTTGAAGAGGGTGAAAAAGCAATGCTGGCCGCCGAGCAGCACGTCGTCACCCCGGCGCTTGAGCGCGTGATTGAGGCTAATACCTATCTGAGCGGCGTCGGCTTTGAAAGCGGCGGTCTGGCCGCCGCACACGCGGTTCACAACGGTCTGACGGCGATCCCGGATGCGCACCACTATTATCACGGTGAAAAAGTGGCATTTGGCACGCTGACTCAGTTGGTTCTGGAAAACGCGCCGGTTGAAGAGATTGAGACCGTTGCCGCAGTTTGCCATTCCGTCGGTCTGCCGATTACGCTGGCGCAACTGGATATCAAACAGGATATTCCGGCGAAGATGCGTATCGTGGCGGAAGCCGCCTGTGCGGAAGGCGAAACCATTCATAACATGCCTGGCGGCGCGACGCCGGATCAGGTTTATGCAGCGCTGTTGGTTGCCGACCAGTACGGTCAGCGCTATCTGCAAGAGTGGGAATAAAACGCATAACACTCCCGGCATCGTCCGGGAGTGTTTCTTATGTTATCACGCCTGTTCAACTGTCCGTACTTCGCGCTTTTTCCGGCTGACAATCGCCAGCGCCATGACAATCAGCACAATTCCCCCACCCTCGACAGGACCGGGGTTTTCGCCAAGCAGCCACCAGGAAAACAGAACGCCGCACACCGGAACCGCCAGGGTACTTAAGCTGGCAATACTGGCAGGCAGATTCCTCAACACAAACAGCCACAAACTCCAGGCCAGCGCTGTCGCCAGAATCGCGCTATAGGCCAGCGCCCAGAATACGATGGGCTGCCAGTCAACCACCGGTTGTGGAACCCACCAGGCCACCACACTCATCACCAGCGCGGCATACAACATCTGCCAGGCGGTTAACGACAGTAAATCGATACGAGGATGGCGGGCATACATTCGTTTGGCGACAATGGCGCTCGCGCCCCAACTGACCCCGGAGAGGATCGCCAGCAACGCACTCTTCAGCGAGGCGTAATTCAGTTGCCACGGCTGCATCACCAGCAGTAAACCAATAGCCGCAATCATAATTGCCGCGTATTGCAAACGCCGTAGCCTTTCGCCCAGAAACAGCGCCGCCAGAATGACGACCCAGAATGGCATGGTATAGGTCAGAATCGCGACCTTTCCCGCCCCGCCGCTCATCAGCGCCCACTGCGCCAGCCCGATCATGCCGCAGGTCTGTAATAGCGCAATCGCCAGCGTGTATTTGAACGGCGTCGGGCGCAGACCGCGGCCACGCAGGAGGAGGACGATGAATAATAGTAAGGTTCCGAAGATACAGCGTAATGCAGTGAAGTCGAACGCGCCGATATAGCTCGTGACCTGCTTCATAAAAATCCAGCTATAGCTCCAGATAAGGGTAAGTAAGATAAGACCACCGATTGCCAGTGGATTGCCCTTTCCTGAGACAGACATGATTAATCCAGTAGATTGACGTTTCCTGTAAACACTATACCCCTACGGATACACTTCAGCGACTGCAAGCAGTCGCTGAAGTGGGGTCAGATTACGTCTGAATCGGGATTACTGCAGGTCGAAGCGGTCCAGGTTCATCACTTTCACCCATGCCGCAACGAAGTCCTTCACGAACTTCACATGCGCATCGCTACCGGCATACACTTCCGCCAGAGCACGCAATACGGCATGAGAGCCAAAGACCAGGTCCGCACGTGAAGCGGTGTATTTCACTTCACCGGTCTGACGATCGCGGCCTTCAAACTGTTCGTTTGACTCATCCACCGGTTTCCATTCATGACGCATATCCAGCAGGTTGACGAAGAAGTCATTGCTGAGCACGCCCGGACGATCGGTAAAGACGCCATGCTTACTGCCATCGTAGTTCGCGCCAAGAACGCGCAGACCTCCCACCAGCACGGTCATTTCCGGTGCGGTCAGGGTCAACTGCTGCGCTTTATCAATCAGCAGAGACTCTGTCGTTGCCGCGCCAGGTTCACCGCGATAGTTACGGAAACCATCAGCGATCGGTTTGAGCAGTTCAAACATCTCGACATCCGTCTGATCCTGGCGCGCGTCCACGCGACCTGGGGTGAACGGCACATGAATGCTGACACCTGCGGCGCTGGCGGCTTGTTCAACCCCGACGACACCGGCCAGAACGATGATATCGGCCAGCGAGGCTTTAGCAGAGTCGCGCTGGATTTTCTCCAGAACCGGTAGCACACGCGTGGCAATCGCATTGACATCCCAACCACGCTGCGGCGCTAATGCCAGACGCGCACCGTTCGCCCCGCCACGTTTATCACCACCGCGGAAGGTCGACGCAGATGCCCACGCGACGGACACCAGCTCGCCAACAGAGAGGCCAGACGCGGCAATCGCAGATTTCAGGCTCAGGATATCTTCTTCTGTCGGATTGAAGGTCGGTTGCGGCAGCGGATCCTGCCAAATCAGATCTTCTTTTGGCACTTCCGGTCCGATGTAACGCGCTTTCGGCCCCATATCACGGTGGGTCAATTTGAACCACGCACGGGCGAAGGCTTCGTTAAACGCCTGCGGATCGTTCAGGAAGCGACGGGAAATTTTTTCGAATTCCGGATCAAAGCGCAGCGTCAGGTCGGTGACCAGCATGGTGGGCTTGCGTTTTTTCGACGGGTCGAATGGATCGGGAATAATTTCTGGCGCATCAACCGCTTCAAACTGGATGGCGCCAGCCGGGCTACGCGTCTGTACCCACTCATATTTGAACAGGTTCTCGAAGAAGTAGTTGCTCCATTGGGTTGGGGTTTGCGTCCAGACCACTTCCAGTCCGGAGGTAATCGCATCCGCGCCCACACCGCTACCAAAATCGCTTTTCCAGCCTAAACCCTGGTTTTCGATCGGTGCCACTTCCGGGTCCGGACCGACATGTGTCGCCGGGCCTGCGCCGTGGGTTTTACCCAACGTGTGACCGCCTGCAATCAACGCGACGGTTTCTTCATCGTCCATCCCCATGTTGCCAAAGGTTGCACGAATTGCTGAGGCCGCAGAAAGCGGTTCACCGCTGGCGTTAGGGCCTTCCGGGTTAACGTAGATCAGCCCCATCTCGGTGGCGGCTAAAGGACGTTTTGCCAGCTCTTCCGGGTCACGGTGGGCAAGCCACGTTTTCTCATCGCCCCAGTTAACATCCAGATCCGGTTCCCAGACGTCCTCGCGACCCGCACCGAAACCAAAGGTACGGAAGCCCGAGTTTTCCAGCGCGACGTTACCCGCCAGAATAAACAAGTCTGCCCAGGAAATTTTTTGCCCGTATTTTTGCTTGATTGGCCACAACAGGCGACGCGCCTTGTCCAGGCTCACGTTATCCGGCCAGGAGTTCAGGGGAGCAAAACGCTGCTGTCCACGACCCGCGCCACCGCGGCCGTCAACGGAACGATAGGTACCTGCACCGTGCCAGGCCATGCGGATAAACAGACCGGCATAAGTTCCCCAGTCAGCAGGCCACCACGGTTGAGATTCGGTGAGAAGCGCTCTGAGATCGCCTTTCAGCGCGGAATAATCTAATTTGCTGAATTCTTTGCGGTAATCGAAATCTTCACCCAGCGGGTTTGAGCGATTGGAATGTTGGTTTAAAAGGTCGACGCGGAGCTGGTTAGGCCACCAGTCACGGCTGGTTGTTCCTGCTCCAGCGCTCTGGTCATGGCCGCCCTGATGAAAAGGACATTTTCCGGCGGACGTCGGGTTATGGATATCGTCTGGCGTGCTCATCTATATGCTCCCTTTACAGTGTTTACATTACGATATACACCTACAGAGATAAGATATAGTCGAAATAATCCACAGATTCGATAGCTGATACCTTTTATATTTTTAGTTACAGAGATGTAGATCAAAATGAGGTGTAAAAAAGCCCTCCGGGGAGGGCCGAGGCATTTTATACACCGGGTCTGACGCCCAGCGTGTGGCAAATCGCGTAGCTCATTTCAGCGCGGTTAAGTGTATAGAAATGAAAATCTTTTACCCCTTCCCGGCTTAAAATTTTCACCATGTCCATGGCGATATTTGCCCCCACCAGCTTGCGGGTTTCCGCATCGTCATCAAGGCCGTTAAACATTTGTGACATCCACGACGGAATGCGCACATTGGTCATATCAGCAAACTTCTTCGCCTGCTTAAAGTTCGAGACCGGCAGAATGCCAGGAATGATTTCCACGTCGATGCCCGCAGAGACGCAGCGGTCGCGAAAACGCAGGTAGCTTTCGACATCAAAGAAAAATTGGGTGATGGCGCGATTCGCCCCGGCATCCACTTTACGCTTCAGGTTGAGCAAGTCCGCCTGCGCGCTTTTCGCTTCCGGGTGCACTTCCGGGTAAGCGGCGACGGAGATATCAAAGTCAGCCACCTCTTTGAGCAGGCTCACCAGATCGGCAGCATACATATCCGGCTTGCCGCTGCCCGCCGGCAGGTCGCCACGCAGCGCAACAATGTGGCGGATACCGTTGTTCCAGTAGTCCTGCGCGATAGTGCGCAGCTCATCGCGAGTCGCGTCAATACAGGTCAGGTGCGGTGCGGCTTCCAGACCCGTGCGATCTTTAATCCCTTTGATAATACTGTGCGTACGGTCGCGCTCGCCAGAGTTTGCGCCGTAGGTTACCGAAACAAACTTCGGCTTCAGGCTGCTCAGGCGATCGATGGAATTCCACAGGGTTTGCTCCATTTCACTGGTGCGCGGCGGGAAAAACTCGAACGAAACGTTAATCTGACCCTGGACTTCCGCCAGGCTCTGATTCAGGGCTTCCCGCTGGTTGGCGTGAAAAAAGCTCATACCTTACCTCATCAATCGCTTGTCATTATATGTTGTGTTGTGAACATCTATCCGTTTAGACGTCCAGATGTAAAAATGACGGAAAAGCACGATGACGTCAACTGAAAAATCATCGTTGATGGTGAGGAAAAGTCAGGGAAGATGAAAAAAATTCACGTTAGCCCGCCATTCAGAGGGCTGATATCACGCTTTTCAGCCACTGTAAGCGCGCAACGTTCTCCGGCAGCATTACCAGCCCCGCCTGAATACTGAGTTCACCGTTGTGCAGTGGACGAAAAACCACGCCCTGGCGCTGAATGGCGGCAAAGGAGGCCGGAAGTAAGCTCAGACCGTCGCCATGCGCAATTCGCGCCAGCAGAACGTCATGCTCCAGCGGTTCTTCAAGACAGGTCGGGGCGTAACCCACGCGCTGAAAGCGTTCCCGCGTAGCGTCAAAGAAGGCCGGATTACGTTCCCGGCTGAACCAGAACAGCGGTCGGTGGTTAAGTTCCGCCAGGAGGAGAGACTCTCTGCCTGCCTCTGGCCAGATGGCGGGTAGCGCCGCGATGAGCGGCTCGTGCCAGTCGAGCGACGTGACGGCAAGTCCGTCGGACTCCAGCGGCAACGCCACCACGGCAGCATCCAGTTTTCCGCGTCGCACCTGACGCACCAGATCGGGTGAGCCCTGGCGCACCAGACGCAGGGTCTCCACCCGGGTATTCATCTGCGTTTCCAGCCCAGCGAAAACACCCTGCTCAAACGCCGTCGTCAGCCCCAGACGCAGCGACTGCACATCATTTGGCGCGAGCTGACTCAGAGCTGCCCAGGTTTTATCCTGCAGTTCCAGCAGCGGACGTACGATCTCCAGCACCCGTAGTCCCTCATTTGTCAGCGTCAGGCCTTTGGTATGACGGACAAACAGCGTTATCCCCAGACGTTCTTCAAGCTGGCGTATGTGGCGGCTGAGCGGCGGTTGCGACATAAACAGTCGCTGGGCCGCCCGGCTCATGTTGTTCTCTTCCGCCACCACGGCAAAGTAGCGCAGCAGGCGGATATCCAGAGAGTACAGAGGCGGTGTTGTCATACCGAAAAGGTATCACGGAAACGGTATTATCCAAATGATTCCGCCCGCCCTATCCTCACGCCATACATTACACAAACGAGGAAGACACCATGCATTCGGAACGTTTTATTACCGGTCAGGACATGCTACAGCAGGTCGATGGCAAAGGCGGCGATGCCGTCGTCGAGAGCCTGAAAGATATTGCTCCCGACTTCGCCCGCTATCTGATTGAGTTTCCTTTTGGCGACATCTATTCCCGACCCGGGCTGGATTTACGCAGTCGGGAGATTGCCACCGTCGCCGCATTGACCGCGCTGGGTAATGCCACGCCGCAGTTGAAGGTACATATTGCCGCCGCGCTGCACGTCGGGTTAACGCAGGAGGAAATTATTGAGGTGATGATGCAGATGGCAGTATATGCAGGCTTTCCAGCCGCGTTAAACGGTCTGTTTGCCGCAAAAGAAGTGTTTGCCGGCCGGTAACGCACCGGCCAGCATGATTGACGAACCGTAGGCCGGATAAGCGCAGCGCCATCCGGCAAAAACTACAGCAGTTGCGCCAGACGGTTAATATCTGACTGGATCGCCCCGGCGGTAACGTCACGACCGGCACCGGGTCCGCGGATCACCAACGGATTATCGCGATACCAGCGACTTTCAATGGCGAAGACGTTATCGCACGGCAGCAGCGCTGCCAGCGGGTGCTCTGGACGAACGGCTTCGACGCCGACGCGCGCTTTGCCGTTGGCATCGAAACGTGCCACATAGCGCAGCACCAGCCCCATTTCGCGGGCCGCTTCCAGACGTTGCACCATCTGGTCGTTCAGTTCATCGCCATTTTCAAAGAAGTGATCGATTGAACCTTCTTCACAATGTGCGGGAACCAGCGACTCAACGCGAACCTGATCCGGCTCGATGTCGTAGCCCGCTTCACGCGCCAGAATCACCAGCTTGCGCATCACATCTTTACCCGACAGGTCGACGCGCGGATCCGGCTCCGTCAGTCCCTGCTGCCAGGCCTGATCCACCAGATCGGTAAACGGCACAGAGCCATCAAACTGCAGGAATAGCCAGGACAGCGTGCCGGAGAAGATCCCGCTGATTGACAGGATAGTGTCGCCGCTGTCGATCAGATCGCGCACGGTGTGGTTGATCGGCAACCCCGCCCCCACGGTGGCGTTGTACAGCCAGTGACGCCCGGTCTTATCAAACGCGTCGTGGATCTGGCGATACTTATTGCTGGTACTCGCCCCGGCCAGTTTGTTAGCGCTGATGACGTGGAAACCGTGACTGGCGAAGTCGAGATACTGATCGGCAAGCTGTTCGCTTGCGGTCACATCCAGCACCACCAGATCGTCATACGGGTGCGCGCGCATCCACAGGAACAGCGACTCTTCATCCTGTTCAATGGCTTCATCATTGAAGAACGCCAGCGCCCGGCTGGCATCAAGCCCTTCGTAGTTCAACAGGCTGCGACGGCTATCCACCACCCCTGCCAGCACAAATTCAAAACCGGTACGCGCCGAGAGCGTACTCTGCTCGCGAGCAAACAGTTCCAGCCAGCGGGAACCAATATTGCCCTTGCCAAAGAGCACCAGGCCGATGCGTTTTTCTGCGCGGAAAATGGACTGATGCAGACCCTGAATCAGGCTCTCCGTCGGGCCGGTACGCAGCACGGCCACCAGGCTGATGCCCTCTTCCGACTGCCAGGTAAATTCCACCGGCTGTCCTTTCAGCTGCTGCCAAAAACGGTGGCAGTGCAGCGGATTACGGGTGACGCCCGCCCCCACCATCGCCACCAGCGCCAGCCCCTGACGCAAACGCAGTTCACCCGGCAAACCCGCTTCATCGAGGATTCGCAGAGCGCTATCCGCCACTTCCGAGGTGTAGCAGAACTGCAGCAGGTGACGATCGGTATGAACGCCAACGGCCAGCGGACGCACCTGCGCACGCTTGAGGACCTGGTCGATATCCTTATGCGCCTGCTTAAAGTCCTGGCTGGCAGGAACCTGAAATTCAATCAGGCAAACGTCATCATGGCTGGTCACGATACGCGCGCCGGTACCTGAAGCCAGTACGCGCTCAATGCGCGTAGAGCCTTGATCCGGCGTGTAGCTACAGCGCAACTGGAGATCGATATCGCTCCCGGAAACCGGCTGCAGCGTACGGGTGTGCAGAACCGGTGCCGCCAGGCGCGCCAGCTCGCTGGCTTCATCCAGACGTAACAGCGGCAACAGGCAGGCGTCTTTAACTTTACGCGGGTCAGCGCTGTACACCCCGGCCACGTCGCTCCAGATGGTGACGCGGGAAACGCCCGCCAGCGCGCCAACCTGCGTGGCGGAATAGTCAGAACCGTTACGGCCCAGCAGCACCGTATCACCCGCATTACTACGGCTGATAAAACCGGTCACCACCAGACGTTTTTGCGGGTGCTGGATCAGCAGTTGCTGCAATAACGGGTAAGAAAGCCCTTCATCCACCTGCGGTTGCGCGGCGCGCTCGGCGCGTAAGAATTCACGCGCATCCAGCCAGGCCGACGCCATGCCATGCTGATTCAGCACCGCAGACATCAGACGTGCCGACCATACTTCACCATGACCTACCACCTCCGCATAAACAGCGTCATTCACACCGCTGTCCAGCAGGTTTGCCAGACGCTCCAGATCGCTAATAAACAGGCTGGTTAATCCATCCGCCACGTCAGCGGGAAGCAGGCCGCTAATCAGCTCACACTGATAGCGGCGCAGGGTCTGTTGCACCTGATGCGCAGAGAGGCGATCGGTCTGACTTAATTTCAGCCAACTGATCAGTTGGTTGGTCGTACTGCCCGCAGCGGAAACCACCATCATGTCGTCAGGCTGTGAGTATTCCGCCATGATGCCCGCGACGCGCAGATAACATTTCACGTCAGCCAGACTACTACCACCAAATTTGTGCAGTTGACGACCCTTCGCCCCTGCCTGCGCAATCATACTCATGTTTACCCCTTGTTTGCAGCCCGGAAGCCATTTTCCAGGTCGGCAATTAAATCTTCGCCATCTTCAATACCGGTGGAGATACGCAGCAGCGTCTCGGAGATCCCGGCAGCAGCACGCGCTTCTGGAGCCATGCCGGCATGCGTCATCGTTGCGGCGTGAGAGATTAGGCTTTCCACTCCCCCTAAGGATTCCGCCAGCGTAAACAACGACAGCCCGCTCAGGAAACGACGCAGCGTCTGCTCATCGCCATCCAGTTCAAAACTCAACATTGCGCCAAAACCTTTTTGCTGACGCACGGCAATGTCATGCCCCTGATTTTCCGGCAGCGACGGGTGATAGAGCTTTTTCACCAGCGGCTGGGTTTGCAGGTAATCGACGATCGCCTGCGCATTGCGTTGCGCCACTTCCATGCGCGGCGACAGCGTACGCAACCCACGCAACAGCAGGTAACTGTCAAACGCGCCGCCGGTCACGCCGATATTATTCGCCCACCATGCCAGTTCGGTGACGATTTCCGGATCTTTGGCTATCACCACGCCCGCCACCACGTCAGAGTGGCCATTCAGATATTTCGTGCATGAATGCAACACCAGATCGGCGCCCAATGCCAGCGGATTTTGCAGCGCCGGGCTTAAAAAAGTGTTGTCGACAACGCTGACGGCTCCGGCTTCACGCGCCAGTTGGCAGATTTTCGCAATATCCACCACGCGTAACAGCGGATTACTCGGACTTTCCACCAGTACCAGTTTGGGTTTTTCTGCCAGCGCGGCCTGCAACGCCTGCTCATCCCCTTGATCGACAAACCGCACGCGATAGCATCCGCGCGTCGCCAGACTGTCAAACAGGCGGTAGCTGCCGCCGTAGCAGTCATGCGGTGCCACCAGCAGATCGCCTGGCTTCAGAAACACGGTTGTCACCAGGTGAATCGCCGACATGCCGGTATTGGTCAGCACCGCACCCGCCCCCCCTTCCAGTTCGGCCAGCGCACGCTGCACCACATCGCGCGTAGGGTTGCCGCGACGGGAGTAGTCATGGGCGCGAGGCTCATTAAAACCGGTAAAATTATAGGTGCTGGAAAGGTGAATCGGCGGAACGACGCAACCATACTGTTCGTCGTCATTTAACCCGCTACGCACTGCGATGGTGGCCTGTTTACGCGTCATGTTAGGGTGTTCCTGAGCTGAGTCGATGAAAAGTCAGGTCCCAGAGTAAACAGGTTAACAATAGACGTCAATACATCTGGACATCTAAACTTCTTTGCGTATAGATTGAGCAAACTGGAAATAGCCGTTAAAATTATCTGCATTAGCGCACAACTACAGGCGCTTTATCAGTGTCACAGTATCGCCTGTACGGTAAACTATGCGGAATTATGGCGAGTAGCCACACAAATAGTGCGGCATTGCCTCATATTAATGACAAAGAGGATTAAGTATCTCATGGCTGAATGGAGCGGCGAATATATCAGCCCATACGCTGAGCACGGTAAGAAGAGTGAGCAAGTAAAGAAAATTACGGTTTCCATTCCTCTGAAGGTGTTAAAAATCCTCACCGATGAACGCACGCGTCGTCAGGTGAACAACCTGCGCCACGCCACCAACAGCGAGTTGCTGTGTGAAGCGTTTCTGCATGCCTTTACCGGGCAACCCCTGCCAAACGACGCAGACCTGCGTAAAGAGCGCAGTGATGAAATCCCGGAAGCGGCGAAAGAGATCATGCGTGAACTGGGGATCGACCCGGAGACATGGGAATATTGATTTGCAGAAAAGAGCGGCGCGGGTTTCCTGGCCGCTCTTTTTAATTGTGTAACAAGGACGTTATGCCATGAATCGAGGCTTACTGGTTTTCAGTCTGCTGATTGCGACGCCTGTTTTTGCCTGGCAGCCGCAAACCGGCGATATCATCTTTCAAATGTCCTTATCCTCCCAGAGCCAGGCGATTCAACTGGCAACGCATTCTGACTATAGCCATATCGGCATGATCGTTATCCGCGAGAAAAAACCGTATGTCTTTGAGGCCATTGGCCCGGTGGTTTATACCCCTCTGCAAAAGTGGATAAAACACGGTAAAGACGGAAAATACATCGTGCGTCGCGTTGACGGTGGGCTATCGCCACAGCAGCAGAAAAAGCTCGCGCAAACCGCAAAACAATATCTTGGTAAACCTTACGATCTGGCCTTTTCCTGGAGTGACGAGCGTCAGTACTGCTCTGAAGTGGTGTGGAAGGTGTATGACCATGCGCTCGGGATGAAAATGGGTAAGCTGCAAAAGCTGAAGGATTTCGATCTCAGTCACCCGGCGGTGCAAGCCAAAATGAAAGAACGCTACGGTAAAAATATCCCGCTGAATGAAACGGTTATTTCCCCGCAGGCGCTTTTTGATGCGCCGCAACTGGAAACGGTTGAGAAGTCGTGGCCGCTGCTTTGGTGGTGACGCAACAAAGGCAGAGGTTTTCCCCTGCCTTTCAGACTCACTGCCCACTATTTTCATAGTGGTGCTCATGGGTTATTTGCTAATCCCATTAAATTTATTCAGTGTTGCTTCCATTTTGAGCGTTTCTTTACGGTTCAGTGGATAGAAATAAATCAGCATCACGGCGGCCAAAAACAGGCATAAAGCCGGTATCAGATTCGCCATCGTGTAAATATTTTCCCGCACGACGCTGGTTTGCACAGCCCCGCCCGTTGATGAGGATTGGTAGCCGATGATAGCCAGCATAAAACCCCCAATGGCCCCCGCACATGCCTGACCCACTTTGCGAGCAAAGAAGTTCACACCATAAACGGTGCCATCTTCGCGATCGCCAGTAATATACTGATGGTAGTCGCAAACATCAGTCATAAACGCCCAAATCATCAGGTTGAATAATCCGGCCCCTAGCGTCGCAAGGAAAAGAAAGACCAGATAGATTTTCGCATCCGTAATGTGGATGAAGTACATAATCAGATACATCACCACTGAAAAGAACAGTGCGCCGACGCTGGCTTCTTTTTTACCAAACCGCTTCGTGAGCCAGGACGCCGATGGCGCCAGCAGAATCAGGGAACCAAAGGTAAATAAGAGTGCGACAGACATGGCGGCTTTATTGTGGAAATAGTCATTAAACAGATAGGTCATATTGGTGCCGGAGAGACCCTGATTAATCACAATAAGCAGATCAACCACAACCAGCACAATCAACGCCTTATTGCGTAGCAATCCCTTCAGCAAAACAGAAACGGGCATGCTCTCTTTTCTTTCCACACGCACGCGCTCTGTCGTTAAGTGACAGGTCAGTGTTAAAAAGATAAAAGCCAGTATCGAGCAGCCAATCGCAATCCAGAAGAAATGTTGCCCGGAAATCACCAGGCTTCCGTCAACAAGGGTGGTATACATCAGAATGGGAATAAAAAAACCGGTTGCCCCACCACCAATCGCCGAGCCAACGCTGCGGTAAGTCGAAAGCGAAACACGATCGTCCGGATTCGAGCTAATCGCGGCTGACATTGCACCATAAGGAATGCTAACGGTCGATAACAACGAACCGTAAATAAAATAGGAACAGCAGATATAGATAATTTTCGCTGTTTCAGAAAATTCATGAACAAACGGCAGAAAAAGAACCACCGAAATGATGCAGAAAGGGTATTTCATGCGACGAACCCAGGGATTAAAACGCCCGTAAACGGTCAGTTTAGACGTATCGCATATGCGCCCTACGGCGACATCAACAAACGCATCAAAGAGTTTTGTTATAAAATAGAGTGACCCGACAATAACCCCGGAAACACCGAGCACATTAGTGTAGTAAATCATTAAAAAGCTATTGACCAACCCAAGAATAAAACAATTTCCCAGGTCGCCACACAAGTAACCTATTTTATCTCTGAATCCGAAAGGCCTGATAGCAATGCTTGCATTACTTCTTATAACATGTTCATCACTGGACATTATGTCAACTCCTGAGTGCCTTATTCACGCGAAAATGAGAACAAGCGTATTTTGCGTATTGAAAGGCAACTTGATGATGTTTTGTTTAGATAAATTTCACGTTAACGGAATTAACAATCAGAAGTTATAACCCAGACCCACGCGATAACGCGTCTGGCGATCGTCCGTCGTTGTTGTGTTATAACCAGAAGAAACGTTACCCACTTCAACAAAAGGAACCCAGGATCCTATCTTATAAGCAACACGGAAGTTATATTCATAATCTTCATTTTTGTTGTTATACAAATCTTCACTATCGGCAATTTTATAAATGCCGTTAAGTTCAAACATCCAGTTATTGACGTTATAACCGAGCCACGCTTCCGGGCGATAGACCATCCGGTCATCTTTGCCGTCAGCATTTCTGCGCATATATTCCTGACGATAGCGGAACGCAGTCCACCAGTTATCATTGATATTATACTGTACGCGAAGATAAGGCTTATAGATCGCTATATTATCACCCGTTTCCACCGCGATGCCCGGCTGCCAGATGAGCCCCTGCCAGGTGAATTGATAACTTGCCGTATACTCGTTGCCATTACTTTCCATATTGTTCCACGCATCATTTGATTGCGCATCATCGGAACGAGAGATAGCTTCTACTGCCACACCAAAACCAGTCGCAAAGCGGTGAGACATATAAACACGGTCATAGTTACGTCCATCATCATAATATTCATGACGATAATCTACATAGCCTGCGTGAGCGGCCCCAGATAATAATGGAATAAGTAATAATGCATATCCACGCTTCATAGCAATCCCTCTCAATAGAAAACGTCAAAAACAATCTGACCTTATCAGCACCACCACTGCTAAAACGACATGATGAAAATAAGGGACAGAATTAATTTTATATTACGTAATGAAGTTTATTTAAGCGGGGAAGCTAAAACCTTTTAAATTTTGCCAGCAACTAAAAATCATGGCAAAAAAAGAAAGATAAGAGAGATGAACATCACCAATAGAAACAATTTACCGAAAAATTAGAAACGGCATTTCAAGTTAGTTTCTCGTTATTTATTCAAGGCGTCAATAAAAAATATAAAAAAGATAAAATTCAGATACAAAAAAAGCGCCAGTCGGCGCTTTTTTTTGACAGCTGAAACTTATTTGCTGCCCGGGATGTTGAAACGCTTGTTGAAGCGGTCAACACGGCCACCGGTTGCAACGTCACGCTGTTTGCCAGTGTAGAACGGGTGGCATTTACCGCAGACGTCCAGGTTCAGATCGTGACCTACGGTAGAGCGAATTTTCATGACGTTACCGCAAGAACAGGTAGCAGTAATTTCTTCGTATTTCGGGTGAATATCTTTTTTCATGGGAAAACCTCAGTTTAAGGCCGCGTCGCTCTTCCAGCCCTAACGCCAGACACCACGCGATGTTAATTTTTACCCGTCGCCTTTCACACCGCTGATATGTTGGCTGCGTGAAATTCTCGGGTAACGGTCAAGTTTTGACACAATCAATTTGCATCAAAGGCGGCGAATCATACAGAAATTAGCCCGCTCATGCAAACTGATTCGCTCATCACCCATGAGTAATGTGTATACTAACCGGCCAGATTTCAAGTCAGGATGATTTATGCCCGTAGTGCACGTTGCCTTACCCGTTCCGCTCCCTCGCACCTTTGACTATCTTCTGCCGGAAGGCATGAATGTCAAAGCAGGGTGTCGCGTGCGCGTACCGTTTGGCAAACAGCAGGAGCGCGTCGGGATCGTAGTCTCGGTTAGTGACAAAAGCGAGCTGCCGCTGAATGAACTGAAAGCTGTCGTTGATGTGCTGGATGATGAGCCGCTCTTTTCGACCTCCGTCTGGCGTCTGCTGATCTGGGCGGCGGATTATTATCATCATCCCATTGGCGACGTGCTGTTCCATGCCCTGCCCATCCTGCTGCGTCAGGGGAAACCAGCCACCAACACGCCAATGTGGTACTGGTTTGCCACCGAAGAGGGCCAGGCCGTTGATCTTAATAGCCTGAAACGTTCCCCCAAACAGCAGCAGGCGCTGGCCGCGTTGCGACAGGGGAAAATCTGGCGCGATCGGGTCGCCGACCTTGAATTCAACGATGCCGCGCTTCAGGCTCTGCGTAAAAAAGGCTTGTGTGAACTGGCGAGCGAAACCCCAGGTTTTAGCGACTGGCGCACGCACTACGCGGTTTGCGGCGAACGTCTGCGACTGAACACCGAACAGGCCACCGCCGTTGGCGCAATTCACAGCGCGTCAGACTGTTTCTCCGCCTGGCTGCTGGCCGGGGTGACGGGGTCAGGTAAAACCGAAGTTTATCTGAGCGTACTGGAAAACGTTCTGGCACAGGGTAAGCAGGCGCTGGTGATGGTGCCGGAAATTGGTCTGACGCCGCAAACCATCGCCCGTTTTCGCGAACGGTTCAACGCGCCGGTGGAAGTGCTGCATTCCGGCCTCAATGACAGCGAGCGCCTTTCTGCCTGGTTGAAAGCCAAAAACGGCGAAGCGGCGATTGTCATTGGCACACGCTCCTCCTTATTTACGCCGTTTAAAAATCTTGGCGTGATCGTTATCGATGAAGAACACGACAGTTCCTATAAACAGCAGGAAGGCTGGCGCTATCATGCCCGCGATCTGGCGGTCTGGCGCGCCCATAGCGAACGCATTCCGATAATCCTCGGTTCGGCAACTCCGGCACTGGAAACGCTGTGTAACGTGCGGCAGAAAAAATACCGGATGCTGCGCCTGACGCGCCGCGCCGGAAACGCGCGTCCCGCGACTCAGCACGTGCTGGATTTAAAAGGTCAGCAGGTACAGGTCGGTCTGGCACCGGCGCTGATCGCCCGTATGCGCCAGCATTTACAGGCCGACAACCAGGTGATTTTATTTCTCAATCGCCGGGGCTTTGCGCCTGCGCTGCTTTGCCACGACTGCGGCTGGATTGCGGAGTGTCCGCGTTGCGATCACTACTACACCCTGCATCAGGCACAGCACCATTTGCGCTGTCATCACTGCGACAGCCAGCGTCCGGTGCCACGTCAGTGTCCTTCCTGTGGCTCTACGCATATGGTACCGGTCGGATTGGGCACTGAGCAGCTTGAACAAGCGCTGGCTCCCTTCTTTCCCGGCGTGCCGATTTCCCGCATTGACCGCGATACCACCAGCCGCAAAGGGTCGCTTGAGCAGCATCTGGCACAAGTGCATCGCGGTGGCGCAAGGATCCTGATCGGCACCCAGATGCTGGCAAAAGGTCACCACTTCCCTGACGTGACGCTGGTTGCGCTGCTGGATGTGGACGGCGCGCTGTTCTCGGCAGATTTCCGCTCAGCAGAACGCTTTGCCCAACTTTATACGCAGGTTTCCGGGCGCGCAGGACGCGCTGGCAAACAGGGAGAAGTGGTTTTGCAGACCCACCATCCGGAACATCCGCTGCTACAGACTCTGTTGCATAAGGGCTATGACGCATTCGCTGAACAAGCGCTGGCGGAACGGCAAACTCTGCAACTGCCGCCGTGGACCAGTCACGTCATTGTGCGCGCAGAAGATCATCATAATCAGCAGGCGCCGCTGTTTTTGCAGCAACTGCGTAATCTGATTCAGGCCAGTCCGCTGGCTGACGATAAGCTCTGGATTTTAGGCCCGGTACCGGCACTGGCGCCGAAGCGCGGCGGACGCTATCGCTGGCAGATTTTATTGCAGCATCCGTCACGGATTCGTTTGCAGCATATCGTGAGTGGCACGCTAGCACTCATCAATACGTTACCGGAGTCGCGCAAGGTGAAATGGGTGCTGGATGTCGATCCCATCGAGGGATAGCCCCCTCAGATGCGAGGCGGATCGTAAAATTCAACATTCATCACACTTTTTATGAAAATTCTGTAACCGTTTCCATCCGCTATCTGATAAAAATGTTTTCGATGTGAATTTAAACAGGGATTGTGCTGCGCCGAATTTTCCAGGCGAGGAGAAAGAGTGAAACCGAATAAGCAGGCCGCTGCCGCTACAATGAAAGATGTTGCCATAAAGGCGAAAGTCTCAACGGCAACGGTGTCCCGCGCGCTAATGAACCCCGATAAAGTCTCTCAGTCCACCCGAAACCGGGTTGAACAGGCAGCTGTAGAAGTGGGGTATTTACCGCAGGCGACGGGTCGCAATGTTAAACGTAATGAATCGCGAACGATCCTGGTGATTGTCCCGGATATTTGCGATCCCTTCTTTAGCGAACTGATCCGTGGGATCGAGGTCACCGCCGCCAGTCATGGCTATCTGGTGTTGATCGGCGATTGCGCGCACCAGAACCAGCAGGAAAAAACCTTCGTCAATCTGATCATCACCAAGCAAATTGATGGCATGTTGTTGTTGGGCTCTCGTCTGCCGTTTGACGCCAGTATTGAAGAGCAGCGCAATCTGCCGCCGATGGTGATGGCGAACGAGTTTGCGCCGGAGCTGGAGTTGCCCACCGTCCATATCGACAACCTGACCGCTGCCTTCAATGCCGTGAACTATCTGCATGAACTGGGACATCAGCGCATTGGCTGCATTGCCGGGCCGGAAGAGATGCCGCTATGTCATTACCGCTTGCAGGGTTACGTGCAAGCGCTGCGCCGTTGCGGTGTGACGGTGGATCCGCACTATATCGCTCGCGGGGATTTCACCTTCGAAGCTGGCGGCAATGCGCTCAGGCAGTTGTTCGAATTGCCGCAACCGCCGACAGCGGTATTCTGTCATAGCGATGTCATGGCGCTCGGCGCCCTCTCATGGGCCAAACGTCAGGGCATCAAAGTTCCGGATGACCTGTCGATTATTGGTTTCGACAACATCGCCCTGGCGGAATTTTGCGATCCGCCGCTGACCACCGTTGCGCAACCGCGTTTCGAAATTGGTCGTGAAGCGATGCTGTTGCTGCTTGACCAAATTCATGGACAAAATGTCAACAGCGGCTCGCGTTTGATGGACTGTGAACTGATCCTTCGGGGTACCACGCGTGCCTTAACGTAAACCTTTCAGACACGGTGTCTGGTCAAAGGCCCGCCGCTTAAGTAACATGGCGGGCTGACGAACAAATCAATACAGCGAAACGATAGTGGCACAACGAGATTATGTACGTCGCGGCCAACCGGCACCTTCGCGGCGCAAAAAGAGCACCTCACGGAAAAAGCAACGCAACACGTCTGCGGTATCGCCCGCAATGGTCGCCATTGCCGCCGCCGTTCTTGTGGCCTTTATCGGTGGTTTGTACTTCATTACGCATCATAAGAAAGAAGAATCCGAAACGTTGCAGGGTCAGAAAGTGACCGGTAACGGGCTGCCGCCGAAGCCGGAAGAGCGTTGGCGCTATATTAAAGAGCTGGAAAGCCGCCAGCCGGGCGTACGTGCGCCGACAGAACCGTCTGCAGGCGGTGAAGTGATGAAGCCGGATCAACTGACCAACGAACAGCGCCAGTTGCTTGCGCAAATGCAGGCCGATATGCGCCAGCAGCCAACGCAACTCAACGAAGTACCGTGGAACGAGCAGACACCGGCACAGCGTCAGCAAACGTTGCAGCGCCAGGCTCAGCAACGTCAGGTTGAGCAACAGCAGCAGCAGTGGAACAGCACGCCACCGGTTCAACAGCCGCGTACGCAGCCGCAGACACAAACGCGCACAGCGCAAACGGCACCGGTACAGCAACCGTCGAAGCCTGTCGCGCAGCCGCAGAAACCTGCGGCAACGTCACAGCCGTATCAGGATCTGCTGCAGACCCCTGCGCACACAGCGGCGTCTGCGCCGAAAACACAACCTGCCGCTCCGGTTGAGCGCGTGCCAGAAGCACCGAAGCCGACTGCGGAGAAGAAAGACGAACGTCGCTGGATGGTGCAGTGCGGTTCGTTTAAAGGCGCTGAACAGGCAGAAACCGTGCGTGCACAGCTGGCTTTCGAAGGCTTTGACTCCAAAATCACCACCAACAATGGCTGGAATCGCGTGGTTATCGGGCCGGTGAAAGGCAAAGAGAATGCCGACAGCACGATTAGCCGCCTGAAGATGGCGGGTCACACAAACTGTATTCGACTCGCCTCCGGGGGTTGAAACCCCCAAAATCCCCCCCATCTATACTTGCATTACGCCCCGTACACCGTGCGGGGCTTGTATTCTGTATTTGTAACCAAGGGGTCTGCTCGTGACAACAATAGTAAGCGTACGCCGTAACGGCCATGTGGTTATCGCCGGTGATGGTCAGGCCACACTGGGTAACACCGTAATGAAAGGCAACGTGAAAAAAGTACGTCGTCTGTACAACGACAAAGTCATTGCTGGCTTTGCGGGAGGTACGGCGGATGCGTTCACGCTGTTTGAACTGTTTGAGCGCAAGCTGGAAATGCATCAGGGACATCTGGTCAAAGCCGCCGTTGAGCTGGCGAAAGACTGGCGTACCGACAGGATGCTACGCAAACTTGAAGCGCTGTTAGCAGTCGCAGATGAAAACGCCTCCCTTATCATCACCGGTAACGGTGACGTCGTGCAGCCGGAAAACGATCTGATTGCCATCGGCTCCGGCGGTCCCTACGCCCAGGCTGCGGCACGTGCTCTGCTGGAAAACACCGAGCTCGGCGCTCGCGACATTGCTGAAAAAGCGTTGGATATTGCAGGTGATATCTGCATTTACACCAACCATTTCCATACCATTGAAGAATTACCGTCTAAAGCGTAAGGATCTCCCATGTCTGAAATGACCCCACGCGAAATCGTCAGCGAACTGAACAAGCACATCATCGGCCAGGATAACGCCAAGCGTTCCGTGGCGATTGCACTGCGTAACCGCTGGCGCCGCATGCAGCTCGACGAAGAACTGCGCCATGAAGTCACACCGAAAAACATTCTGATGATAGGCCCCACCGGTGTCGGTAAAACCGAAATCGCCCGTCGTCTGGCAAAGCTTGCCAACGCGCCGTTCATCAAAGTAGAAGCGACAAAATTCACCGAAGTAGGTTATGTCGGTAAAGAAGTTGACTCTATCATCCGCGATCTGACCGATGCCGCCATCAAAATGGTTCGCGTCCAGGCGATCGAGAAAAATCGCTATCGTGCAGAAGAGATGGCAGAAGAGCGCATTCTTGATGTGCTGATCCCACCGGCTAAAAATAACTGGGGCCAGGCGGAACAGCAGTCTGAACCGTCTGCTGCGCGTCAGGCATTCCGTAAAAAACTGCGCGAAGGCCAACTCGACGATAAAGAAATCGAGATCGATCTCGCTGCTGCACCGATGGGCGTGGAAATCATGGCGCCTCCGGGAATGGAAGAGATGACCAGCCAGTTGCAGTCCATGTTCCAGAACCTGGGCGGGCAGAAGCAGAAAGCGCGTAAGCTGAAAATCAAAGACGCGATGAAGCTGCTGATTGAAGAAGAAGCAGCCAAACTGGTGAATCCGGAAGAGCTGAAACAGGAAGCGATCGACGCTGTTGAGCAGCACGGGATCGTGTTTATCGACGAAATCGACAAAATCTGTAAGCGCGGCGAATCCTCCGGCCCGGACGTGTCCCGTGAAGGCGTACAGCGCGACCTGCTACCGCTGGTTGAAGGCTGCACCGTCTCCACCAAGCACGGGATGGTCAAAACCGACCACATTCTGTTTATCGCCTCTGGGGCGTTCCAGGTGGCGAAGCCGTCTGACCTGATCCCGGAACTGCAGGGTCGTCTGCCGATTCGCGTGGAACTGCAGGCGCTGACCACCAGCGACTTTGAACGCATTCTGACGGAGCCTAATGCCTCTGTCACCGTGCAGTACAAAGCACTGATGGCGACTGAAGGCGTCAACATTGAGTTTACTGAATCCGGTATCAAGAAAATTGCTGAAGCGGCATGGCAGGTTAACGAGACCACCGAAAACATCGGTGCCCGTCGTCTGCACACCGTTCTGGAGCGCCTGATGGAAGATATTTCCTATGATGCGAGCGATTTGAATGGTCAAAGCATAACAATTGATGCGGATTATGTGAGCAAACATCTGGATGCGCTGGTCGCAGATGAAGATCTGAGCCGTTTTATCCTATAATCGCGTTCACTGCATTTTCATCACTGTTGATGGGGCTGAAAGGCCCCATTTTTATTGGCGCTAAATATGACTGAACAACAACAAATTAGCCGCTCCCAGGCCTGGCTGGAAAGCTTACGACCCAAGACCCTACCGCTCGCCTTCGCGGCGATCATCGTCGGTACGGCCCTGGCATGGTGGCAGGGATACTTTGATCCGCTGGTCGCTCTGCTGGCACTCATTACGGCAGGGCTTCTGCAAATCCTGTCAAATCTCGCCAACGATTATGGCGATGCCGTTAAGGGCAGCGACAAGCCGGACCGCCTCGGACCGCTGCGTGGGATGCAAAAAGGGGTGATCACCCAACAGGAGATGAAGCGCGCACTGATCATCACCGTCGTACTCATTTGTTTGTCCGGTCTGTCGCTGGTTGCCGTGGCGTGCCGTACGCCGGCGGATTTTGTCGGTTTCCTGGTGCTTGGCGTGCTGTCGATTATTGCCGCCATCACCTATACCGTGGGCAATCGTCCCTATGGCTACATCGGCCTGGGTGATATTTCCGTGCTGGTTTTCTTTGGCTGGCTGAGCGTGATGGGCAGTTGGTATCTGCAGGCGCATACGCTGATCCCGGCGCTCATTCTTCCGGCAACCGCCTGTGGTCTGCTGGCCACTGCCGTGCTTAACATCAATAACCTGCGCGATATCAACAGCGACCGGGAAAACGGAAAGAATACGCTGGTCGTTCGCCTCGGTGCCGTCAATGCCCGTCGTTACCATGCCTGTCTGCTGATGGGGACGCTGGTCTGCCTGGCGCTGTTTAACCTGCTTTCGCTGCAAAGTCCGTGGGGTTGGCTGTTCCTGTTGGCCGCACCGGTACTGGTTAAACAGGCGCGTTACGTTATGCGCCAGATGGAACCGGCGGCGATGCGTCCGATGCTCGAACGTACGGTAAAAGCCGCGTTGCTGACTAACCTGCTGTTTGTCGTCGGGATTTTCTTAAGTCAGTGGGCAAGATAACTGACAAATATCAATTAACAATTGATGATTTTGCCAACAGTACACATAGCGCGATATACTAAAAATTCTCGCAGCAACTGAACGTTAAGCCTATGAAATACGATACTTCCGAGCTTTGTGACATCTATCAAGAAGATGTCAACGTCGTGGAACCGCTGTTCTCTAACTTTGGAGGACGGTCGTCGTTTGGCGGACAAATCGTCACGGTGAAATGTTTCGAGGACAACGGGTTGCTGTATGATCTGCTCGAACAAAATGGTCGTGGACGCATTCTGCTGGTCGATGGCGGCGGTTCTGTCCGTCGTGCGCTGGTCGACGCCGAACTGGCGCGTCTGGCGGTACAGAATGAATGGGAAGGGCTGGTCATCTACGGCGCAGTGCGTCAGGTAGACGATCTGGAAGAGCTGGACATCGGCATTCAGGCGATTGCCGCGATTCCGGTAGGTGCAGCAGGTGAAGGGATTGGGGAAAGCGATGTCCGCGTCAATTTTGGCGGCGTGACGTTCTTCTCCGGCGACCATCTGTACGCCGACAATACGGGAATCATCCTCTCCGAAGACCCACTCGATATCGAGTAAAGAAAATACCGCCATTCGGTGTGATGCCAGTCGGTTAAACAACTGACTGGCAATTTACTTCGATTCTGGACATCTCCAGATCCTCTTTTTTGTCACTTCACCCTTTCGATTCCCCCATTCAGCGCATTGACGAAGAGAAAACTCTCTCTATACCTAATGATGAATCTCATCACTCTCGTCACGAGGTCATCATGCATATCGATCTGACAGGTAAAAAAGCGCTGGTTACCGGAGCCAGTCGTGGATTAGGGCGCGCTATTGCACTGTCGCTGGCAAAAGCCGGTGCTGATGTTGTTATAACCTATGAAAAATCTGCGGAGAAAGCCCAAGCCGTTGCCAATGAAATTACAGCACTCGGCCGCCATGGCGAGGCTATTCAGGCAAACAGTGCAAACGCTCAGGCTATTCAGAACGCCGTAAATCACACGATACAGTCACTGGGAGGATTAGATATTCTGGTCAACAACGCAGGGATCGCACGCGGTGGCCCGCTGGAGTCGCTGTCACTGGAAGACATCGACGCGTTGATTAACGTGAATATCCGTGGCGTGGTGGTAGCCATACAGGCCGCGTTGCCACATCTCCCTGAAGGTGGGCGGATTATCAATATTGGCAGTTGCCTTGCCAACCGTGTCGCCCAACCGGGGATTGCTGTCTACGCGATGACTAAATCAGCGCTCAACTCGCTAACCCGTGGCCTGGCTCGTGATCTCGGCCCGCGGGGTATTACCGTCAACCTTGTCCATCCCGGCCCAACGGACAGTGATATGAACCCAGCAGATGGCGAACAGGCGGACGCCCAACGACAGCTTATTGCGACAGGGCATTACGGTACACCGGAGGATGTTGCAGCGGCGGTGACGTTTCTGGCAAGCCAAGCGGCTGGGCAGATTTCCGGCACGGGTCTGGACGTGGATGGAGGTTTGAATGCCTGAAACTAACGTTGTATCGCGGTAACGCTATGATATTGCCGGATGACGGCTTGCGCCTTATCCGGCCTACATGACTTACCGCAATCCGCTAAAGATTTCGCGTTAGGGCAAGGCGGTAAGCGCATGAATCCCCAGGAGCATAGATAACCATGTGACTGGGGTGAATACGCGCAGCCAACGCCGCCATAACGTGAAATATGACGAGGATTAGACTTCTTCCATGCGGCCCAGCAGCGCCTGCAGACGATCCTGCCAGCCATTCTGTTGTTCTCTCAGAGACTGGTTTTCGCGCTCGAGCTCTTCGCGGCCATGCTGTGCAGATTGCACTTCCTGTGACAGCGAGTTGTTCTTCTCTTTCAGCTCTTCAATTTCCATCTGCAACAAGGTGATGGTATCAATCGCCTGCTGTACTTTTGCTTCCAGTTTCTCAAACACTTCTAAAGACATGGTCATACTACTCTCCTGAATTGCAAGGCGACGCTTCACGTGAACGCGCACAATATATAGTGCCGATTGTATGAAGCCCCGTCCTCGCTGTCCAGCAGCATCCCGCGCTGATTGCGGTTTACAACACTTTTCAGTCGACTCTTACAGACAATAACCCCCTAACCCTTAAGTGTTAATACTTTGGTTAATGAAATGATTCAGCTCACACTGTTTTTGTATAACAAAACGCGCTTTATGGCGCGAAAACGCTCATTTTATTGACGGAGCACACACATTTTAAGTTCGATATTTCTCGTTTTTGCTCGTTAACGATAAATTAACAGTGTGCCTACAGGGCATCGCGGACGTCAGTGACCTCCTCGCATACAATAAACATTAAACTCTTCAGGATCCGATTATGAGTCAAACATCAACCTTAAAAGGCCAGTGCATTGCTGAATTCCTCGGTACCGGGTTGTTGATTTTCTTCGGTGTGGGGTGTGTCGCTGCGCTTAAAGTCGCGGGTGCGTCTTTTGGACAGTGGGAAATCAGCGTTATCTGGGGACTGGGGGTAGCCATGGCTATCTACCTGACCGCAGGTGTGTCTGGCGCACATCTCAACCCGGCAGTCACGATTGCATTGTGGCTGTTTGCGTGTTTCGACAAGCGCAAGGTTGTTCCTTTTATCCTTTCTCAATTTGCCGGTGCCTTTTGCGCAGCGGCGTTAGTTTACGGGCTTTACTACAATCTTTTCGCCGACTTCGAACAGACGCACCACATTGTACGTGGCAGCATTGAGAGTGTTGATCTGGCCGGCACTTTCTCAACGTATCCCAACCCACATATCAATTTTGTGCAGGCCTTCGCGGTTGAAATGGTGATTACCGCTATCCTGATGGGGCTTATCCTGGCGCTGACTGATGACGGTAACGGTGTACCGCGTGGCCCGCTGGCTCCATTGTTGATTGGTTTACTGATTGCGGTTATCGGCGCATCCATGGGCCCACTGACCGGGTTTGCGATGAACCCGGCGCGTGACATTGGTCCGAAAGCGTTCGCCTGGCTCGCGGGCTGGGGTAATGTCGCCTTCACCGGTGGCAAAGATATTCCTTACTTCCTGGTGCCGCTGTTTGGCCCCATCGTTGGCGCTATTTTGGGCGCTTTCGCCTATCGCAAGCTGATCGGTCGCCATTTACCGTGCGATACCTGTGCCGTGGAAGAGAAGGAAACCACGACCACTTCACAACAAAAAGCTTCGCTGTAATGTGACTACGGGACAAATAATTATGACTGAGAAAAAGTATATCGTTGCGCTCGACCAGGGAACCACCAGCTCCCGCGCCGTCGTGATGGATCATGATGCCAATATAGTGAGCGTTTCACAGCGCGAGTTTGAGCAGATCTACCCGAAAGCAGGCTGGGTAGAACACGACCCGATGGAAATCTGGGCAACACAGAGCTCTACTCTGGTGGAAGTGCTGGCCAAAGCGGACATCAGTTCCGATCAGATTGCAGCTATCGGGATTACTAACCAGCGTGAAACTACCATCGTCTGGGAACGTGAAACCGGTAAACCTATCTATAACGCGATTGTCTGGCAGTGTCGTCGGACCGCGGAGATCTGCGAGCGCCTGAAGCGCGATGGCATGGAAGAATACGTCCGCAATAACACCGGGCTGGTCATTGACCCGTATTTTTCCGGCACCAAAGTGAAGTGGATCCTCGACCACGTTGAAGGCTCCCGTGAGCGCGCACGTCGCGGCGAACTGCTGTTCGGTACCGTTGATACCTGGCTTATCTGGAAAATGACGCAGGGACGCGTACACGTGACGGATTACACCAACGCCTCACGTACTATGCTGTTCAACATCCACACGCTGGACTGGGACGACAAGATGCTGGATGCGCTGGATATTCCACGTGCCATGCTGCCGGAAGTCCGTCGTTCTTCTGAAGTCTACGGTCAGACCAACATTGGCGGTAAAGGCGGTACGCGTATTCCTATCTCCGGCATCGCCGGTGACCAGCAGGCGGCGCTGTTCGGCCAACTGTGTGTGAAGGAAGGGATGGCGAAAAACACTTACGGCACCGGCTGCTTTATGCTGATGAATACCGGCGAGAAAGCGGTGAAGTCCGAGAACGGGCTGCTGACCACCATCGCCTGTGGCCCGACCGGAGAAGTGAACTACGCGCTGGAAGGCGCCGTGTTTATGGCGGGCGCCTCCATTCAATGGCTGCGTGATGAAATGAAGCTCATCAGCGACGCCTTCGATTCCGAGTATTTCGCGACCAAAGTGAAGGACACCAACGGCGTGTACGTGGTGCCGGCCTTTACGGGTCTGGGCGCGCCTTACTGGGACCCGTATGCGCGTGGGGCGATCTTCGGTTTGACCCGTGGCGTGAACTCCAACCACATCATTCGCGCAACGCTGGAATCGATTGCCTACCAGACTCGCGACGTGCTGGAAGCGATGCAGGCAGACTCCGGTATTCGCCTGCACGCTCTTCGCGTGGACGGCGGCGCGGTTGCCAACAACTTCCTGATGCAGTTCCAGTCTGACATTCTCGGCACGCGCGTTGAGCGTCCGGAAGTGCGTGAAGTGACGGCGCTGGGTGCAGCCTACCTGGCCGGTCTGGCGGTTGGTTTCTGGCAGAACCTCGATGAGCTGCAGGAGAAAGCGGTTATCGAACGTGAATTCCGCCCTGGTATCGAAACCACCGAGCGTAACTACCGTTACAGCGGCTGGAAGAAAGCGGTCAAACGCGCGCTGGCGTGGGAAGATCACGAAGAGTAATCGTGAATTGCCGGATGACGACGCGAACGCGTCTTATCCGGTCTACGGATTGTATTACGTGTGCGGGGGGCAACCCCGCACACTCACCCTCTGATATCAATAATTCCCTCCCCTCCCCTGTGCTACACTTCGCGCCATTCCTTTTTGCTACGAGTTTGCTATGAGACGAGAACTTGCCATCGAATTTTCCCGCGTAACCGAAGCGGCGGCGCTGGCTGGCTATAAATGGTTGGGACGCGGTGACAAAAACACCGCCGACGGTGCTGCGGTTAACGCCATGCGCATTATGCTAAACCAGGTCAACATTGACGGAACCATCGTGATTGGTGAAGGCGAGATCGACGAAGCGCCAATGCTCTACATTGGTGAGAAAGTCGGTACCGGTCGCGGCGACGCGGTGGATATTGCCGTCGATCCCATCGAAGGTACGCGAATGACGGCGATGGGCCAGGCCAACGCGCTGGCCGTTCTGGCCGTCGGTGACAAGGGCTGCTTCCTGAACGCGCCGGATATGTACATGGAAAAGCTGATTGTCGGGCCGGGCGCAAAGGGCAGCATCGATCTCAATCTGCCGCTGGAAGAGAACCTGCGCAATGTCGCTAACGCGCTGGGCAAACCGCTGAGCGAACTGACGGTGACGATTCTGGCGAAACCGCGCCATGATGAGGTGATCGCAGAGATGGCGACGCTGGGCGTACGTGTATTCGCGATTCCTGATGGCGATGTTGCCGCTTCCATCCTGACCTGTATGCCGGACAGTGAAGTGGATGTGCTGTACGGAATTGGCGGCGCGCCGGAAGGCGTGGTGTCCGCTGCGGTGATCCGCGCGCTGGATGGCGACATGCAGGGCCGTCTGCTGGCGCGTCATGATGTTAAAGGCGATAGCGAAGAGAACCGCCGCATCGGCGAACAGGAGCTGGCGCGCTGTAAAGCAATGGGCATCGAGGCCGGTAAAGCGCTGCGTCTGGATGAGATGGCGCGCAGCGACAACGTCATCTTCTCTGCAACCGGCATTACTAAAGGCGATCTGCTGGAAGGGATTAGTCGTAAAGGTAATATCGCGACCACCGAAACGCTGCTGATCCGCGGAAAATCACGCACCATCCGCCGCATTCAGTCGATTCACTACCTCGATCGCAAAGACCCGGACGTGCAGACACATATCCTTTAACGAATTTGTTCATTAGAGCCTTCCAGCCCCCTTCAGGCTGGAAATCTTTCTGCCAACAAACGAAGATAAGGGAACGAGACCCGTACAGGAGAAAACCATGGCAGATTGGGTAACAGGCAAAGTCACAAAGGTACAGAACTGGACCGATGCCCTGTTTAGTCTGACCGTTCACGCCCCCGTTCATCCCTTCACCGCCGGTCAATTTACCAAGCTCGGTCTTGAGATTGACGGCGAGCGCGTCCAGCGCGCTTACTCGTATGTGAATGCCCCTGATAATCCCAATCTGGAGTTTTACCTGGTCACCGTACCTGACGGTAAGCTGAGCCCGCGTCTGGCAGCACTGAAGCCCGGCGATGAGGTGCAGGTAGTGAGCGAAGCCGCTGGTTTCTTTGTGCTGGATGAAGTGCCGGACTGCGACACGCTGTGGATGCTGGCAACCGGCACCGCCATCGGCCCCTATTTATCGATTCTGCAGTTGGGTAAAGATCTCGATCGCTTCAAAAACCTGGTGCTGGTCCATGCCGCACGTTACGCCGCTGATTTAAGCTACCTGCCGCTTATGCAGGCGCTGCAAACGCGCTACGAAGGCAAACTGCGGATCCAGACGGTGGTAAGCCGTGAGACGGTCGCAGGTTCACTGACCGGTCGCGTTCCGGCGCTGATTGAAAGTGGTGAACTGGAAAAAGCGGTAGGCTTAGTGATGGATAAAGAGACCAGCCATGTGATGCTGTGCGGGAATCCGCAGATGGTTCGCGACACGCAGCAGTTGCTGAAAGAGACCCGGCAAATGACTAAACATTTGCGCCGCCGACCGGGCCACATGACCGCAGAGCACTACTGGTAAGCACGTTGCCGGACAGGCGGCCTCGCCTTATCCGGCCTGCACTTTACCTGAACTTCACATTCTGGGTGTCTTTGCCGTATTTATTTACGCCCAGGGTGCCGACAAACGCCCCCAGATCGATAATCGTCATAATGAGGATCAGCGTCGGCACAAAGCGTCCGACCACCCATTGCCACATCCCCGGAAGAATGGCCCAGTTGCCGGCTAACAGCATCCAGGCAAGAATAATCAATAACGCCCACAGCCCTGAACGCCCACGATCGTGCAGACGTTTCACCGTAACTGCCGCCGTCGGCCAGAGCAGACACACAAGCGCAAAGGGGGCTATCTGATCGGGGAGTAATTTTTGACTCTCGAGCGAAAACAGAACCACCATGCTGACAATCCACAGCGCAATCCAGATCCAGAAATCACGGCGTCCGATACGCCCTTTAAATGAGAATAACCACTGCTGTAAGGTCATGCCTGTTCCTTTAAAATGACTATCTTCGACAGTTTACCCTTTTGACAAGCCAGACGGTTATCGTTTTAATCGTGAACAGTCATAACGAAAGGTAAGATTGATGAAGCCAGGATGTTCACTGTTTTTATTATTGTTTTCTGCGATATTCTCCAGCACCCCGGCGCTGGCGGCTGAGCCATTGACAGCCACCACCGCACCGTATTTGCTCGCTGGAGCCCCCACGTTTGATCTTTCCATCAGCCAGTTTCGCGAAAACTTTAATACGCAAAATCCGAAGCTTACCTTAAACGAATTCCGCGCGATCGACAGCAGTCGTGACAAAGCCAACCTCACCCGTGCGGCCAGCAAAATTAATGAAAATCTCTATGCTTCGACCGCCCTTGAGCGCGGGACGTTGAAGATCAAGAGTATGCAGATAACCTGGCTGCCGATTCAGGGGCCGGAACAGAAAGCGGCAAAAGCCAAAGCGCTGGAGTATATGGCGGCGGTGATCCGCACCGTTGCCCCCTTGCTAACCAAAGAGCAGAGCCAGAAAAAGCTGCAAAAGCTGCTTACCGCCGGGAAAAATAAGCGCTATTACGCAGAGACCGAAGGCGCAATTCGCTATGTTGTCGCAGATAACGGCGAAAAGGGGCTGACCTTCGCAGTTGAACCGATTAAGCTGGCGTTATCTGAAAACCTGGACGGGTCCAATTCCCCCTAAATTATTCACGTTTCAGGAAGGCGGCGACGCAACGAATCCCCAGGAGCTTACATCAGTAAGTGACTGGGGTGAGCGAGTATAGACAACGCACCTGTAACGCGGAGAATGACGGGGAGATGATAAAAAGCAAAGCCTTTCCGGGGAGTGATCTCTATACTGTTTCACAGACCATGCTGCCCTGAGGGGCGGCCATCTTCCTTAATTCGCTGACAAAGCGTGGAGAATAGAAATGCGACATCCTTTAGTGATGGGTAACTGGAAACTGAACGGCAGCCGCCACATGGTAAACGAACTGATTGCTAACCTGCGTACAGAGCTGGCTGGCGTCGCAGGCTGCGCGGTAGCGATCGCGCCGCCGGAAATGTACATCGACCTGGCAAAACACGCTGCGGCCGGTAGCCACATCCTCCTGGGCGCACAGAACGTTGACCTGAACCTGTCCGGCGCATTTACCGGTGAAACAAGCGCTGAAATGCTGAAAGACATCGGCGCGCAGTACATCATCATCGGCCACTCTGAGCGTCGTACTTACCACAAAGAGTCTGACGAACTGATCGCGAAAAAATTCGCCGTGCTGAAAGAGCAGGGTCTGACGCCGGTTCTGTGCATCGGTGAAACCGAAGCTGAAAACGAAGCGGGCAAAACAGAAGAAGTGTGCGCACGTCAGATCGACGCCGTTCTGAAAACCCAGGGTGCTGCGGCATTCGAAGGCGTCGTTATCGCTTACGAACCCGTTTGGGCGATCGGCACTGGCAAATCCGCAACGCCAGCGCAGGCACAGGCTGTTCACAAATTCATCCGTGACCACATTGCCAAAGCAGACGCGAAAATTGCTGAGCAGGTCATCATCCAGTACGGCGGTTCCGTAAACGCAGCCAATGCGGCAGAACTGTTCACTCAGCCGGACATCGACGGCGCGCTGGTTGGCGGTGCTTCCCTGAAAGCTGATGCTTTCGCGGTGATCGTGAAAGCGGCTGAAGCAGCAAAACAGGCTTAAGTTGTGTAGCCGGGGGGAACCTCTCCCCCCGGCTTATCTCCGTATTACCAGTATCCCAGCCAGTGCCACCAGAAAGCCCCGGTTACCGCCCAGATAGTCAGGTTCACCACACTCATCACCAGCCCCGTCTTCCACCATTCCGCCAGCGTGGCGTAGCCAGAGCCAAAAATAATCGGCGCGGTACCCGTGCCATAGTGGGTGAGCGACATCATCAGCGAGGAGGAGAAACCGAGCATCAGCCCCAGCAGAGCCGGTGGTGCGCCCAGACCTAACCCCGCGATGAAGAAGGCGGAGAACATGGCCGTGATATGCGCCGTGGTGCTGGCGAAAAAGTAGTGAGAATAGACGTAAAGCAGGATCAACAGCAGCGTCGCGATACTCCAGTGAACGCCAAGATGATTGATTGCCGTCCCCACACTCGTCGCCAGCCAGCCGACCAGTCCCAGTTTACTGAGGAAATCCGCCATCATCACCAGCGCGGCAAACCAGACAATGGTATCCCAGGCACCGCGACACTTAAGGATATCCTCCCAGTTTAAGACCCCCGTCACCAACAGAATCGATAAGCCGATCAGCGCCGCGCTAGTGGGGTTCACGGTCCAGCCGCTGCCCATGATCATCGCAGGAACGCCAGCCCACAGACAGAGCAGCAAAATGAATACCGCCAGCGTGATTTTCTCTGCCAGCGACAGCGGGCCGAGAAGATCCAGCTTTTGCCGGGCGAACTGCGGCGCGTTAGGCGTGCGGGTAATGGCGGGTGGATAGAGCCACCAGATGACGATGGGCATCACCAGCAGCGAGACCACCGCCGGAAGGAGCGCCGCAATGGCCCACATCCCCCAGGTCATAGTCAGTACCCCGTCCGTCCCCTGAGTCAAAAAGGTGACAATGAGAGGGTTAGGAGCGGTTGCGGTGATGAACATCGCCGAACTGATGGGGTTAATGTTGTAATTCACCAGCGCCAGATAGCGACCCGTTGAGCCATTTTCACTGTTGCCAGGCTGCGACCCGAGGCTGTCGGCGATGGCCCGCATTACCGGGTGGATAATACCGCCACCGCGCGCCGTGTTGCTTGGGGTGACGGGGGCAATCAGCGTTTCTGCGAGCGTTAATGCCCACGCGATACCTAAGGTTCGCTTACCAAACAACGCAATAAATCCGTAGCCGATGCGCGCGCCGAGTCCTGTTTTTAGCAGGCTTTGCGACAGCATGATCGATAAACCAATCAGCCAGATCAGTTGGTTGGAAAAACCGCTCAGCGCATCGTTAAGCGCCGCAGCTGGCTTACCGGGATTCGTCACACCGGTCATCGCCACCAGCATGATAGCCACAACGGCAATCGCCCCAATGGGCATGGCTTTACCGATAATGGCCGCAATAGTGCCGATAAACAGTGCCAGCAGATGCCACGCCTGTGGCGTCACGTCCGCAGGACATGGGATGATAAACCAGATAGTCAGTGTGATAACAATCGAGATAATGGCGGGCCAGCAGCGAATAGGGGTCAATCTGTCCATGGATCAATCCTTGAGTATCCTGCGCATAAGTATGCGTTTCGATATTAACCGTCATTCGTGCCGGTAAAACTCACCGCCCTCTCACAAAACCAAAATTATCAGGTAATTAACACTACAATTTGCCTAATAGATTAAACCACGCATAGTCCAGTGGCAGCAGGACCAGATACGTCGCCACCGCCAGCACCAGGCACAGCAACATCCCGGCTCTCGCCGGCACTCTTCCCAGCGCCATCGCCACCACAATAGGCGATGCCTGATACGGCAACAGCGGCGTTGAGTAGCCCAGCACCTGAATCATAATCACCGACAGCAGTGGGAATTGCGTTGCCTCAGAAAAGCTCTGCGCCAGGGTGGTATACAGCGCCGGAACGCCGTTAGCGGTCATGATAAAGTTAAGTGCGGTGGTGATGCCGGTCAGGGCGAGAAAACTGGTGAACGGTTTCTCCGGGTCCAGCGGCATCACGTGCAGCAGCGCCTCACCGACCGCATCGCCAATGCCGGTTTGCGTCACCACGCTCGCCAGTCCAAGAATACCGGCAACATAAATGCAGGTGCGGATGTTAACCCCCGTGGAAAACTCCTCTCCGTTGATAAACCCGACGCGCGGTAACAGGGTGATGACCGCCGCCGCCAGTCCAGTCCATGCCGGGCCAATGCCATGCCAGCTTTCGCTGACCCACATCACCAGCACCACTGCCAGCATCCAGGCCAGTCGTTTTTCGTCGCGGCTCATCGGTTCCGGCGGCGTGAGTTCACGCGGCGCATGGGGTTTCCCGGGGAACAGCCCGCAGATCAGCGCAATCAACAACCCGCCTTTCAGCCAGCCTAATACCGGCGTATGCAGCAGCAGGTAAGGCAAATAGTTCAGGTGAATACCGTACGACCCTTCCGCCGCCCCGCTCATCACAAGGTTCGGTACGTTGGCAGGCAGAATAGTGGCGGAGAGCTGGAAGGTGCCAAAGCCCACGGCAAGCGCCAGTCCATACCACGCGCGAGTGCCATCGAGGATCCCGGCACGTTTCGCCATCGCGGCAACGACGGGCATTAGCAGCGCGATTCGTCCCATATTGGAGGGCATCACAAACGCCAGCGCATAGCTCAGCAGTACCACGCTTGAGACCATCAGCGGCCAGGATTCCGTTAGCCGTGAGGACAGCGCTCTTGCCGCCCTGTCTGCCAGTCCGGTTTTGCGGATCGCCACGCCCAGCACGAAGCCGCTGAATACCAGCCAGAACGCCGACGAGGCAAAACCGCCAAAGATGACGTCCGGTGGGGCGATTTTCGCCACCATCGCCACGGTGAAAAACAGCAGCGCGGTGATAAATTCCGGCAATAGCGAGGTCGCCCAGAGCAGGATGGTGACCACCACCACCAGCGAGGGCAGAAACAGAGGGTGTGAAAACCAGAGCGACATGCCTGTCTCCTGTTGTTTTTTTCAACAAGAATACGGGGGCATCTCCCTTCTGTAAACGCGCGTCTTCCCCTAAAAAAGCAGAGGGTTAGTGATAATGGATTTCGCCAAAGTAGTCAGACAGCACATAGTAGCGGCAATACTCAAAGGGGTGCTCTTCCCCCGCCATAAATGTCTGGCGCGCCACGGAAAGGAGCGGTTTGTTCTCAGCAATCTGTAGCTTCTCGCAGAGATCGGGACTGGGCAGAATGGCATCGACCTTTTCGATGGCCGAGTCGCTTTTGACATTCAACAGGTGATAAAGCGAGGTATGGGCCAGTTCATCCGCCGTCAGCGTTAACCCCGGGAAGAAGGAGAGATCGAGATAAATTTTCTCGTGGTTAAACGGGCGATTATTCAGGTATCGCACCCGAGAAATATAGAGATAGTGATGATGGGTCGGCAGGCTTAAACCATCTTCCTGCGCGTCGCGCGCCCGGCGTGTGGCGATCTCCAGAATGCGGTTCTCAACCGCCACGCTGGCATCACGCAGATCGCTGGTGATCCCGCGAAAGGTATGGCCATAGCTGACGCCTTCCGGCACCGCGCTCACCACAGAACCGCTTCCGCGCTGGGAGGTAATCACACCGGCGTTGATTAACTCACTCCACGCCTGCTTCACGACGATCAGCGACACGTTGTAGGTTTGCGCGATCGCTTTTTGCGTAGGCAACTGACTCCCCAGCGGCAGGGTGCCGTTCTGGATCTGCTGGCAGATGATATAAAACAACTGCTTATACAGCGGAGTGAAACTCGTTTTATCAACCTGCAAGCCATTTACCTCGAAAGTCTGCCAGTCGGGGACGGTTGTCGCCGCCCCCGCAGGGCAGCGCACTACCCTTTAATCTGTCTGGCGAGTTCAGCCAAATCGAAATGATTCATACGATTAACGGTAGTTAAATAGTCGGCAGGAAAAGCATCAGCACCGTGCCAGGCGCCGGAGAGTGCCCCAACCATGGTGGCGACGGTATCGGTGTCATTGCCGATATTAACGGCGGAAATAATAGCATCAACGGCAGAATTCGGACAACATGCGAACAAACCAAACGCCGCCGGAACGGCTTCGCTGACGTGCAGCCCGGAACCAATGATATCGGCGATGTCGACAATCGCCGTCTCCCAATGGGCGTGGCGTTTGCCGATCGCCACCGCCAGTTCGATACGACGCCCCACCGACGGCCCGGCGACCATCATCGCGCCCTGTTCTGCCGCCAGCGCATAGCCCCGGTCGGCACCGTAAATCCCGGCCGCAATGATGCTTTCCGCACTCGCCACAGGCTGTAGCGCTTCGCTGGTCGCCGCCGCCATCGCCGCAGCACCAGACATTGCCAGCACGTTGTTGTGGGTAAAACGGCAGATATCCAGCGCAGTCTGAATCGCTTTTTCAATATCGCCAGGATGCAATACGGCGGCAGGCCAAATCTTCATTGCCGCGCCGTTGGTGGCTTCCGCATTGCCTTTGTTGATAATCTGTACCGACTGCTTCTCCCCTTCCAGTTCCCCCTGCAGGGACGCACGGTTATCGTTAAAAATGGCTTTCATCGCGGCCCGGGTTGTTGGCCCGGTAAAATTGGCATAATACGGATAGGCCAGCCAGCGCTGAAAGGCTTCACGCATCGCCTCATCGCTCACCTGACGATGATGCTGTAACAGGGCGTCCATGATGTACTTCGCCTGAATAAAGTCATCGGTACACATTCCGGCCTCATTACAGCGACCAAACGTATCGGCGGGCGGTTTCTCAAAACCGGTCACCCAACCACCAAAGTATTCGCGAATCTGTTGCTGAGTGCGCACTTCGGTCGCCGCGCCCATCGCGTCCGCCGCAGCGGCACCAATCAGGCAGCCCAGTATTTTGTTAATTTCAACGTGCATGAATGACTCCTTAACGGTTTAGCATAATTTTTCCAGCGGATGACTGACGCGAAAGGCAGCGAGCTGTTCCGGGTAGGGCAGCGCGGTCATTGCCCCTTTTGCCGTGACCACCATCGCGCCACAGGCGTTGGCCGTGCCAATCGCCTGAGCAAGCAGGCGGCTATCCCAGTTAGCGGCCTGTGAAAGGGTATAGAGCAGCCCACCAACAAAGGCATCGCCTGCCCCGGTGGTGTCCACCACGGAAATTTTCGCAGTCGGGAACGCGCATTCGCCCTCTGGCGTCACCAGATACGCGCCCGCATCGCCCAGTGAGATAACGGTGGTATCGCAGCCGAGTTCACGCATCAGATAACGTGCGTCCTGCCAGCGCTCGACCTTACCCAGCCAACACAACTCATCGGCAGAGACCTTGCAGATAGAGGCCAGCGCAATGGACTGTGCGAGTAAGGGGGCGATTTCATGACGATCCCGCCACATGCTGACGCGCAGGTTGACGTCGAACATAACGTGCCCGCCCGCCGCCTTCATGCGTCTGGCACCTTCCAGACACGCCTCGCGCGCCGGACTGTCGGTCAGGCCAATCGAGCTGAAGTAAAACCACTCGTTAGCGCTGAAGGCCGGTAAATCCTGCACGGAGACAAAGGTGTCCGCGCCGGGATGCACCAGATAGGTAAAACTGCGTTCACCTTCTGGCGTCAGATTAACGACCAGCACCGCGCTGGTTTGCTGCGGGTCGAGGCGTAGCGAACTCACGTCCACTCCGTTGTCTGCCAGCGTCTGACGAAGGAAATGCCCGGCATCATCCTCTCCAAGGCAGCCGATAAATCCGCAGTCGCCTCCCAGTCGTGCGACGCAAACGGCGACGTTAGCCGATGCCCCGCCCGGACATTTCAGGTAAGAGTCCGTTCTTTCCGGCACCAGATCCACGGACGCATCGCCAATCACCCAGACTTTATTGAGATGATTCATTTGCTCCTCCTCACGCCTGACGCTGTGCCAGTTCACGCTGGATATCGCGGTAATAATCGTTGTTGATCAGATACTTTTTCATCACGACGCCAACCACCAGATGGAAGATGGCGGGGATGAGCGTCATCATCAGTGCAATTCCTGCCAGCGAACTCGCGCTCTGTTGGACATCCGCCTGGTAGCCGAAGTGGCTCAGCAGGAAGCCGAGGACGCCGCCGGCAATCCCCATGCCGAATTTCTGAAAGAACAGAATGCCGCCAAAAGCCAGTCCGGAGACGCGCAGCCCGGTTTTCTTCTCGCCGTAATCGACCGCCTCCGCGATGGAAGACCAGAACACCGGCATTTGCATGTCGCAGAAGAAGTTGATGAGAAAGTAAAAGATAAAGGCGAGGATCAGGTTTTGCTGCCCGACGCAGAAGTACATGGCGATACTCAGCACGAAGGTCATCAGTTGGGTGTAGCGGAACATTTTTATTTTGTCCCAGAACTTGGTCACCCATGTGGTCGCAATCATCGCCAGAATAGATGCCACAACGCCGACGGTCAGGAACGGTGAAATCATGCTGTCACCACCATTCAGATAATATTTGGCGTAATAGGCGGCAACCGAACCACGGATCACGTAGCCGCACATCAGCAACATAATCACCACGCCCAGAATCAGCCACTGGTCGTTGCGCAGCAGATTGGCGAACTGCTGTTTTACCGACAGTGACGGCAGTTCAGGCTCGCTGCGTTCGCGGGTGGTCATAAAGCAGAAGATAAACAGCACTGCGCCCATCGCGCCCATCAACCCCATAGAGAGCTGATAACCCAGCGCTTTATTGCCCTGCCCCAGCCAGACTGCCAGCATGGGAACCACAATCGTCACCAGAAACGCGGCGATTTTAGTCATCACAAAACGATACCCGTTGGCGCTCAACCGCTCGCCCGGATCGTCCGTGATGACGCCAATCAGAGAGATATAAGGGATGGTGATCGCCGTATAGACCAGCGTCATCAGGATGTAAGTAAAATAGGCCCACGCCAGCTTCGCCGTATACGCCATATCCGGCGTGATAAACATCAGATAGACGGCGAAACCAAACGGAATGGCAAACCATAACAACCACGGACGATATCGCCCCCAGCGGGTCGAGACTTTATCGGTCAGCATTCCCATTGCCGGATCGATAATGGCATCGATCATCCGCACAACCACCAGCAGCACACCCACATCTGCTGCACGTAAACCGTAAATATCGGTGTAGAAATATGCCAGCAGTAGCTGCATGGCAATAATCACTACGTTGATCGCCATATCCCCGGCGCCGAAACCTATTTTTTCCACGATAGACAATTTCATATCGGTATTCCTTTTGCGCCGTTGGGCACAAGAATGTCGAAAAAAGGATGACGTAACTACGTGAAATAAAAGCTTTTATGATTAACGCATGATCCGGGCAGTCAGGGTCAGGCGTTATGAGGGAGTGTAATGGAATCACAAAAGATATAAAGGTATACCTTTATATCTTTTGATCGATTTCACATTAATTTAACCAACGATACATCATCGCTGGCCTGAAGTGAGAGGTTGTGCAAAAAAACGCCGACAGCCTAGTGGGACCGCGTTCAGGGTTGGGTGAGCAGTGAGCAGTCGTGATCCTGGATTTCTTCCGCCGACGCCCGGTTAAACGTCAGCCAGTTGCGCTGTGTCGCCAACAGAACAAAAGCGTCATCGCTTTGGCGCGCCAACGCCAACGCGTAGCTCCCCATCCGCTCGCGCGCCTCCGGCACCTCTTCTGCCAGCATCATAAACGGACTGCGCTGCGCCAGTTCGCTTTCCGTCACGCGACGGGCAAGATATTCGTGTCCGCGCAGTCCGCCCGGCAGCGGCAACCAGCGGGTGCTGATTTTGGCCTGATTAGCGTCCAGTTGTGCTCTGACATCAGGACGCAGGCAGGAGATATGGATGTGGAAATGATTTTGCGTCCGTCCGCTGCGTGAATTAATTGCCAGCGAAACGACGCTGTCCGGAATATCCTGACCATACGTCTTGCTCATAAAGTCGCGAGATTGCCAGGCCAGCCAGAAAAAATTCGGCGTGAATTGTTCCACCAGTAGCGGACTCTCGGTGCCGTTAATGCGGTAAGTCGGCATCAGCAGATATTGCAGCGGGCCATTGCGGTCTTTGAAGACCACGTATCCGGCACCGGGCTTCACTTCGGCGCATGGCGCAGGGTTTTGATGCTGCAACTGATTGGGCAGACATTGCTCAAGGACAATCTTACGCAACGCATCCGGGTTTCCGGCCAGCTTCCAGTAGCCAAAACCGGCTGCCGCAACAATAACGACAGCGGCCAGTAGCCCATAGCCAGTTTTTTTCATAACGCGTTCCCTGTATCTCAACGACCTGCAAGAGTAACGCAAAATCATGACAAATAAAAAAAGCCCGGCGGCAAATGCCCCGGGCCTCTTCTGCGATCCGCGCTTAACGCTTGCTGATCTGATCGAACGTTCCGCCGTTCGAGAAATGTTCTTTCTGCGCTTTCGTCCAGCCGCCGAACACCTCATCAATGGTGAAGAGCTTCAGTTTCGGAAACGCATTTTCGTATTTCTTCGCCACTTCTGCATCGCGCGGACGGTAGTAGTTTTTCGCCGCGATCTCCTGACCTTCCGGTGAGTAGAGATACTTCAGGTAGGCTTCCGCCACGGCCTGGGTACCTTTCTTCTCGGTCACTTTATCCACGACGGAGACCGTTGGCTCAGCCAGAATGGATTCGCTCGGCGTCACGATTTCGAACTTATCTTTGCCCAGTTCATTGGTCGCCAGCAGCGCTTCGTTCTCCCAGGCGATCAGCACGTCGCCGATGCCGCGTTCCACGAAGGTATTGGTGGAGCCGCGCGCGCCGGAGTCCAGCACTTCAACGTTTTTAAACAGCGCCTTCACGAAATCCTGGGCTTTCGCCTGATCGCCGTTGTTATGGTGCAGCGCATAGCCCCACGCCGCCAGGTAGTTCCAGCGAGCGCCGCCGGAACTTTTCGGGTTAGGGGTGATCACAGAGACGCCAGGTTTAACCAGATCGTTCCAGTCATGAATTTGCTTCGGGTTGCCTTTGCGAACCAGGAACACAATGGTGGAGGTATAAGGCGCAGAGTTGTCAGGCAGGCGTTTGATCCAGTTTTTATCAATACGACCGCGCTCGGCAATCGCATCAACATCATAGGCCAGCGCCAGCGTCACCACATCCGCTTCGATACCGTTAATCACCGAGGTGGCCTGTTTGCCCGACCCGCCGTGCGACTGACGAATCACCACGTTATCGCCCGTCTCTTGCTTCCAGTGTGCGCTAAACGCTTTGTTGTACTGCTCGTACAGCTCACGCGTTGGATCGTAAGACACGTTCAGTAATTGAATATCCTTTGCCAGAACGCCGCTGGATGCCAGCAGCAAAGTTAACCCCACGCCCCATTTGTTCATCGCCCAACTCTCTTATGTTGTGTTGTGATGAGCAAAGCGTGCCAGAAAGAAATCCAAACATTAAAGAATAAAAAAAGATTGGCTATAACTTGAGGGAATATATGAAGGGCTTATGCCGGATGGCGACTGACGCCTTATCCGGCCTACACGTCTTTGCGATCTGTAGGCCGGATAAGCGTAGTGCCATCAGGCGCAGAGAAGAATCAGTACAGTTTCTTCGCGCAATCCAGCCAGTCACCTTTGAACGGACGCTGCATGTTTTCGATAGCGTCGATGATGTCATGGTGAACCAGTTTTTCGTTCTGAATACCGACGCAACGACCACCGTGACCTTCCAGCAGCAGTTCAATGGCGTAAGAACCCATACGGGAAGCCAGGATGCGGTCGTAAGGCACCGGAGAACCGCCGCGCTGGATGTGGCCCAGTACGGTCGCACGGGTTTCACGGCCCGTCTCTTTCTCGATGTAATGCGCCAGTTCGTCTACGTCGCACATGTGCTCAGTGATCGCCACGATAGCGTGCTTCTTGCCCTTCGCGATGCCCGCTTTGATTTCATTGACCAGATCGTCCCGGCTGAATTCCACTTCCGGTACCACAACGAACTCACAACCACCCGCAATCGCCGCTGCCAGAGTCAGGTCGCCACAGTAACGGCCCATCACTTCAACGATAGAAATACGCTGGTGAGAAGATGAGGTATCGCGCAGACGGTCAATCGCTTCAACCACGGTGCCCAGCGCCGTAAAGTAACCAATGGTGTAGTCGGTGCCTTTGATATCGTTATCGATGGTGCCAGGCAAACCGATGCACGGGAAGCCCATTTCAGTCAGGCGTTTTGCACCCATGTAAGAACCGTCACCGCCGATCACCACCAGCGCGTCGATACCGCGTTTTTTCAGGTTTTCGATAGCCACGGCGCGGACGTTTTCGTCACGGAACTCCGGGAAGCGTGCGGAACCCAGGAAGGTACCACCGCGGTTAATCATGTCGGACACGCTGTAACGGTCAAGCTGCACCATACGGTCTTCGTACAGACCCAGGTAGCCATCATAAACACCCATGACTTCCAGTCCTTCCGTCAGTGCTGCGCGCACCACACCACGGATTGCTGCGTTCATGCCCGGCGCATCACCGCCGCTTGTCAACACACCGATTTTCTTAATCATGACTACCTCTGAACTTTGGAATGCAAAATGAAGTCTGTTGCCGGAAGTCGATCCTGCATAGCGAGACGATCCAACGAATATGCAAATAGTATAACAATCACTTCCTGCTGAATTGATTCAGGTCAGGCCAAATGGCGGTAATTTATACACAAAATGCGGGCCTGGCTCTCTTTTTTACGCTCACTTACGAAAGCTCAAACCTTTTGCCTTCCCTGGGGACGACAGAACACGGGTCCTGATGGATAATGACATCGGATCCCGGAAAACGCCGTAAAATCGCCTGCTCTACCTGTTCAGCCACAACATGCGCCTGAACGAGCGGCAGATTATCTTCCATTTCCAAATGAATCTGAATAAAGCGGGTCGGCCCTGACTGCCGCGTACGGAGATCGTGAGCACCACTGACGCCGGGCCATGATTTCACGATTTCAAAAATTTCCTGACGTTCTTCATCGGGTAATGCACGATCCAGTAACGACTGCACTGCATCATAGCCCATGCGTAATGCACTATATAAAATATAGATGCCAATCCCCAATGCAAACAACGCGTCCGCACGATGCCAGCCGTACCAGGCCAGACCGAGCGCCACGAGAATAGCACCGTTCATCATAACATCAGACTGATAATGAAGCATATCTGCCCGCACCGCCTGACTTTGCGTCCGTTTCACCACCCAGCGCTGAAACGAGACCAGCACTACAGTACATATCAGGGCGATAATGGTAACCACAACCCCCACGCCAGGATCGTTCATCGGGGTAGGTGAAATCAGATGCTGAATACCGGTTAAAAACAAAAACAGCGCCGAACCGGAAATAAACATACTTTGCGCCAGCGCGGCCAGGGATTCCGCCTTGCCGTGACCAAAGGTATGTTCATCATCCGCTGGCTGCAGCGAATAGCGCACCACTAACAGGTTAGTGAGCGACGCGGCGATATCCACCAGCGAGTCGACCAGTGCCGCCAGAATACTCACCGACCCGGTGTACCACCACGCAAAAATTTTGATCAAAAGTAACAGCGACGCCATCACTGTCGCGGCAATGGCCGCCCGACTGACTAACCGCCCATAGGATTGATTCATAAACACTCCTGCCATCTCATGCCGGTAGTATAACGGATGGTGTAAGTGATTGGTGATTGGTGATTCACTTGACATTTAAAAAATGATAATATGTCGAAAAATATTATTGAAAACAATAAAATGTCTTATTTAATTGAGTACGCTACTTACATCAGCTTATTAGTATTAACCATCTTCATCACATCCAAGTTGCTTGGAATTACACCAGCAAAACATAAATTTGCCGCTCTCGACGGATTACGAGGAATCTGTGCAGCACTCGTTGCAATATTTCATTTATACTGGAGGGCGGGAGGAGAATTCGACAATTACTGGTCCCTTGATTATATTACGGCAAGCAATATTAAGCGAATTATTTTTCTCACAGGTGAACTTTCAGTCGGTATCTTTTTTATACTTTCGGCCTTTCTTTTTTTTCGCAAAGCATTAGCCCCAACATTTAATGTTAAAGAATTTTTCATTTCCCGTTGTTTAAGAATTTACCCTCCAGTTATTGTGACGTTATTATTGATTTATTTAATAACGTTAATAATGAACCCATTACACCATACGCCAATAACGAGTTGGTTAGTCCCGTCGCTGCCATTTATCTTTGATGCACCCGGAGCTAACATCAACGGCATATCGTTGCAGATAGCGACTTCAGGCGTCTTCTGGACATTAGTCTGGGAGCTACGCCTCTACATTGCTATTCCTTTTTTATATCTAATAATGAAAAAGATAGAATACAAAAAAATATTTATTATTTTTTTAATGGTTCTTGTCCTGAGTTATAAATACTTCATCAACCAGGAACAATTCCTTAGCTATTTAATGTATTTTTTGACTGGATTCCTTATCGCAACAATCAAGAGCAACAAACGACCATCGGATGTAGTTTGTTTACTCTTATTATTCGTCGCATTATTTTTCACAAAACATGCTTATAATACAACAACACCACTCTACATGTTTATCATATTCTACACAATTAAGAGCGGTTGTGACTACTTTGGTCTATTGACTTCACTGCCAGTTACTATGTTAGGAACCTGTAGTTTTTCTCTCTATTTAGTACATGGTATTACTCAAACCGTGTCTAAACACTATTTATACAGCGCTGGGAATTATCTATGGCAGGCATGTGCAATTATTGCATCAGGGATTATTGCACCAGTCATGTACAAATATGTTGAGAGTCGCTTCATCGCTCATAAGCCACAACAACGGGAACTCGCATCTTGAATATCATCTCTAAGTTGCATGCAACACATAAAATGGTTTCCTGCCGATGAGAATGAGGGAATAAATCCTGCATCAGATAAAATAACGAATTGAAAAATAAAGAGTTACGTATCAAAGGGCAAAAAAAACCCCCACATCATGTGGGGGAAGACAGGGATGGTGTCTATGGCAAGGAAAACAGGGTTTACTACTGGGAACGTGAGTTGCTACTACTCAATAACTTCAACGAAGAACTTTTTTGCCATTGCGTCACGTCGCGCAACTGCTCCATTCTTTGTTGATGCTTCTCGTTCAAAACCGCTTGCTGCTCGGGAGTAAGCAGGCGATACATCTGGTTGCGAACTCTGGCCATTTCGACCTGTCTGGCAACCTGTGCCTGCGCCATCTTTTCTGCCTGAGCGCGTACAGCGGTTTCATCAAATTTTTCTGCAATAATAAGACGATGCATCGTCTCCATTTCGCTAACATTAACAGGCGGCTGTTCATGTCGGGCCTGTTGCATCAGATCTCGCATCTGTTGACGCTGATGTTCGGTTAAACTTATGCCGTCAAACATATGGCTTTGTACAGTGCGCGGCGCAGGGGATTCTCCCGAGTGCCAGTTATCGCCTGTAACGACTTCAGCTGCTTGGCTAACGGTACTGAGTGCCAGCGTTGAGGCCATGACGGCAGCGGTAACTTTGCGCATCATTTGCTCCCAAAATCTTTTCTGTCGCGATTCAACGAGAGACAGTTTACGATTCGGGCTGCAAACATGCGTCAGGGGGTGTAAAACAACGTAAAGTCATGGATTAGCGACGCCTGATGACGTAATTTCTGCCTCGGAGGTACTTAAACAATGAATAAAATCCTGTTAGTTGATGATGACCGAGAGCTGACTTCCCTGTTAAAGGAGCTGCTCGAAATGGAAGGCTTCAATGTGCTGGTTGCCCATGACGGGGAGCAGGCGCTTGAACTTCTGGACGACAGCATTGATTTACTTTTGCTTGATGTCATGATGCCGAAGAAAAACGGTATCGATACGCTGAAAGCGCTTCGCCAGACACACCAGACCCCCGTGATTATGCTGACCGCCCGCGGCAGCGAACTGGATCGCGTACTTGGCCTTGAGCTGGGCGCGGATGACTATTTACCGAAACCGTTTAACGATCGTGAACTGGTCGCGCGTATCCGCGCTATTTTGCGCCGCTCGCACTGGAGCGAACAGCAGCAAAGCAGCGATAACGGCTCGCCGACGCTGGAAGTGGATGCCCTCAGCCTCAATCCGGGTCGCCAGGAAGCCAGCTTTGACGGTCGGGCGCTGGAGTTAACTGGCACCGAATTCACCCTGCTCTATCTACTGGCACAGCATCTCGGCCAGGTGGTATCGCGTGAACATTTGAGCCAGGAAGTGCTGGGTAAACGCCTGACGCCTTTCGACCGCGCCATCGACATGCATATCTCAAACCTGCGGCGCAAACTGCCGGAGCGGAAAGACGGGCATCCGTGGTTTAAAACCCTGCGTGGTCGTGGCTATCTGATGGTTTCAGCTTCATGATAGGGAGCTTAACCGCGCGCATCTTTGCCATCTTCTGGTTGACGCTGGCACTGGTGTTGATGTTGGTACTGATGTTACCCAAGCTCGACTCACGCCAAATGACCGAGCTGCTGGATAGCGAACAGCGCCAGGGGTTAATGATTGAGCAACACGTTGAAGCTGAACTCGCGAACGATCCACCCAACGATTTGATGTGGTGGCGTCGCTTGTTCCGTGCGATTGACAAGTGGGCGCCGCCTGGGCAGCGATTATTGCTGGTGACCACAGAAGGACGCGTGATCGGCGCTGAACGCAGCGAGATGCAGATCATTCGTAACTTTATTGGTCAGGCGGACAACGCCGATCACCCGCAGAAGAAAAAGTACGGTCGCGTCGAAATGGTTGGGCCATTCTCCGTCAGAGATGGAGAAGATAACTACCAGCTTTACCTGATTCGCCCAGCCAGCAATTCCCAATCCGATTTTATCAACCTGCTGTTTGACCGTCCGCTATTGTTGCTGATTGTCACAATGTTAGTCAGTTCCCCGCTGTTGTTATGGCTGGCGTGGAGTCTGGCGAAACCGGCGCGTAAGTTGAAAAACGCGGCGGATGAGGTCGCTCAGGGTAACCTGCGTCAGCATCCGGAACTGGAAGCTGGCCCGCAGGAGTTCCTTGCCGCAGGCGCCAGTTTCAACCAGATGGTGACCGCCCTGGAACGCATGATGACGACGCAGCAACGTCTGTTGTCAGACATCTCGCACGAACTGAGAACCCCGCTCACGCGTCTGCAACTCGGAACCGCGCTGTTGCGTCGCCGTAGCGGCGAGAGCAAAGAGCTGGAGCGTATTGAAACCGAAGCGCAACGTCTGGACAGCATGATCAACGATCTGCTGGTGATGTCGCGCAATCAGCAGAAAAACGCGCTGGTCAGCGAAACGATGAAGGCTAATCATCTGTGGGGCGAGGTGCTGGATAACGCGGCCTTTGAAGCCGAGCAGATGGGTAAATCACTCACGGTGAATTTCCCGCCGGGGCCGTGGCCGCTGTACGGTAACCCGAACGCGCTGGAAAGTGCGCTGGAAAACATCGTCCGTAACGCCCTGCGCTATTCACATACGAAGATTGAAGTTGGCTTCGCGGTGGATAAAGACGGTATTACGATCACGGTGGATGACGATGGCCCTGGCGTCAGCCCGGAAGACCGCGAGCAGATTTTCCGCCCGTTCTATCGTACTGACGAAGCGCGCGATCGCGAATCCGGCGGCACCGGTCTGGGTCTGGCGATTGTGGAAACCGCCATTCAGCAGCATCGCGGCTGGGTGAAAGCCGAAGACAGTCCGCTGGGCGGCTTACGTCTGGTTATCTGGCTACCGTTGTACAAACGTTCGTAACGGATTGTGCCGGATGGCGGCGTAAACGCCTTATCCGGCCTACAAATCTCCACGAACGGTAGGTCGGATAAGCGAGCGCCATCAGGCATTTTTTCGGTTGCCAGATAGCGGCGTTTATTTACCCCACAAACGACGTGACTGGTCTTCGATTGTGCCGCTCAGTCGGCGCTTTTGCATCGTTCGCGTCCAGCTCTTCGACAGCCCCGCCGCTGACAGCAAACGGTGATACTGTTCATCGTCAAAAGGCATATGCCAGGCAATGGCAACAGCCTCCTGCACGCTGACGTCGCTAACCCGGGAGACCAGCTCCAGTGGCGCATCGGCTGATACCATGCCTGGAGCAACCACGCTGCACAGCCAGCCCGTTTTGCCGCAGTTCTGCATCAGGCTCGCCATATCGCCGATCCCAAAGTGGAAATTGAGCTTGAAGCACGGTGAACGCGGCTGCGTGACCTGAATCAGCGCCTCGCCCCAACGGAAAATATCGCCGATATAGACATTTTGTTCCGTCAGGCCATCGGTAGAGAGGTTCTCACCAAAAGCCGGCGCCACGAATTGATCCGCCTGCTCCGGGAACTCGCGCGCCCAGTACAGATAATGCTCGCGTGGATAATGGCACAGCGCACGATCGGGCCCGCCGTGGATTTTCGTTTCTGCCTGTTCATCGCCTTCCAGGCCCAGTTCCGTCAGCATCAGTTCGCCATCGACCTGAATTTTGCCAATCGCACTGGGGCGGCTTCCCGCGTAGTCCTGAATCTTGCCGCTGAACACGTCTACTGGATATCGCATCTGGTCCCTCTCCCCGATAAATTTGCCTTATTTAACCACAATTATTTTACCTCAACCGCGCAAAATGAGAGCAAGGTTCACACGATGCGCAACTATCCATGCTATCTATTGAAGGGATTTTGAAACGCCATTTCATAATAAGGAGTCAACAACGTGACAGGTCAAACGCAGTTTGCTGGCGTCTGGTGCCCCTCCATTACGCCAATGGATCAGGATGGTAATATCGATCTCAACGGTCTGAGCCAACACCTTCAACGCCTGACTGAGGCAAAAATCGACGTGATTTTGCTGATGGGCAGTATCGGGGAGTTCGCGTCCTTCACTCTTGACGAACGCTTGCTGTTGATTCGCGAGGCGCGCGCCATGAGCTCATTGAAGATGGTGGCTAACGTCTCCTCCACCTGCATCCACGATGTATTACGGATGGCGCAGGAAGCGTATCGCACAGGCTACGATGCAGTGATGGTTCTGCCGCCGTATTACTACGGCCAAACGCCGAAGCAGTTGCTGAGCTACTTCCGCCAGTTGGGGCAAAAGCTCAGCGGGAAATGGTTCGCCTACAACTTCCCGCCACGCACCGGCAGCGATTTAACGCCGGATCTGGTCGCCCAACTTGCCAGCGAGTTCCCTAACTTTGCCGGGATCAAAGATACCGTCGACTGTCAGTCGCATACCCGTAGAATGATCGAGGCAACCCAGGCCGTACGTGACGATTTTGCCGTACTCTCAGGCTATGACGAGTATTTCATTCCTAACCTGCTGGCTGGCGGGGCGGGGATTATCTCCGGACTCAACAACGTTATGCCGGAACTGTTTGTCAGCGCGCGTGAAGCGTTCAAAGCCGGAGACCTGGCGGCCCTGCGCGACATTCAGCAGAAAATTGGCGTCTATATGTCGATTTATGCCATCGGCGAAGATTTCGTCACCACCATCAAGACGGTGGTATCGCGGAAGTTCGGCTATTGCAGCGGGGTTTCACGTAATGCGGGCGGCGAGTTGAACGAACACGACTGCCGGACAATTGATGAGGTCTTTGGTCGTTAAAAGACAAGGCCTGGTGAGATTCACCAGGCCTTTTTATGATGCAAAAAAAGGCCGGATAAGCGCAGTGCTATCCGGCATTATTGTTTTATTTTACAGCATGTTGGATTTCGATTGCCGCCGCTTTCGCTTTGACCTTCTTCGACCAGACAGAGGTGATAATTGGCACAAGGATTGACGTCACAATCACCGAGGTTGCCACCAGCGAGGTTGCCGCCGGCGCCATCGGTTTAAATGCGGGCACCATTTCTGCGATCAGTACCGGTGTCGCCACCGCCGCACCTGCTGAGCTGGAAGCGGCAATCCCTGCCGTACCGTCGCCGCCGCCGATCAGTTTATCGGCAACGATCAGCGGAATACCGGTCACGATAATCACCGCCACACCCAACAGAATGCCCAACAGACCGGTCTGCGCAATCACGCTCAGATCGATGGTGTTGCCCAGCGCAAAGGCGAAGAAGGGGATCAGCGTCTGTACCGCTTTACTGAAGAACTCGCGCAGCTCAGGGTCCAGATTACCCAGCGTGAAGCCCACCAGGAATGGCAGCACCGCGCCGACAAAAACATGCGGTTCAAACGACGCAATCCCGGCCGTACCGAGGATGATCATCGTCATCAGCGGGCCAGATTCCAGCGACATCAGGACAAATGCCCCGGCCTCTTCTTTGGTGCCGTACTGCTGCATGATCGACGCGTACAGCCCACCGTTGGTCATGTCCATTGCCGCAACCAGCGCCAGTGTCGACAGCCCGGCAAAGAATCCTACCTCCACGCCATGTTCAGGGATAATCCGCGAGGCAATCGCCGCCACCACCCACGCCACAGCAATTTTGGTCACCACCAGCGTTCCAGACTTACGCAGGACGGTACCCGTTGCGCTCAGCTTGATGGAGGCCCCCATGCAGAAAAACCACACGGCCAGAATCGGCACCGTACCGGTGATCATCCCGTTGGTGAATGAGCCAAAATATTTCCCCGCGTCGGGAGAGAACGTGTGACACAACGCGCCCAGGAACAGAGGGACGAGCATCATGCCGCCAGGGATTTTTTCTATCGTGCGTTTAATCTGCATTTCCATCACCTTCCGATGTAAAGATGTGTCAACGATAGACATTCAGCACAATAATAAAAGTGATCCCAACCACATAACAAAACAATGTTTCATTTTTTGTGGATCGCTGTTTTTGATTTGATTTTGATCACAAAAAAACCCCACCGGCCGCGCCGACGGGGTCATACAAACGCTACGTCTTGTTAAATAAGACTTATTTTTTCGCCGCGAAACGCGCAGCCGCTTCGTCCCAGTTCACCACGTTCCAGAACTCTTTGATGTAGTCCGGGCGACGGTTCTGGAATTTCAGGTAGTAAGCGTGTTCCCACACGTCCAGACCCACAATCGGGAAGCCGGAAGCGCCAGAAATCGCTTCACCCATCAGCGGGGAATCCTGGTTTGCGGTAGAAACGACCGCCAGTTTATCGCCTTTCAGCACCAGCCAGGCCCAGCCAGAACCGAAACGGGTTGCAGCAGCTTTTTCAAACTCTGCTTTGAAGTTATCAACGGAGCCGAAATCACGTTCGATAGCCGCTTTCAGATCGCCCTGCAGGGTCGTGCCCTTTTTCAGGCCTTTCCAGAACAGGCTGTGGTTAGCGTGACCGCCCGCGTTGTTACGCAGAACGGTTTTTTTGTCGGCCGGTACCTGATCCAGTTTAGCGATCAGCTCTTCCGCAGACAGGTTAGCGAATTCAGGAAGACTTTCCAGCGCCGCGTTGGCGTTGTTTACATAGGTCTGGTGGTGTTTGGTATGGTGGATTTCCATCGTCTGCTTATCGAAGTGCGGTTCCAGCGCATCATAAGCGTACGGCAGGGATGGCAGTGTATAACTCATATTCATCTCCATTATTGTCGAGCGGCCGGGTGTTAACGCCGCGTAAGCAGTTGGTTCATTATAGTTAATTAAATGATATTGAAAATGATTATCAATGCCGTACTTTTTATAAGGTTATTACCTTTACGTCTATTGTTGATTATGTGAGCCATATCACCCACTTAACCGGGCCTTTGCCAGAAAGGAAAAATCGCGGCAATCGGCAAAAGGTTATACATCTGCGCAATTTTTAAACTCATGACGTCGGAAGGGTAGAAACGACGATAAAAACAATGAGGATGATGTAATGAGTAACGCGATTACGATGGGTATTTTTTGGCATTTGATAGGCGCGGCCAGTGCAGCCTGTTTCTATGCCCCGTTCAAACAAGTGAAACAGTGGTCATGGGAAACCATGTGGTCGGTCGGCGGGATTGTCTCCTGGCTGATTCTTCCCTGGACCATCAGCGCCATGCTGCTGCCCAACTTCTGGGCCTACTACAGTTCTTTCAACCTCTCCACTCTGCTTCCGGTGTTCCTGTTCGGCGCAATGTGGGGCATTGGTAATATCAACTACGGCCTGACCATGCGCTACCTCGGCATGTCGATGGGGATTGGCATTGCCATTGGCATCACGCTGATTGTCGGTACGCTGATGACCCCTATCATCAACGGCAACTTTGATGTGCTGATTAACACCGAAGGCGGGCGGATGACCCTGCTCGGGGTACTGGTTGCGCTGATTGGCGTCGGGATTGTCACCCGTGCGGGCCAGCTCAAAGAGCGCAAAATGGGCATCAAAGCCGAAGATTTCAACCTGAAAAAAGGGCTACTGCTGGCGGTGATGTGCGGGATTTTCTCCGCAGGCATGTCGTTTGCGATGAACGCCGCGAAGCCGATGCATGAAGCAGCCGCGGCGCTGGGTGTAGACCCGCTGTATGTCGCGCTGCCAAGCTACGTGGTGATCATGGGCGGCGGCGCGCTGGTCAACCTGGGCTTCTGTTTTGTTCGTCTGGCAAAAGTGAAGAACCTGTCGGTAAAAGCCGACTTCTCGCTGGCAAAATCGCTTATCATCACCAACGTGCTGCTGTCCGCGCTGGGTGGCCTGATGTGGTATCTGCAATTCTTCTTCTACGCCTGGGGCCACGCGCGCATTCCGGCGCAATATGACTACATCAGTTGGATGCTGCACATGAGTTTCTACGTGCTGTGCGGTGGTATCGTCGGTCTGGTGCTGAAAGAGTGGAACAACGCCGGGCGTCGTCCCGTCAGCGTACTGAGTCTGGGATGCGTAGTGATCATCATCGCCGCCAACATTGTCGGTCTGGGCATGGCAAGCTAATCACTTGAGTTACTGAGATGACGCCACTGACTGGGCGTCATCCCGGTTTCCCGCGTGAACACCACAGAAAAGTAGTTACTGTCCTCAAATCCACACTTCATCGAAATTTCACCGATCATCAGACGGCTGTGCTGAAGAAGATATTGCGCATGGCAGACGCGAACCTGACGCTGATACTGGTTAATCGTCATCCCGGTCTGACTACGAAACTGCTGACGCAGCACGCGTTCGCTGCACGCCTCCCGGCAGCAAAAGGTATCCAGCGCAAACGGACGTTCCAGACTGGCGGCCAGCGCGGTAATCAGTTTATCCAGCAGCGTTTCGCTGGAGGTCGCTGGCAGCGTGTCGGTGGCATAGCGATGGCGCTTCAGCGTCATTACCAGCTGGCCAAAGAGCAGCTCTGCCATCTCGTTAGCGAGCGGATCGTGCTGGTTACTTTCATGCTCAATCTGGCTTATCACCTGGCGCGCCTGCGTCATTCCAGCACTGCCCAGCCGCCAGTGCGGCTGCCGCGGCGTGCCGTTAAATCCGGGAATCGCCCCCTCCCAGCCCAGGTTCAGCTTTAGCCGCTCCGGGCAATAGATGATGTTTTGCAACACGAGGTCATTAACGGAGGTATAGGAGTGCTTGTCTTCGGCACGAATATAAAACAGATCGCCACGGGTGATGCGATAGGGACGGTCGTTCAGCACATGCAGACCATTGCCTCGCCAGACAATCACCAGCTCACAGAAATCATGCGTATGTTCGGCAAACACATCCTGCGGATAGCGATCGGCAACGGCGACGGCCTGCCCGGCATTCGCAAAGAAGTCGTCTTTTAGAAGAATCAGTTGATTCGCCACCAGAATATTCCTTGCCGGATGGCGGCTTCGCCTTATCCGGCCTACAAATTACGTGAACACGTAGGCCGGATAAGACGCCACCGCGTCGCCATCCGGCATCACAGATCGATGATTATCAGCAATTTGGCGGCGAAAAACGTTGATAGTATTCGCGTTACTGAAGTAACGCATCCCGTCCCTGGCGGATGTCGCGCGGCGACCAGTCAAATTCACGGCGAAACAGGGTCGAAAAGTGGTTACTGTCGCCGAAACCGCAGCGATAGGCGATCTCCGTGACGCTTTCATCGCTATGACGTAACAGATGGCGGGCCTTGATTAAACGCAGACGGTTGAGATAGCGCTGCGGCGTCAATCCGGTCTGTTGCTTCAACTGGCGATGCAATGTGCGCAGGGACAGCGAGAACCTACCGGCCAGCGCCTCCCAGCACACTTCTTCCGCAAAATGATCTTCCAGCCAGGCCATCAGATGATTCAGCCGTGCATCGTTATTTTCCGCCCCTTCCATCAGGCTACTTTTGCGTAGCAGCACCAGCAACTGCATAAACAGAATTTCACGATTGGCCACGCCGGGGAGATCGCTCTCATCGCCATCCTGTTCCATTTTTGCCACCAGTTGACGCACCTGTTGCAGCGCACCCTGATTTACCCGCCAGTGGGAGGGATACACGCCATCCTGTTCCTGCGGCAGCAGTTGATCCAGTCCGGCCAGGAAGCGGAACGCATCGGGCGAGCGGTAGAGCACATTGGTCAGGCAAAGATTGTCCGTATGTTCATACAAGTGCCGGTCATGGTCGCGGACAAAGCAAACCGTACCGCCGCTGATGGTATAGGGCTGCCCATTGAACACATGAATACCGGTGCCATGTTCCACAATCACAATTTCATGAAAATCATGATGATGCTCTGGAAAAGCAGGCTGCGGTAGCCGGGGCTCGATGGCCACGGGCGCTTTACCTGATGGAAAAAAATCCACGCTGTGCAGTACGGTCATGATGGCATCCGGGTCAAATGAACATGTCAGAAATAGTAATTAAGGGTTAGCCACCTCACCTTAAATTTTTGACACGAAACCGTGCAAACAGGGTCAATTTTTCAAGAAAAGACGGGAAAGATCCGGAAATGCGGACGGCGTCACATCAGGGGATATCGCGCTTATTACCGGAAACTGTGAACGTTATCACGTTCACCTTTGCTTTCTTGCCAGCGGCCAATTTTGCCTGTCAGTAACAAGAAGGTGAGCCATGACGAGGTTTTCTAGACTGGGCTTAATGAAACTCAGAAGGACCTCACTATGACTTTTCGCCATTGTGTCGCTGTCGATCTTGGCGCCTCCAGCGGACGCGTAATGCTGGCGCGCTATGACAGTGAACATCGCACCCTGACGCTGCGTGAAATTCACCGCTTCGTTAACTGCCTGCAAAAGCAGGACGGTTTCGACACCTGGGATCTCGACAGCCTCGAAGACGCCATCCGCCTGGGTCTGGAAAAAGTCTGCGATGAAGGTATCCGCATTGACAGTATCGGTATTGATACCTGGGGCGTGGACTATGTCCTGCTCGATAAACAAGGTCAACGTGTCGGACTACCGGTTTCCTACCGTGACAGCCGCACCACGGGAGTGATGCAGCGCGCGCAGGAACAGCTCGGTAAATGCGCGATTTATCAACGCAGCGGGATCCAGTTCCTGCCCTTCAACACGCTTTACCAACTGCGCGCACAGGTCGAACAACAGCCGGAGCAGGTTGCGCAGGTCGCGCACGCCCTGCTGATTCCCGACTACTTCAGCTTTCGTCTGACCGGGGAATTGAACTGGGAATACACCAACGCCACCACCACTCAACTGGTGAATATCAACAGCGACGACTGGGATGAAACGCTGCTGGCGTGGACGGGGGCGGACAACGCCTGGTTTGGCCGCCCCACGCATCCGGGCAACGTGATTGGTTACTGGATTTGCCCACAGAAAAATCAAATCCCGGTGGTGGCCGTCGCCAGTCATGACACCGCCAGCGCGGTAATCGCCTCGCCGCTGGCCGATAAACACAGCGCGTATCTCTCATCCGGCACCTGGTCGTTAATGGGCTTTGAAAGCAGAACGCCTTACACCAACGACGCCGCACTGGCAGCGAACATCACTAACGAAGGCGGCGCGGAAGGGCGTTATCGGGTACTGAAAAATATCATGGGACTGTGGCTGTTACAGCGTGTGCTGAAAGAGCGTCAGGTGGACGACCTGTCCGCGTTAATTGCCGCCACGCGGTCATTGCCCGTTTGTCGTTTCCTGATCAACCCGAATGACGATCGCTTTATCAACCCCGCCAACATGAGTGCCGAAATTCAGGCCGCCTGCCGCGAGTCCGGGCAGCCGGTGCCCGACAGCGATGCGGAACTGGCCCGCTGTATTTTCGACAGCCTGGCGCTGCTGTACGCCGATGTGTTGCAGGAACTGGCGACGCTGCGCGGCGAGTCTTTCAGCCAGTTGCATATTGTTGGCGGTGGCTGCCAGAACGTCTTGCTGAACCAGCTTTGCGCCGATGCTTGCGGTATCCGCGTCATCGCCGGCCCTGTTGAAGCCTCCACGCTCGGCAACATTGGTATCCAGTTGATGACGCTGGATGAACTGAGCAACGTCGATGACTTCCGCCAGGTGGTCACCGCCAACGACAACCTGACCACTTTTACCCCCAATCCTGATAGTGAGATTGCCCGCTATATCGCGCAATTTCATTCAAAACGACAGACAAAGGAGCTTTGCGCATGACCACTCAACTGGAACAAGCCTGGGAACTGGCGAAACAACGCTTCGCCGCAGTAGGTATTGATGTCGAGGAGGCTTTGCGCCAGCTCGATCGTCTGCCGGTCTCGATGCACTGCTGGCAGGGCGATGACGTAGCCGGTTTCGAAAACCCGGAAGGGTCGCTAACCGGCGGTATTCAGGCCACCGGCAACTATCCGGGTAAAGCGCGCAATGCCCGTGAGCTACGCGCCGATCTGGAACAGGCGATCAGCCTGATCCCAGGTCCCAAACGACTGAATCTGCATGCTATCTATCTGGAATCGGATACCCCGGTCGCCCGCGACAATATCAAACCGGAGCACTTTAAAAACTGGGTGGAGTGGGCAAAAGCGCATCAACTCGGTCTGGATTTCAATCCGTCCTGCTTTTCGCATCCGCTGAGCGCAGATGGCTTCACGCTGGCGCACGCCGATGACAACATCCGCCAGTTCTGGATCGACCACTGCAAGGCCAGCCGCCGCGTATCCGCTTACTTTGGTGAACAACTGGGTACGCCGTCGGTGATGAATATCTGGATCCCGGACGGCATGAAAGATGTCACTGTGGACCGTCTGGCCCCGCGTCAGCGCCTGATGGAGGCGCTGGATGAGGTCATCAGTGAAAAACTGAATCCGGCGCACCATATCGACGCCGTCGAAAGCAAACTCTTTGGTATCGGCGCGGAAAGCTACACCGTCGGCTCCAACGAGTTCTACATGGGATACGCCACCAGTCGCCAGACCGCGCTGTGTCTCGATGCCGGCCACTTCCATCCCACTGAAGTGATCTCCGACAAGATCTCCGCTGCCATGCTGTACGTGCCTCGTCTGCTGCTGCACGTGAGCCGCCCGGTGCGTTGGGACAGCGACCACGTGGTGCTGCTGGATGATGAAACCCAGGCGATTGCCAGCGAGATCGTACGCCACAACCTGTTCGACCGCGTCCACATCGGTCTCGACTTCTTCGACGCTTCCATCAACCGCATCGCGGCATGGGTCATCGGCACCCGCAACATGAAAAAAGCGCTGCTGCGCGCCCTGCTGGAACCGACCGAACATCTGCGTCAACTGGAAGCCAGCGGTGATTACACCGCGCGTCTGGCACTGCTGGAAGAGCAGAAATGTCTGCCGTGGCAGGCGGTATGGGAGATGTATTGCCAGCGCCATGACACGCCAACCGGTAGCCAGTGGCTGGAGAGCGTTCGCACCTATGAGAAAGAGATTTTGAGCAAACGCGGTTAACGCATCATTGCCGGATGGCGCTGCGCTTATCCGGCCTACTGGCACTCTCAACATCGTAGGCCCGATAAGCGCAGCGCCATCGGGCATTTACTAAGACAGGTACATCTTTTATGCAAAATATTCTCGACGCCTGGTTTGTTCAGGGAATGATTAAAGCCACTTCCGATGCCTGGCTGAAAGGTTGGGATGAGCGCAACGGCGGCAACCTGACGCTGCGTCTCGACGACGCGGACCTCTCCCCCTTCAGCGCCGACTTCCATCGTGCGCCGCGCTACATTGCCCTGAGCCAGCCAATGCCGCTGCTGGCGAACACGCCGTTTATCGTAACCGGCTCCGGTAAATTCTTCCGCAACGTACAGCTCGATCCCGCCGCCAATTTAGGCATCGTGAAAGTGGACAGCGACGGGGCGGGCTACCACATTCTATGGGGGCTGACGAACGAAGCGGTTCCCACCTCTGAGCTACCGGCACACTTCTTGTCACACTGCGAGCGCATCCAGACCACTCAAGGTAAAGATCGCGTGATCATGCACTGCCACGCCACCAACCTGATCGCCCTGACCTATGTGCTGGAAAACAGCACCGCGCTTTTCACCCGCAAACTGTGGGAAGGCAGTACCGAGTGTCTGGTGGTCTTCCCGGATGGCGTGGGCATTCTGCCGTGGATGGTGCCGGGCACCGACGAGATAGGTCAGGCTACCGCGCAAGAAATGCAGAAACATTCGCTGGTGCTGTGGCCATTCCACGGCGTATTCGGCAGCGGCCCGACGCTGGATGAAGCGTTTGGGCTGATCGATACCGCCGAGAAGTCCGCTGAAGTGTTAGTCAAAGTGCTGTCGATGGGCGGTATGAAGCAAACCATCAGCCGCGAGGACCTGATTGCGCTGGGTAAACGCTTTGGCGTCACCCCGCTCGCCAGTGCATTAGAACTGTATTGATAACAACATCGCGCCCCGCTCACTGAGACGGGGCGAACTCTGTCACCTGCAAATCCAAACCATTCCCTATGGGAATCAACATTATGTGGAGTAAAAGCAATGAAAATAAAGACAAGCTTGATCCTCACCGTTGCCATTCTGGCGTTGTCCGGTTCCGCTTTAGCTGAAGTGAAAATCGCCCTGGTGGCGAAATCGTTAGGTAATGGATTCTTCGAAGCCGCAAACGTCGGCGCCCAGGAAGCCGCCAAAGAGATCGGTGATGTCAACGTGATCTACACCGGTCCCACCACGACCACCGCAGAAGCCCAGATCGAAGTTCTGAACGGCTTGATCGCCCAGGGTGTTGATGCGATCGCCATCTCCGCCAACGATCCCGATGCCGTCGTGCCCGTATTGAAAAAAGCGATGCAGCGCGGGATCAAAGTGGTCTCATGGGATTCCGGCGTGGCGCCTGCGGGTCGGCAGATCCACCTTAATCCGTCGAATAATGCGCTGATCGGCGAAACCAACGTCAAGCTCGCCGCCGATGCGCTGAAGGCGCTGAACGTGGAGAAAGGGGATGTGGCGATCCTGAGCGCCACGCCAACGTCGACCAACCAGAATATCTGGATTGCGGAGATGAAAAAGGTGCTTGCGCAGTATCCGTCCATCAACCTGGTGACCGTGGCCTATGGCGACGATCTCTCTGACAAGAGCTACCGTGAAGCGGTGGGGCTGCTCAAATCTTACCCTGACCTGAAAGTGATCGTCTCCCCTTCTTCCGTCGGCATTGTCGCCGCGGCACAGGCGGTGAAGGATCAGGGCAAAATTGGCAAAGTGTACGTGACCGGCCTTGGCTTGCCGTCTGAAATGGCGGGGGCGGTGAAGTCGGGCGCGTCGAAAAGTTTTGCGATCTGGAACCCTATCGATCTGGGCTATGCGGCAACATATCTGGCGGTCGATCTGGTCAAAGGCACCGCCAGCAAAACCGAAGCCAATATGGGGAGACTGGGCAAAGTGCAGTTGGATGCCGACGGCAATGGCGCGATGGCTAAGCCATTCGTCTACGATGCCAGCAACATAGATAAGTTCTCAAAAATCTTCTGATCCCAGGGTCACGCCGCCGGATGACGTTGTGCTTATCCGGCCGGCGAGTACCGATACGTTTTGTAGGCCGGATAAGCGTTAGCGCCATCCGGCAACGCTACATGAAGAGGAGAACTGACATGTCCACCCCTTTACTACAACTTCATGGGATCACCAAGATATTCCCCGGCGTGCGCGCCCTTGAGAACGTGCAACTCGATCTCTGGCCTGGCAAAGTGACCGCGCTGGTGGGCGAAAATGGCGCGGGGAAATCCACGCTGGTCAAAGTGATGACCGGTATCTATCAGCCAGAAGAGGGGGAAATCCTCTACAAAGCTATTCCTGTTCGGCTCCCGAATCCGGAAGCGGCGCATAAAGTCGGCATCACCGCGATTCATCAGGAAACGGTGCTGTTCGATGAGCTGTCAGTGACCGAGAATATTTTTGTCGGCCAGTACCTGTATAAAGGTCTTCTCAAAAAGCTCGACTGGCCAGAAATGCACCGTCGGGCACTGGCAATTCTCACCCGGCTTGAGGTGCAGATCGATCCGCACGCCACGCTGAAAACCCTGAGTATCGCGCAGCGCCATATGGTGGCCATTGCCCGTGCGCTCTCCTTTGAGGCCCAGGTGGTGATTCTCGATGAGCCAACCGCAGCGCTGTCACAGCACGAAATTCTGGAGTTTTATCAAATCGTTGAGCGCCTGAAGCAGGAAGGCAAAGCGATTCTGTTTATCTCTCACAAGTTTGATGAAATCTTTGAGCTGGCAGACTACTACACCATTCTGCGCGACGGCGCGTTTGTCAGTTCCGGCGACATCCATGAGATTAGCGAAGAGCGGATGGTCGCCATGATGGTGGGACGCGCCATTACCCAAACCTTCCCGAAAGTGGCCAGTGAGAAAGGCGAGACGGTGCTGGAGGTGAAAGATCTCTGTCATCCCACCGAATTTGCTCACATTGATTTCACCCTGAGAAAAGGGGAGATCCTCGGCTTCTACGGACTGGTGGGCGCGGGGCGTACCGAACTGATGCAGGCGCTGTCCGGCGTTTCCCGGCCTTCTCACGGTGAGATCCGCCTCAACGGGCGGGCCATTCATTTTCATCAGCCCGCCGATGCAATTCGCGCCGGTATTGTCTGCGTGCCGGAAGAGCGGCAAAAACAGGGGGCAATCATTGAAATGAGTATCGCCGAGAACATCAGCCTGCCGCAGTTGAGTAAGCTGAATCCGCGCGGCGTGCTCAATGCGGCGCGGGAGTGGCAACTGGCTGACAGCTACGCCAAACGCCTGCAGGTCAAAGCCTTTAGCTGGCGTCAGGCGGTCGAAACGCTCTCTGGCGGCAATCAGCAAAAGGTGGTCATTGGCAAATGGCTCGCCACCCATCCTGAAGTGATTATTCTCGACGAACCGACCAAAGGCATTGATATCGGTTCGAAGGCGGCAGTGCACCAGTTTATGTCCGAACTGGTGGCGCAAGGTCTGGCGGTGATCATGGTTTCCTCAGAACTCCCGGAAGTGATGGGCATGGCAGACAGAATTATTGTCATGCACGAAGGGCTGATGGTCGCGCAATACCGCGCCGGTGAAGCCACGGCGGAGGCCATTGTCAGCGCCGCCAGCGGCATCGCTAAGGAGGCAGCATAATGATTCAGCGTCTGCTTAAACATCGCGAAGCCCTGCTGGCGGCGGTCATCCTCCTGATGATCGCCGCCATCGGCAGTCGCGTCCCGTCGTTTGTCTCCCCCGGCAACCTGGCCGAAATCTTCAATGACACCGCCATTCTTATCATCCTGGCGCTCGGGCAAATGATGGTGCTGCTAACCAAAGGTATCGATCTGTCGATGGCCGCCAATCTGGCGCTCACCGGGATGATCGTCGCCCTGCTCAACTTCCAGCATCCTGAGATCCCCGTCTGGGCGTTGATGTTACTGGCAACCGCCTGTGGCCTGGTGATGGGGATGATCAACGGTCTGCTGGTCTGGAAATTAGGTATTCCGGCAATTGTGGTCACGCTCGGCACCATGAGTATTTATCGCGGCATTATCTTTTTGCTGTCGAACGGTGGCTGGATTAACTCGCATCAGATGAGCGACAGCTTCCTCGCCCTTCCCCGTTTCGTCCTGCTTGGCCTGCCGGTGCTGAGCTGGTGTGCTATCGCCGCCGTTATCGTGGTGAGCTACTTCCTGCGCTACAGCCGCACTGGGCGGGCGCTTTACACCGCAGGCGGTAACGCCACCGCAGCGTACTACACCGGGATCAACGCCGGGAAAATGCAGTTCGTCAGCTTCTGCCTGTCGGGTGCCCTCGCCGGTTTCTGCGGCTACCTGTGGATTTCCCGATTCGCTGTTGCCTATGTCGATGTAGCTAACGGTTTTGAGTTACAGGTTGTGGCAGCCTGTGTGATTGGGGGGATCAGTACGATGGGAGGGATCGGTCGCGTTCTCGGCTGCCTGTGTGGCGCGTTGTTCCTCGGCGTGATCAATAACGCTTTGCCCGTCATTGGCATCTCACCTTTCTGGCAGATGGCCATTTCCGGCGCGGTGATCGTGATTGCCGTTCTGCTTAATGAACGCAGCAATAAACAGAAAGGCCGTTTAATTCTGCGCAACGCGGCACTGGCACGGCAAAAACAGGCGGTGAACTCATGAGTAAAGTGATGACGTCTGAAGCGATCGAACGCGCCCCCGATACGCGTGCGGTCTGGCAACGCCTGTTGTGCTGGGAAGGTTTTCTGCTTACCGTCACCCTGGCGGTATTTATCGTCAATGCGCTGGCCTCGCCGTACTTCCTTAATATCTGGAATCTCTCCGACGCGACGTTCAACTTCACCGAAAAAGCGATCATCGTGCTGCCGATGGCGATGCTGATTATCGCCAGGGAGATCGATCTCTCGGTGGCCTCGACCCTGGCGCTCAGTTCGACAGCCATGGGATTCTGCGCGGCGGCGGGGATGGATACGCCCCTGCTGGTCTGTGTCGGACTGGGAACCGGACTCTTGTGCGGGCTGCTGAACGGCATCCTGGTCACGCGGTTCAACCTCTCGTCCATTGTGATAACCATCGGCACCATGAGCTTGTATCGCGGCATAACCTACATTTTGCTCGGCGATCAGGCGCTGAATGCCTGGCCGGAGAGCTTTGCGTGGTTTGGTCAGGGCTATGTCTGGGGGGCGCTGTCGTTCGAGTTCGCGCTGTTTATCGTGCTGGCGATAGCGTTCACCTTCCTGCTGCACAAAACAAACTTTGGTCGCCGCACCTACGCCATCGGCAATAACCCGGTGGGCGCGTGGTATTCCGGCATTAACGTCAAACGCCACAACCTGATTTTATTCGCCCTGGTCGGACTCATGGCGGGACTGGCCGCCGTGTTGCTCACCTCCCGACTTGGCAGTACGCGTCCCACCATCGCGATGGGCTGGGAGTTGGCGGTGGTAACGATGGCGGTGCTGGGCGGCGTCAATATTCTCGGCGGCTCCGGCAGTATGACCGGCGTCATCATCGCGGCCTTCCTGATGGGGCTGGTGACCTTCGGTCTGAGTCTGCTCAACGTGCCGGGCATCGTCATGTCGATCATTATCGGCGCGATGCTGATTGTGGTTATCTCGCTGCCCATCCTGACGCGCCGGGTTATGCAACGACGACGAATCTGAATCCCCCCGGCGACATGGAGTTTTGCCGCCGGAAATATCATCACTTTAAGGAGAAAAAACATGAGCTTTATGCTGGCACTTCCAAAAATCAGTCTGCATGGCGCGGGCGCGATTGGCGATATGGTGAACCTCGTTGCGAATAAGCAATGGGGCAAAGCGCTGATCGTCACCGACGGTCAACTGGTTAAGCTGGGCCTGCTCGACAGCCTGTTTACGGCGCTGGATGAGCACAAAATGTCGTACCACCTGTTCGATGAAGTGTTCCCGAACCCGACCGAAGCGCTGGTACAAAAAGGTTACGCGGCCTATCAGGGTGCGAACTGTGATTACATCATCGCCTTTGGCGGCGGCAGCCCGATCGATACCGCCAAAGCCGTGAAAATACTCACCGCAAACCCTGGCCCCTCCACCGCCTATTCCGGCGTAGGTAAAGTGAAAAACCCCGGCGTGCCGCTGGTTGCTATCAATACCACCGCTGGGACAGCCGCCGAAATGACCAGTAACGCGGTCATTATCGACTCCGGACGCCAGGTGAAAGAGGTCATCATCGATCCGAACATCATCCCGGACATCGCCGTGGACGATGCCAGCGTGATGCTGGAAATCCCGGCCTCCGTAACGGCGGCAACCGGCATGGATGCGCTGACTCACGCGGTGGAAGCGTATGTTTCTGTCGGCGCGCACCCGCTAACCGACGCCAATGCGCTGGAGGCGATTCGCCTGATCAACCTGTGGTTGCCAAAAGCGGTTGATGATGGTCACAACCTGGAAGCGCGCGAGCAGATGGCATTTGGTCAGTATCTGGCGGGTATGGCGTTTAACAGCGCCGGTCTGGGACTGGTTCACGCTCTGGCGCACCAGCCGGGTGCCACGCATAACCTGCCGCACGGCGTTTGTAACGCTATCCTGCTGCCGATTATCGAAAACTTTAACCGTCCGAACGCGGTAGCGCGTTTTGCCCGTATCGCGCAGGCGATGGGTGTTGATACCCGTGGTATGAGCGATGAAGCCGCGAGTCAGGAAGCAATCAACGCCATCCGCGCGCTGAGCAAACGCGTCGGCATTCCGACAGGTTTCAGCCAGCTCGGCGTCACTAAAGAGGATATCGAAGGCTGGCTGGACAAAGCGCTGGCAGACCCTTGCGCACCGTGCAACCCGCGTACCGCCAGCCGTGACGATGTGCGCGAGCTGTACCTGGAGGCGTTATGATCCGCAAAGCGTTCGTGATGCAGGTGAATGCCGACGCGCACGAGGAATATCAGCGTCGTCATAATCCCATCTGGCCAGAGCTGGAAGCGGTGCTGAAGGCTCACGGCGCGCATCATTACGCGATTTATCTCGATAAAGACCGCAATCTGCTGTTCGCAACCGTCGAGATTGAGTCCGAAGAACGCTGGAACGCCGTTGCCAGCACCGACGTTTGTCAGCGCTGGTGGAAGCATATGCGTGACGTCATGCCCGCAAACCCGGATAACAGCCCGGTGAGCGCGGAGCTGAAAGACGTGTTTTATCTGGAGTAACCGATGAGCCCGGTAGGCATCAGCGCTACCGGGCCCTTTCGTTTAGAAATAATATTTAAAGCGGACGCGCCCACCATAGCGACTGTCAGAATCGTCACCGTTCACGTTATCCCCGTCGCTATCCAGAATCGAATAATATGCACCAAGGTAAATATTGAAGTTTTGCATATTCATCACATTAGCGAACTGATACGACGCGTGAATAGTATGAATGTCATAGGTGCCTTCATTGTTAATCCAGCAGCCGTCATCACACACTACCCCTTCAAAATCATCAATCTTGTTATGCGCGTAGATATAGCCCAGCTCAAAACGCTTCCACAGCGCGTTCACCCCGGTAGTAAAGTCGTTTTCGTTGTTGGCATCCAGATACGCGGTATTCAGGTTTACCACGATGCCATTCTCCGGATCGGTCTTTAAACCATTCCACGTCATTGTCATACCGTAACCGGTACGATCGGACTGATCGACAAATTTACCGTTTGAATTAGTGTAACCATAAGCGTTATTGACGACGTTCGATTCCATCGCGGCAGCAACTGAGAACGCATCCTGTGACCACGAAATAACCGGACGCAAATAGGCAACGCTCCTCTGTTGTTCCATTGCCCGACCGTGGAATTCGTCATCGTTATAAAGTGAGGTCCCCTCTTCCAGCAGAGTGTTTAACTCAAAGTACCAGTTATCCACCTGCTTGCTGACGAGGAAGTTGCCGCCGGCATCAGAACGACCACGGCCTTCTTTCATCATGTAAATATAGCCGCTGCCGTCGTCATACAGATCGTTGGCGGTATTCCCCGAGTGCTCAATAAACGTATCCTGATTAAGAGGGAACATATCGTAGGCTTCGAAGCGCCCGACCTTCACCTTCCAGTCATTCTCTTTACCAAAGAAGAAGACGGCATCATCAATATTCACCATGCCCTTCATATCACCCAACGGTTGAGCGGAGAATCCGGCGTAATAGCCATTATCTAACTTACGCGTGCCGTCAAAGCCCAGTAAAATTCGGCCATTAATATTCCACTGTTCGTTAGTCGGATCGTTATTAACATTGGCATTGGTCATTGCCAGCAGGCCATGATTACTTTCCGCATCCATGTTGAATTCTACGTCACCGTAGATTTTCAGATCGCCATAACCGGACAGCAGCAGATTCGGCGTCGCGGCATTCTTTTTCGTCTCCTCCGCAGAGGTCTGACCGTTTACGGGCGTATTGCCCTGTGCCGCTTTAATCTCACGTATTTCAGTTGCCTGCTGGGTCTGTAATTGCTGAACCTGATTTTCCGCCTTCGCCGCCCGGTTTTCTGCCGCTTCCAGTCGCGCTTCCAGCTGTTCGAGTCGTTGTTCCAGTGTCATTTTTTGCGTTTTAGCAAAACTATTATTAGCAACTAATAATAGACCTATTGCTAAAGCCAGCGTCGATTCCTTCATTTATTCGCGTTCCTTTAAATAAATAATGAACAGCGTATTTCCTTTAGAAATACGCAGAGTGAATAACAAGGTAATATGTATTATTTTTATATTTAAAAACGGCAGCAATTGATAAAAATAATAATCAACTGTTACAACGCCACAGGCCAACAATTACTAACACGCAGCTTTCTTTGTGTAAACGCCGAAAGCTTTCAGTTCGTGAGGAATATAACAAAAGGGCTAAAATAAACGAAATATCATAAAAATAATTAAATATGAATTAAGAAAGAAAATAGTTAAGAGTAATCATTCGATGGCGCCTTTTGCATACCATAGCGGTGAAATTCCAGGTTCGCTAAACTCTGCTCAGCCACCAGAATCGCCTGGGTATCGGCTTCCAGCGCTTTAAAGATATGCTCCTGATCGGCGGGATAACAAATATAGTCGCCCTCACCTAACACTTCTGGGGCTTCCGTCAGGCCGACCAGCGCTTTTCCCTTCGTCACAATAATGTGTTCGATCGATCCCGGCGGATGCGGCTGAGAAATGCGGTCGGCTCCAGGCTGGGTCAACAGCAAATAGATATCGCGCCGTGCGCCTGGCGGGCAGGCGGCCAGTAAAATCGCCTGATAGTGCGCCTGTTCGGCCACCACTTTTGTGCCCTCACCGCAACGGATCACCTGCGTTTTTTGCGCCTGCGGCTCCAGCAGCCGCGCAAAGGGAATATCCAGCGCCACGCAGAGCGACCAGAGCGTTTCCAGGCTAGGATTACCATTTCCCGCTTCCAGTTGGGAAAGCGTCGACTTGGCAATCCCCGCCCGTCGGGCGATTTCTGCCAGAGACAGCCCCGTTCGCTGACGTTCGCGAACCAGACTCTTAGCAATCACGCTGATGGGTTGTGTCATACACGACTCCATGTTTTTTATATCGAACGAATCGTTCATCTTGTCAAACATCTGTGTTGCGTTCATTATAATGGAAATTCGTTCGATATGGCTAAATCATGACGCGCTTCTTCTCCTGTCTGAAGGCAGACACAATAAAAGCAATCTTTCTGGTCTGCCTGGCAGTAGGCGTGGTGGGGATGTCCTACGGTTCGCTGGCGATGGCTTACGGCTTCCCGGTCTGGGTGCCGTTTATACTCTCTATTTGTGTGCTGGCGGGGGCGTCCGAGTTTATGTTTATTGGCATTATCGCCAGCGGCGGCAATCCGTTAGCCGCCGCCGCTGCTGGCTTACTGGTTAACGCCCGTCATGTCCCGTTTGGCGTGACGGTACGCGACCTGGTCGGCACCCGCGCGGCAAGCTTTTTCGGCTGCCATATTATGAACGATGAAAGCGTGGTGTTCGGCCTGTCGCAGAAAACCCCGGAGCAGCGCAAAGCCGCCTACTGGCTGTGCGGCCTTGGCGTCGCCATTCTGTGGCCGCTGGGAACGTTGCTGGGTACGGTGGTGGGGCAACTGTTGCCCGCCCCGGAAACCATTGGACTGGACGCCGTGTTCCCGGCCATCCTGCTGGCACTCGTCGTCCCGGCGTTTAAAAACCGCACCACGTTGATTCGTGGCCTGAGCGGTGCCGTCGTGTCGCTCGCCGCCGTTCCCTTTGCACCGGTCGGACTGCCGGTTCTGCTCTCCCTGCTGGGTTTACTGACGAGGAAGAAATAATGGGCAACATGACGCTGTTCATCGTCGGCATCGCCATTTTATCGGCGGGAACCTATTTAATGCGCCTCGGCGGCGCCAAACTCGGCAGCCGACTGGCACTCTCTGAACGCTCTCAGGCGTTGTTATCCGATGCCGCTACGGTACTGCTGTTTTCCGTCGCGCTGGCCACCACCTTTTATGAAGGCGAGCACTTTGCCGGCATGGCGCGCGTCCTCGGCGTCGCCTTCGCGGTCTTCCTCGCCTGGCGAAAAATGCCATTGATTGTGGTGATTATTGCCGCTGCCGTGGTCACGGCACTGCTGCGGATGGCGGGGATACACTAAAAAAGCGCCCGTGGGCGCCCTTAACGTGTTAACGACAATTTGTCGTTCAGGTTTTCGCTATCTGTTCGTCTATCCAGGTGATAACGGCGTTAATATCCAACGCTTGCGCCTGGTCTACCGTTAATACCGGCCCGAGCCGCATCGGCTCAGCGCGTGCTGCCAGTTGCGCCAGTTCAGGCAGATACTCCTCACCAGGATGGCCCGACTTACGGGCCTGTAGCCGCGTGGCGTAGCGCGTCACCGCGAGCTCGGGCGTAATGTGGTTCCACACCTCAACCACCTTCTCAACGCCCGCCTGCTGCAATAGTCGCAGTAACGTTTCACGAGGCTGAAAGCCAAACCAGGCGTCAACCAGCCAGACGACGCTCGCCGGAGAGTGGCCGATAATCGACCAGATCACCTCATAGGCCGCACAGCCTAACTGCCGATTGAAAGGCCGGTCGATATCCGTAAAGCGCGCCATAAACGGCTCTTTGATCCCATCAATCGTCAGCAGCGGCAGGCTAAATGCTTCCGATAACTGCCGGGTGATCGTGCTTTTACCTGAAGCGGGGATCCCGTTGATTAAAATGACTGTTTTACAGTCTGGCGAGAGGTGTCGTTTCATAGCAGCGCGACCACCTCTTCGCGGGAACTTGCCGCTCGCAGCTTCGCCATGCGTTCATCATTGTCGAGTAAGGCGACGATGGCGCGAATGCCCTCTTCGATATGCGCATTACTGTCCTGCGCGCCAAACATAATGACAATGTCGGCGGCTTCACTGTCAGCAAACTGAATGGGCTTATCCAGCAGCACCATGCTAAAACAGTTACGCTTCACCCCACACTCTGGACGGGCATGGGGGATCGCGACACCTTCATCAAACACATAATACGCCCCATGACTGAGGGTGTTGTCGATAACCGCCTGACCGTATTCCGCTGAAATATACCCTTTTGCAACCAATGGACTGGCCGCCAGTTGAATCACCTTCTGCCAGTCAGTTTCTGCTACGCCAACCTGAATCGCATCGGCCTCGATAAGTAATTCTTTTATCGTCATGACGACTCCCTAAGAGCTTAATGAATCTGGCTCTAAATATTCCGGCGAATAACATTACGTAACTCATCTATACGTACAAAAAGCGAATCAATTTCCTGTCGGTACGTTTGGCTTTTGGCATAAACCGACAGCGCCCGATTATAGGTAAGCATTAATGCTTTCTGTATTTCGCCATTACCTGGGTTGCCCTGCAGTTCACCTTCCAGCCTGGCGATTTCTTCCGCCAGAACACGGGATTGTTCATCATATTCTTCCGGCGGGCGTGTTTCTTTTTTCCATAACGATTTCAAAGATTCAAACATAGCGATCCCCCGCCCTGATGGACAACAGGGCAACAAAATATCATTCATTAATAACGGCGTTATTTAAATAAAGCGATCTTTTCCATTAATACCTGGGTTACCGCATTATTTGCCGGAATTAAAAACTTACGTACGCTGTCATTCACCTTGCCTTTCTCAAAGGTGTTTTTACACTGATCGACCCATTGCACGTTCATTTCCGTACCGACATTCACTTTATTAATGCCTTCGGTAACCGCCAGACGCATATCGTCATCACTCACCCCTGTTCCACCGTGTAATACCAGCGGAACAGCGGTCGCGGCGCTGATCTCTTTCAGCCGCTGATGTTGAATCTGCGCCTTACCGGTATACAAACCGTGCACCGTGCCCACCGACACCGCCAGCATGTCGACCTGCGTTTCATCAACAAAGCGTTTGGCATCTTCTACCGTCGTAAAGCAGATATCCTCCGCCGCCACCGCTTTACCATCCTCTGAGCCGCCGATAGCCCCGAGCTCGCCTTCCACCGTAATATTTCGTGGTCGTGCCATCTCCACCACGATGCGGGTATTACCGATATTCTCTTCCAGTCCCAGGTGCGAGCCGTCATACATGACCGAGGAAAACCCGGCATTCATCGCCGTCTCAATGGCGCTGATATCAGAGCAGTGATCCAGATGCAGGCAGGTCGGGACATTCTCGCTCTCTGCCAGCGAACGTACCGCATCCACTAACAGGCGATAGCCCAGATATTCTGCCGTCCCGGTTGAAATCTGAATCATCAACGGGCTATTCGTTTTTTGCGCCGCTTTAAAAAACGCGGGCAGCATTTCAATACAGTGCAGGTTAAAAGATCCAATCGCTTTGAAATTTCTTTCCTGGCCGATTTTAAGGATCTCGTTGAAGTTATACAGACTCATGAACATTTTCCCCTTTTGGCTTAGCGGATTTACCGTTTACGAACCATGCCAGTGCGGCAACAAAAACAATGAACAACGCAACAAAGAGCCAGTTATTCTGGAAGGCGTGACCTAAGACGAGGCCAGAGCTGATGACGTCTGAATCGCTGAACGTGACGCCGGTGAAACCGTAGGTTTCCAGCATCGGCACCAGAATCGCAGGCAAGAAGGTGATGAACAAACCGTGAACCACGCCGCCGATCATCGCCCCGCGACGACCGCCCAGCGCATTGCCAAACACCCCCGCCGTCCCCCCGGCAAAAAAGTTGGTTAACAGACCCGGCAGAATCATCGCCAGACCAAACATCGGGAACACCAGCATGCCAATGATGGAACCAACGGTTGTCGCCAGGAATCCAACAATCACCGCGTTGGGCGCATAAGGGAACAGCACCGGGCAATCCAGCGCGGGCTTAGCATCCGGGACGATACGCATGGCGATACCGCGAAACGCCGGAACCAGTTCGTTGAGCAACAAACGCACGCCGCTGTAGAGCACGAAGACGCCGGCCACAAACTGAATGGACTGCATGAAGGCATACATCAGGTAGTTAACACCACCGGAGAACTGGGCGATATATTCCGGACCCGCCGCCAGCGCCGGAATGAGGTACATCGGTACCATCACGACCGCCATTGCGAGGTAGGTATCCTGTAAGAACTTGAAGTTATCAGGTAATTCGAGGTCTTCCGTGGAGCGGGACCCTTTGCCCACCACCTTAGCCACCGCCGCCTGTACCAGGTAGCCAATGGTGCAAAAGTGTCCCAGCGCCACATCATCCGAGCCGGTGATACGTCTGACCACCGGTTGCGCCAGCGCAGGCATCAGAACCGCCATGATGCCGCCAAAAATACCACCGGTCAGAATCAGCGGCAGTCCGGTAAGACCCGATTTATAGCCAATGACCGCGCCAATGGTCGCCATCCACAATAACGCCTGTCCGGTCAGGAAGATGTATTTCAGCGGCGTCAGACGCGCGATGATGATGTTGACAGCAAAAATCACCATCAGGGTTAACGCCACTTCTGAGCCCAACTCGCGGTTGGCTAATCCGGCAATGGCGGCCACATCGGTAATGTAACCCTTCATGCCAAATCCCTGAGTAAAAATATCGTTCAGGAAGGTCAGTGTGGCGACAATAATGTTAATCCCGGCCATCATGATTAAAAAACCGAGCAACGTTTTAAACGTGCCTTCAGCGGTTTTTCCCGGCGATTTCTTTTGCAGGATAAGCCCGAGCATCGCGATAAAAGCAATTAATATCGACGCCTGACCGAGCAAATCTTTAACGATGAATTCAACGAAGCTATTCATAATGGGCTACCTTCAGATTCCGCTCTTTTAAAAACGCGACGATCTTGGCTTCAATTTCGTCTTTGTCTGTGAGCTTATTCAGAACCACGACCCGTTTAATTTCTTCTTCGCTGGCATCAGCCGTTAAGATGTCAGCAAAGGTTTTTTGCGTCAGGATCATGTCAGATTTAAACGCTCCCGCTTCGGATACCGTGGTATGTTCGATATGCGCAGGAATTTCCAGTTTCTTTAAAACCGCTTTCGCCGTCATTTCAATAGCAAAACTTGAACCGAGGCCGCAGCCACATACGCAAAGAATTTTCAGCATGTAAGGTCTCCTCAAATAATATTGAGTTGTTTGGCAAGTTTGTAATGATGTCCTTCTGTATCAACCAGACGTTTTTTCATACTTACGAGATCAATCGGAATAGGTTTATTACTTTGATTTATAATAATCGCTTTATTTTTCATCCCTGACTGGATGCACCGAACCACTTCGCTCGCCATAATGGTGCCCTGATAAATTTCTTCACAGGTCGGATCGCCATTCCGTAAACCGTAACCGACTATCGTTTTACGAATTCGCTCGCCAATTCGCGGTTCGAGTTGTTTAATCATTGTGTCAATCGCTCCCTGAAAGCCGGGAGAATATTCTCGGGTGTAGCCTTCGGAGCACAGAATAATCACGCTGTTCTGGATGGCCAGTTTCTGCTTCACCCGCTGCGCTAAGGTTTCAAGCGGCATCTGGGATTCCGGGATCAGGGCAATATCTGCATTACATTTAATGGCCGATTGCAGGGTTAATTCACCACAATATCCGCCCAACAATTCCACCATAAACACGCGGCCGGGCAGCGCTCTGCCGGTATTTCTTAAACGTGAAACCTCCTTAATAATCTGTTCGCAGGCGGTCGAAAAACCAATCGTATAATGGCTGCCATAAACATCATTATCGATAGTCATTCCTACGCCAAAACAATTAATATCAAACTCGCTCAGGGTATTGAGAAACTGTAAACTGCCGTCGCCACCCGCCATAATCAGCACATCAATGTGCAACGACTTAAGTTTTCTGGCGATCGCTTCATACTCGCTACGCTGCAACTTCCGGGTGGTTCTTCCTGAGGTAATGACAGGTATCGCCGCGATAGAAAAATCGACCAAATCCCGCCATGTCACGTCATGGTGATTTTTCTCCAGTAAACCGGGAATACCACCATTGAATAACGTAATTTTTGCATCCGCGAGTCTGGCGACCTGGAATATGAAATTATTTATTCCAGAAACGTCTCCACCACTAATGACAATACCCATTTTCATTGTGTTTCCTCCGAAGCGTCCGTAGAAACATTTTTCCCTGACTCCATGCTTGATATTTGCAATGAAGATCACATAATGCTGATAAATTCGTAATCACCTAATATTGACAGGCTCATTATAAAGCTGTTTTTTGTGATATATATCTCATTTATAAATTGAATTTTATCCAGAGATTACTTTTCAATTCCCTTACTTATCATTGAGTTAATAAAGCATGAAAAAATCGCCATTAAGACTCCCTCGGCAACGGGTTATGTCGCTTTTATAAAAAGAGAAAAATGTGATAACCATCGCTTTTTTTTACGATTAAGAGGTCCACAACGCCTCTATTTTTCCCGGTGTAAGGCGTCAAAATGTGGGCTTGCGCACAAAGGCTGCACATGCTTAGCGCGAATTATGTCATTACCCGCCGACATATTGCCGCTCATCTCATCGTCCGTTCATCGTTAAAATCATAAAAAAGATTTTAACGGAGTCACTCTATGCCAGCAGTCGGCGCAAACTGTATTGATCTGAATATTCAGGGGAATACCCCTTATTCCATCCTCAAACAACTCGCGGAAATAGCGTTTAAGAATGGCTATATCACCGATCGTTCGTTATTTCTGCAAACGCTACTGATGCGGGAAAAACTGCATTCCACGGGATTCGGCTCAGGCATCGCCGTTCCTCACGGAAAAAGCATCTGCGTGAAGCAACCCTTTGTTCTGTTTGCCCGTAAAACCCAGAGTCTTGACTGGAAGGCGAGCGACGGCGAAGGCGTCAACTGCTGGATTTGCCTCGGCGTGCCGCAAACCGGTGAAGAGGACCAGGTCAAAATCATCGGCACGCTATGCCGCAAAATTATCCATCAGGATTTCATCAATCAACTGAAGCAGGGTGACGCCAGCCAGGTGCTTGCCCTGTTAAATCAGACCTTAACCTCATAAGGAAGCGGCTATGCAGTCATCCTTACGTTTAGTGGCAATCACCAACTGTCCTGCGGGCATTGCTCACACCTACATGGTCGCGGAAGCGCTGGAACAAAAAGCGCGTTCGCTCGGCCATACCATTAAAGTCGAAACCCAGGGGGCAAGCGGCGTCGAAAACCGCCTGACGCAGGATGAAATTGCCGCGGCTGATTATGTCATTTTAGCCACCGGGCGAGGCTTAGGCGGTGAAGACAGGGCGCGTTTCGCCGGGAAAAAAGTCTATGAGATCGCCATTTCACAGGCACTGAAAAACATCGACCAAATTTTCACGCAATTACCTTCTCATTCGCAGATTTTTGCCACAGATAGCGGCGTGAAGCTGGGTAAACAGGATGTCCAACAGGGCAGCATCATGAGCCATCTGATGGCCGGGGTTTCCGCTGCGCTGCCGTTTGTTATTGGTGGGGGTATCCTGGTCGCTATCGCCAATATGCTGGTCCAGTTCGGCTTGCCCTATACCGATATGTCGAAAGGCGCGCCGTCATTTACCTGGATTGTCGAATCCATCGGCTATCTGGGTTTCACCTTTATGATCCCGATTATGGGGGCATATATCGCGTGGTCGATTGCGGATAAACCCGCCTTTGCTCCGGCATTTTTAGTGTGTTATCTCGCTAACGATAAAGGGCTGCTCGGCACTCAGTCTGGCGCGGGATTTCTCGGCGCGGTCGTGCTGGGGTTGGCGATCGGTTATTTCGTGCTGTGGTTTCGTAAAGTCCGTCTCGGCAAAGCGCTCCAGCCGCTACTCGGTTCAATGCTGATCCCGTTTGTTACTCTGCTGGTGTTTGGCGTATTAACGTATTACGTCATCGGCCCGGTGATGTCAGATATCATGGGCGGTCTGCTGCATTTCCTGAATACCATTCCGCCCTCCATGAAAATGGGTGCCGCCTTCCTCGTTGGGGCAATGCTGGCGTTTGATATGGGGGGGCCAATCAACAAAACCGCATGGTTCTTCTGCTTTTCGCTGCTGGAAAAACATATCTATGACTGGTACGCCATTGTCGGCGTTGTGGCACTGATGCCGCCCGTCGCAGCAGGTATCGCGACATACCTGACGCCAAAACTGTTTACTCAACAAGAAAAGGCGGCCGCCAGCAGCGCGATTGTGGTCGGCGCCACCGTCGCCACCGAACCGGCGATTCCCTACGCGCTGGCCGCACCGCTGCCGATGATTACCGCGAATACGCTCTCAGGCGGCATAACCGGCATGCTGGTGATCGCCTTCGGAATCAAACGTCTCGCGCCAGGATTAGGTATCTTTGACCCTCTGATCGGCCTGATGTCGCCGGTCGGTTCCTTTTATCTGGTGCTGGCAATCGGTCTGGCGCTGAACATTTCGTTGATTATTATCCTGAAGGGATTGTGGCTCAGACGTAAAGCCGCACAGCAGGAGCTTGCACATGAACATTGAGTTACTTCAGCAATTATGCGAAGCCAGCGCCGTCAGCGGTGATGAGCAAGAAGTGCGTAATATCCTCATCAACGCGCTGGAGCACAACGTAGATGACATTACCTTTGACGGTCTCGGCAGTTTTGTCGCCCGCAAAGGCAACCGCGGGCCAAAGGTCGCGATCGTCGGTCACATGGATGAAGTTGGCTTTATGGTCACGCATGTCGACGATAATGGTTTTCTGCGCTTTACCACCATTGGCAGTTGGTGGAGTCAATCAATGCTGAACCATCGGGTCGCCATTCGCACCCGCAAAGGCGTAAAAATCCCCGGAATCATCGGCTCCGTTGCGCCGCACGCCTTAACGGATAAGCAGAAACAGCAGCCGCTGACCTTTGACGATATGTTCATTGATATTGGCGCGAACAGCCGCGAAGAGGTGGAAAAACGCGGCATTGCGATCGGTGATTTTATTAGCCCGGAAGCGAACTTTGCCCGCTGGGGTGAGGATAAAATCGTTGGCAAAGCGCTGGATAACCGAGTCGGTTGTGCGCTGATGACGGAGCTGTTACAGACGGTGGATAACCCCGACATTACGCTTTACGGCGTCGGCAGCGTGGAAGAAGAGGTCGGACTGCGCGGGGCGCAAACCTCAGCAGAACATATCAAACCTGACGTGGTTATCGTGCTGGATACGGCGGTCGCAGGCGATGTGCCCGGCATCGACAGCATCAAATACCCCTTGAAACTGGGCGCGGGCCCTGGCCTGATGCTGTTTGATAAACGTTATTTCCCCAATCAGCAACTGGTTGCTGCGTTAAAAGCGAGTGCGGAAAGCCGTACTGTTCCTGTACAGTTTTGCACCATGAAAACCGGGGCGACGGACGGCGGGCGCTATAACGTGATGGGCGGTGGTCGCCCGGTAGCGGCGCTCTGTTTACCCACCCGTTACCTTCACGCCAACAGCGGTATGATTTCCGCGAAGGACTATGATGCTCTGTTTACGCTGGTGCGCGAACTGCTGATGTCGCTGACGACAGATAAGGTCAACGCGTTCACCGACTTTCGTCAGGTGAACTGATGCTCAGCGAACGCCAGTTAACGCTCGTCGACCTTCTTGAACAGCAGCCCTGCTCGCTAAACGCGTTGGCGCGGCAAACTGGCGTTTCGGGCAGAACCATCCTGCGCGATATTGATTACATCAACTTTACGCTCAGCGGTAAGGCCCGTATTCAGCCTGGCGGTAGCGCAGGCTATCAACTGGATATCATCGACAGACGCAGCTTTTTCCAGCTTCTGCAACGTCATGATAATGATGACCGGTTGCTGGCGCTCCTGCTGTTGAATCCCTTTACTCCCCGCGTACAGTTGGCCGCTTCGCTTAACTTGCCGGAGACCTGGGTTGCCGATCGTCTTTCGCGTCTGAAGCAACGCTATGAACGTGCATTTTGCCTTTCCAGTCGCCCGGGCGTTGGCCATTTCATTGATGAACCTGAAGAAAAACGCATTGTTCTGTTGGCGAATCTGCTTAAAAAAGATCCGCTGTTAATTCCGCTCCCTGGCGTGACACGAGACAATATTGAACGACTCAACACCGCCTGCGAAAGTCTTGATGCGTTTGCGCTGATGTCGGGAGAATATCTTGCGAGCCTGGTACTGGCGGTCTATGCGCTGCGTAATCAACTCACCCGCGCATGGCCAGAATGTCGGCATACGTTGCTAAAAAATATCGTAGAGCAGAGCGGGATCTATCTCGGCGAAAACGCGTTCAACACGCTGTCTGGACTGCTGGAAACGCAGCAACAGCAGGCAATGACAATATCTGCCGACGCTGTGGCTTCTTTGCTACAACGTGTACCCGGTGTCGCCGCGTTGAACATCATTGATACGCAACTGGTTGATAATATTACCGATCACCTGCGCAGATGCGTTTCGGCCCCAATCTGGGTTCCGGAACATCGCCAGAGCAGCATGAATAACCTGAAAGCCGCCTGGCCCGCCGCGTTCGATATGAGCCTGCGTTTCATTGCCCTATTGCGTGAACAATTCGCTATCCCGTTGTTCGACAGCGATCTGATCGGGCTCTACTTTGCCTGTGCGCTGGAGCGGCATCAAAATGAGCGTCAGCCCATCATTTTGTTATCCGATCAAAATGCAATTGCCACCATTAACCAGCAGGCCATTGAGCGTGACGTATTAAATTGCCGGGTAATCATTGCACGAACTCCCGGTGAGGTGATCTCAATAAGTCAGGAGGTGGAACCGCTACTGATCGTCAATAACAGCCATTATTTGCTGAATGAATCATTAAAAAATGTCCTGACCATCAAGAACATCATTTCCTCTGCCGGCACTGAACAAATTAAAAGCTTTCTTGCCACTGCTTTTATTCGCCAGCAGCCGGAACGTTTCTTTTCTGAATCAGGCAGTTTCCACTATTCAAATACCCCCAACGAAGGCTGGCCCGACATCATTCGCCAGATTTGTACCCGACTTGTGACGCAACACCAGATTACCGACGATGAGTCACAACGCATCTGCGCCCGTGAAGGCGAAGGTGAGAACCTGATAGTCAATCATCTGGCAATCCCCCATTGCTGGAGCGAACAAAAGCGGCGTTTTCGCGGATTCTTCATTACCCTCGCGCATACCGTTCAGGTCAATAATGAACCCGTGAGCCATGTGCTGATCGCCTGCGCTGCCGCCGATGCGCGTCATGAGCTAAAAATCTTTAGCTATCTGGCCAGCGTGCTGTGTAGTCATCCCGCTGAAACCATTTGCGAATTAAAGGGATATGAGGCTTTTATCGGGCTATTAAAGCAGTAAGCGCAGAAACGAAAAAAGCGCCTCAGGGGCGCTCTTTCGACGATGAAGATGAACTTATTTCAGCAGTTCCGCCGTCATGTGCACGCGGTTACCGGTGTAAGCCTGTGTGATTTTGTAGGAACTTGCACCCGCTTGTTCAGCCTGGGCTGCGATTTTTGCTTCAGTGCTTTCCAGAGTCGAACCGGTAGCAGTCACGGACTGGGCAGCGAAAGCGCCGAAAGAGGTAGCGAGAGCGATAACTGCGACAAAAGTTTTGATGCTTTTCATGATGTAAACCCTTTAAGTTAGTTGTTTGAGTAAGGCACCGTGCCTTGATGTGATAAATAATAGGCCGTTACCCAGACAACTAAAAGCGGAAGGATTTGCCCATCTTATTCAAATTAACTGAACATAAATCACTCAGCGACTAAACGCTGTGGATGCGTATAAATGGTTGCTCTGCCCGGCTTACAGAACCCCACCAGCGTCAGATTGCAGCGCTCGGCGACTTCAACCGCCAGCGTGGTGGCGGCAGAAACGGCAAACAGGATCTCTACGCCGCACATTGCGGACTTCTGCACCATCTCATAGCTCGCGCGACTGGAGACCAGCGCCGCTCCCGGCAGCCAGCTTTCCCCCTCCGCAGCGCGTCGCCCCAGCAGTTTATCCAGCGCAACGTGTCGACCAACATCTTCATGTCCGCCCGCCAGTTCGCCTGATGGCATCACCCACGCCGCAGCATGCGTACATCCGGTGAGTTGCCCCACGGGTTGAAAATCCTTCAGATGCCTTAACGCGTGGTCAAGCCTGGCGAGGTTAAAGGTCTGGGTGAACGGCAGCGGCTGTACGGGTTTACCGATATCATTGAGCTGCTCAACGCCGCATACGCCACAGCCGGTGCGTCCGGCCAGCGCGCGACGACGCTCTTTCAGTCCCATAAAACGGCGACTGGAAAGCTCGATCTGGACTTCAAGACCGTTACAGGAGGGGACAACATCCATGCCATAGATCTCGCGCGGGTTGTCAATAATGCCCTCGGAGAGGGAAAAACCGACCGCAAAGTGTTCCAGATCCTTCGGCGAAGCCATCATCACGACATGAGAAATGCCGTTATAGACCAGCGCAACGGGCACCTCTTCGGCTACCTCATCCGGCTGAGGATGTTGCAAATCTTCACGTTTCCAAAGGTTAATCCGCCGGGAACTCGTGACATTTATCACATTTTTAACTTCTTTTGGATGTATCTTATTCACTTTCTTTTAACCGTATAAGAACACACATACCAACATTGTGGTATTCTGTCACAAGCCCCTCCTGGATGGGGGGAATTGACCCAATTCTGGACCTTTGCGGTCCCGTCCGCAAAGAAAAATAACAACCACACCCTGAGCGCTCACCAACATGAATGTGTAAGGGATGTGACAATGTCGAAAAAGGAGCAAACCATGCAGGTCAGCAGAAGGCAGTTCTTTAAGATCTGCGCTGGCGGTATGGCAGGCACCACGGCGGCAGCACTGGGCTTTGCGCCCGGCGTAGCGCTCGCGGAAACACGGCAATATAAACTGCTGCGCACCCGCGAAACCCGTAATACCTGCACTTACTGTTCCGTTGGTTGTGGGCTGTTGATGTACAGCCTCGGCGACGGTGCAAAAAACGCCAAAGCATCTATCTTCCATATCGAAGGTGACCCGGACCATCCGGTCAACCGTGGCGCGCTCTGCCCGAAAGGGGCCGGTCTGGTGGACTTCATCCACTCAGAAAGCCGCCTGAAATTCCCGGAATACCGCGCGCCAGGCTCGGATAAATGGCAGCAGATCAGCTGGGATGAGGCATTTGACCGCATCGCTAAGCTGATGAAAGAAGACCGCGATGCCAACTACATTGCGCAAAACGCCGATGGCGTCACCGTTAACCGCTGGCTTTCTACCGGGATGCTGTGTGCTTCCGCGTCCAGTAACGAAACCGGCTTTTTAACACAGAAATTTACCCGCGCGCTCGGTATGCTCGCGGTCGACAACCAGGCGCGTGTCTGACACGGACCAACGGTAGCAAGTCTTGCTCCAACATTTGGTCGCGGTGCGATGACCAACCACTGGGTCGACATCAAGAACGCCAACCTTATTGTGGTGATGGGCGGTAACGCCGCTGAAGCGCACCCGGTAGGATTCCGTTGGGCGATGGAAGCGAAAATTCATAACGGCGCGAAGCTGATTGTGATCGATCCTCGCTTTACGCGTACGGCGTCGGTAGCCGATTTCTACACACCTATTCGTTCTGGTACTGACATTGCCTTCCTGTCAGGCGTCATCCTGTACCTGCTAACTAACGAAAAATATAACCGCGAATATACCGAAGCCTATACCAACGCCAGCCTGATCGTGCGTGAAGATTTTGGCTTCGATGATGGTCTGTTTACTGGCTATGACGCGGATGCACGCAAGTACGACAAAACCAGCTGGAACTATGAGCTGGACGAAAACGGCTTTGCGAAACGCGATACCACCCTGCAACACCCGCGCTGCGTCTGGAACCTGCTGAAACACCACGTCTCCCGCTACACGCCGGACGTGGTGGAAAACATCTGCGGTACGCCAAAAGCCGACTTCCTGAAAGTCTGCGAGTACATTGCAGAGACCAGCGCGAAAGACAAAACCGCGTCGTTCCTGTATGCGCTGGGCTGGACGCAGCACTCCATTGGTTCGCAGAACATCCGTACCATGGCGATGATCCAGTTGCTGCTCGGCAACATGGGGATGGCTGGCGGCGGCGTTAACGCCCTGCGCGGTCACTCGAATATTCAGGGTCTGACCGACCTTGGCTTGCTCTCGCAAAGCCTGCCGGGCTATCTGACGTTGCCAAATGAAAAGCAGACCGACCTGCAAACGTATCTGACCGCCAACACGCCGAAACCGCTGTTGAAGGACCAGGTCAACTACTGGGGCAACTACCCGAAATTCTTCGTCTCGTTGATGAAAGCCTTCTATGGCGATAAAGCAACGGCGGAAAATAACTGGGGCTTTGACTGGCTGCCGAAGTGGGACAAAGGGTACGACGTACTGCAATACTTCGAGATGATGAAAGAAGGTAAGGTCAATGGCTACATCTGCCAGGGCTTCAACCCGGTCGCGTCATTCCCGAACAAAAACAAGACGATTGCATCACTGTCTAAACTGAAGTTCCTGGTGACTATCGATCCGCTTAACACAGAGACCTCCACCTTCTGGCAAAACCACGGTGAGTCGAACGATGTGGATCCATCGAAAATCCAGACCGAAGTGTTCCGTCTGCCATCCACCTGCTTCGCCGAAGAGAACGGTTCAATCGTCAACTCCGGTCGTTGGCTACAGTGGCACTGGAAAGGCGCAGACGCCCCGGGGATCGCGGTGACTGACGGTGAAATCCTGGCCGGTATCTTCCTGCGCCTGCGTAAGATGTATGCCGAACAGAGCGGTGCCAACCCGGAACAGGTGCTGAGCATGACCTGGAACTACTCCACACCGCATGAACCGGCATCGGAAGAAGTGGCGATGGAGAGCAACGGCAAAGCGTTGGCCGATCTCATCGACCCGGCAACGGGCGCAGTGATCGTGAAAAAAGGCCAACAGCTCAGCTCGTTTGCCCAACTGCGTGACGACGGCACCACTTCCAGCGGCTGCTGGATTTTCGCCGGTAGCTGGACGCCGGAAGGCAACCAGATGGCGCGTCGTGATAACGCCGATCCATCCGGTCTCGGCAATACGCTGGGCTGGGCATGGGCGTGGCCGCTGAACCGCCGCATCCTGTACAACCGTGCTTCCGCTGACCCGCAGGGCAACCCGTGGGATCCAAAACGCCAAATCCTGAAATGGGACGGCGCAAAATGGGGCGGGATGGATATTCCGGACTACAGCGCCGCCGCACCAGGCAGCGATGTCGGACCGTTCATCATGCAGCCGGAAGGGATGGGCCGCCTGTTTGCTCTCGACAAGATGGCAGAAGGGCCGTTCCCGGAACACTACGAACCGTTTGAAACGCCGCTGGGAACCAACCCGCTGCATCCGAACGTTATCTCTAACCCTGCCGCTCGTATCTTTAAGGGCGACGCCGAAGCGCTGGGTAAAGCCGATAAGTTCCCGTACGTCGGGACCACTTACCGTCTGACCGAGCACTTCCACTACTGGACCAAGCATGCGCTGCTCAACGCCATCGCACAGCCGGAACAGTTTGTGGAGATAGGCGAGACGCTGGCGAACAAGCTCGGTATCGCGCATGGCGATACCGTTAAAGTCTCCTCTAACCGCGGCTATATCAAAGCCAAAGCAGTGGTGACCAAGCGTATTCGCACGCTGAAGGCAGACGGTAAGGATATCGATACTATCGGTATACCCATTCACTGGGGCTATGAAGGTGTGGCGAAGAAAGGGTTTATTGCGAATACCCTGACGCCGTCGGTGGGCGATGCAAACTCACAAACGCCGGAATTTAAGTCCTTCCTGGTGAACGTGGAAAAGGTGTAACGGAGACGACTTATGGCTTATCAATCGCAAGACATTATCCGTCGTTCCGCGACTAACGGTTTCACCCCCGCGCCGCGTGCGCGGGACCATCAGGAAGAGGTGGCGAAGCTCATCGACGTCACCACCTGCATCGGCTGTAAAGCCTGTCAGGTGGCCTGTTCAGAGTGGAACGACATCCGTGATGAAATCGGTAGCAACGTCGGGGTGTATGACAACCCGGCGGACTTAACCGCCAAATCGTGGACGGTGATGCGCTTCTCGGAAGTGGAGCAGAACGACAAACTGGAATGGCTGATCCGCAAGGATGGCTGTATGCACTGCGCCGATCCGGGCTGCCTGAAGGCATGTCCGGCGGAAGGGGCTATCATTCAGTATGCCAACGGGATTGTCGACTTCCAGTCCGAGCAGTGCATCGGCTGTGGTTACTGCATCGCCGGTTGCCCGTTCGACGTGCCGCGACTAAACCCGGAAGACAACCGCGTCTACAAATGTACGCTGTGCGTTGACCGCGTGAACGTCGGCCAGGAGCCGGCCTGCGTGAAAACCTGCCCAACGGGTGCTATCCACTTTGGTTCTAAAGAGGATATGAAAACGCTGGCAGGCGAGCGCGTGGCAGAGCTGAAAACCCGCGGTTACGACAATGCAGGCCTGTACGATCCGGCGGGCGTTGGGGGGACGCACGTGATGTATGTGCTGCACCATGCCGACAAACCGAATTTGTATCACGGTCTGCCGGAGAACCCGGAAATCAGCGCTACCGTGAAATTCTGGAAAGGGATCTGGAAGCCTCTTGCAGCGGTCGGCTTTGCTGCGACCTTTGCGGCCAGCATCTTCCACTATGTCGGTGTCGGTCCGAACCGTGCGGATGAGGAAGAAAACAACCTGCATGAAGAGAAAGACGATGAGGTGCGCAAATGAAAAAACGTGACACCATCGTGCGCTACACGGCGCCGGAACGCATCAACCACTGGGTCACCGCCTTCTGCTTCGTGCTGGCGGCGGTGAGCGGACTGGGCTTTTTCTTCCCGTCCTTCAACTGGCTGATGCAAATCATGGGGACACCGCAACTGGCGCGTATTCTGCACCCGTTCGTAGGCGTCATCATGTTTGCCTCGTTCATCATCATGTTCTTCCGTTACTGGCACCACAACCTGATCAACCGGGACGACATCTTCTGGGCGAAGAACATCCGCAAGATTGTCGTCAATGAAGAGGTGGGCGACACCGGGCGGTATAACTTCGGTCAGAAATGCGTGTTCTGGGCGGCGATTATCTTCCTGGTCCTGCTGCTGGTGAGCGGTGTGATCATCTGGCGTCCGTACTTTGCGCCAGCGTTCTCCATTCCGGTGATCCGCTTCGCGTTAATGCTGCATTCATTTGCCGCCGTCGCGCTGATTGTGGTTATCATGGTGCATATTTACGCCGCGCTGTGGGTAAAAGGCACCATTACGGCAATGGTGGAAGGTTGGGTAACCGGCGCCTGGGCGAAGAAGCATCACCCGCGCTGGTATCGTGAAGTTCGCGAAAAGCAGGATAAGACCCAGCCGTAAGCAGAGGCGGTTCGCGAGTCAACAACGTAGCGCCGGATGCCATTGCATCCGGCGTTATTTTTTAGGGGTATCGTGCGGTTTTGACAACTTTTTGACAACTTTATACAGATAACAGACCAACCGGCGTTGCGGTCGCATAAGAATGGAGTCGATTCTTAAGACAAGGAGACGTACCGTGAATCTCAAACACCTCTTCGCAGTCCTGACATTAGGTCTGCTTGCGACAACAACGTCGGCACAGCCGCCTGCGCCAAAAGTGGCCATTAAATCTGAACTGGCTTCTCCGCTGGTGCTGGAAAATAGCCAGGACAAAAACTACCTGAAAATCTCGCTGACAGGCTTCCCCCTCAACGCCACCAAACGCAGCCCGATCAACCTCGCGCTGGTGATTGACCGTTCCGGTTCTATGGGCGGCGACCGCATTGAACAGGCCACAGAAGCCGCCGTCATGGCGGTGAACACCCTAAGCGCTCAGGACACACTCTCGGTAGTGATTTATGACGACGTTGTGGATGTCATTGTGCCTGCGGCCAAAGTCGGCAACAAAGCGAAGCTTATCAGCCAAATTCGTGAACGGCTGACCGCTCGCGGCGGCACCGCGCTGTTTGCCGGGGTCAGTCGCGGCATCAAAGAAACCAGTAAATTCCTCGATAAAGCCCATGTTAATCGCATCATCCTGCTGTCTGATGGTCAGGCGAACGTCGGTCCCTCCTCCACCAGCGAACTGGCGGAACTGGGTAAAATTGCCGCCCGCAAAGGGATTGCTATCACGACGATGGGCATCGGTGAAGGCTACAATGAAGATCTGATGGCGGCGATTGCCCAGTACAGCGATGGCAACCACGTGTTCGTGCAAAACACCGATGCGCTGGAGAAGGCATTTGCCCATGAGTTTGGCGATGTGATGTCCGTCGTCGCTCAGGATGTGGTGGTGCAAATTAACGTCGCCGACAACGTTAAGCCGTTGCGCCTGCTGGGGCGTGAGGGTGAAATCCGCGACAACACGGTTACCGTAAAACTGAACCAGCTTTACGCCAACCAGGAGAAATATGTCATGCTGGAAGTGCTGCCGGCCAAAGGCAACGCCGCACAGAGCAAGCCGCTTGCCGAGGTTAACGTCAGCTACAACAACCTCGCCACCGGACAGAAAGAGCGCTGGGATGACAAGATGGCCGTCAGCTATACCGCCTCTGCCAGCGATGTTCAGAAAGCGCAGGTGGAAGATGTGGTCGTCGATTCCGCCATTCAAAAATCCGCCATTCAGAATGAGCAGGCGTTACAGCTCATAGATGAAGGCAAAATGGACGAGGCAAAAGCGATCCTGCGTGAAAACTCCAGTACGCTCAGCGCGTTACCGCTTAGCGCACCGGCCGCCAGAATGAAGGCGCAGGAGAGCGCAGAGGAAAACCTTAAGTTGCTGGACAGAATGGAAAGCGAAAGCAAAGAAGCTTCTCGTAAATCGCTGAAAGAACAGAGCTATAAAACCAAAAACCAGAGTTCGAAATCGAACTGATCCACAAGGAGTGCTGGATGCTCAGACGCAAGCCGATTTATCTCGTCATCACATTGATGTTTTTTATCCTGCTTGCTTACCTGGGCGTTCGCACCCTGGAACATGAAGTGTTGTTGCGCCAGTATCAGACCCAGACCCTGGCGAAATCACAGACGGCCAGCGTTGCCACGGGTATCGAAAATATCCTGCAGCAAAAAGCCTCACGTCTGCATGCGATCGGCGATTTTATCGACCCTGCTGACGTCGCGACCCTCAGCGCGCTCAAAGAGAACGACAGCGACATTGCCGACGTCTTTATCCTGCGGAAAAATCATCTCCTCTACCCCGATGAACGTCAGCCGTTGAGCAACGAGGATAAAGAGTGGGTACGCTTGCTCAACCCCCTGGTCAACGATCCCAGCCAACTTGCCAGCCACATGGCGCACAGCGAGCAGGACACGCCGCAGGCCGGCTGGTTTATTAGCTTTGAGACGCAGGAACCTCTGCTGATTTACTGGCGGCAGAAAGACGGGGCGATCGTCGGCTTTCGCCTCTCCTGGGTACAGTTGATGATGGATATGGCGAACGGCATTCAGGTGAATCTGGAAGACCCGCAGCAGATTGTCCGGGTGACGGAAAACGGCCGTCAGCTTTATCAGAACGCGCCGGCGGATTTACGCCGGCTCACCTTACTGGACTCCCGCACGCTGGAGTATCCGCTTACAACGTGGCAAGTCAGCGCTTACGGTGTCAACGCGCCGCTCTGGCACATTTGGCTGTGGGGCGGTGCGCTAGTCGTCCTGCTGCTGGTTGCCGCCGCACTGCTGGGCTTCTCGCTGTGGCGGGAATATACCCGCGCGGCGCGGCAGGCGCGCCAGCAGGTCGATTTTGTCAGCCAGGTGTCGCACGAACTGAAAACGCCGCTGACCAACATCACGCTCTATGCCGAACTGCTGCGCGAAGGGCTGGATGATGAACAAACGCACGAGCGACGCTATGTGGATGTGATCACTCAGGAAGGTCAGCGGTTATCACGGCTTATCCAGAATATCCTGACCTTTACGCGCGCGCCGAAACTGCATCTTCAGGCGGTCGATATCCCTCGCCTGATGACAGAAATCACGCAGATCTTTACGCCCGCATTGCAGGCAAAAGGGATGACGGTTCAACTGTCCTGCCCTGAGAATCTGACATTGCACAGCGATCGCGACGTGATCACGCAAATTGTCAGCAACTTTTTGAGTAATGCCGAAAAATACGCTTCGCAAGGTCAGCGCGTCGATCTGACCGTTGAAAGCGTCGCGGGAAACGTGGAGATCGCCGTTCGCGACTATGGTCCCGGCATTGCGGAGAACGAAATGCCCCTGATATTTCGCCCGTTTTATCGGGTCAAATCCTCCATTACCGAAGGCGTTTCGGGTACCGGTATTGGCCTAACCATCGCTTGCCAACTGGCGCAGCGCCTGCGCGGCAAGATTCAGGTAACAGCACAAGAGCCTGGCGTCCGTTTTACCCTTACGCTACCTCAGGGATGAAAACATGAAGATACTGATTGCAGAAGATGATGCCAACATCCGCCAGGGTCTGGTGGATGCGCTGTCGCGCGAAGGTTATTCGCTCATTGCCGCACCGGACGGACGCGCGGCGCTGGAGAGTTATCATCGGGACAAACCGGACTTCGTGCTGTTAGACATCATGATGCCCGAAATGGATGGCTACACGGTCTGCCGGGAAATTCGCCGTCAAAATGAACACATTCCCATCGTGTTTCTCTCCGCCAAAGATGAAGAGATCGACCGGGTTGTAGGGCTGGAACTGGGGGCGGATGACTACATCAGCAAACCGTTTGGCATTCATGAACTGCGGGCGCGGATAAAAACGATCGCCCGTCGCTGTTTGAACCATAACGCCACCCAGCCTAACCTCAGCTTTGCATTTGGCGACCTTACGGTGTTCCCGAATGAACTGTGCGCCTGGCGCGGCGAGCAAAAGCTGGAACTGACACTACGGGAAGTACGCATTTTAAGCTGCCTGGAGCGTCATCAAAATCAGGTGGTTACGCGCGATATGCTGTTCGATGCGGCGTGGGGATACGACTATTTACCCAATAGCCGCACGCTGGATCAGCACATTTCCCGGCTACGTAAAGTCATCGAACGGGATGCCAATCACCCGCAGCTAATCCGAACGGTGCATGGTCTGGGGTATCGATATCAGGTATCGTAACGCACACATTGCGATGTCACAGGTATAACCTGCAGGCCGATTGCGGTTATCATTAATGACATTCACCAGAGCGGGCGCGAAATGCCCGCCAATTCACAGAGCGGATTACACATAGCTAAATCTGCCTAACCAGGAAGTGACTGAATGAGCATTCGTATCATCCCGCAAGATGAGCTGGAAAAGAGCGAGAAGCGCGCGACGGATATGATTCCACCGTTATTATTCCCCCGGCTCAAAAACCTGTATAACCGTCGTGCCGAACGTCTGCGCGAACTGGCTGAGAACAACCCGCTGGGAGATTACCTGCGCTTTGCTGCGCTGATCGCCCATGCCCAGGAAGTGGTGCTGTATGACCATCCATTGCAGATGGATCTGACCGCACGCATCAAAGAAGCCAACGATCAGGGTAAACCGCCGCTGGATATCCACGTTCTGCCGCGCGATAAGCACTGGCAAAAACTGCTGCACTCGCTGATCGCCGAACTGAAACCCGAGATGAGCGGCCCTGCGCTAGCGGTGATCGAGAATCTGGAAAAAGCCTCCGAACAGGAGCTGGAGCAGATGGCCAGCGCCCTGTTTGCCTCTGATTTCGCCTCTGTCAGCAGTGATAAGGCCCCGTTCATCTGGGCCGCGCTGTCGCTGTACTGGGCGCAAATGGCCAGCCTGATCCCGGGTAAAGCTCGCGCTGAATACGGCGAACAACGTCAGTACTGCCCGGTGTGCGGCTCGATGCCGGTCTCCAGCATGGTGCAAATTGGCACCACCCAGGGGCTGCGCTACCTGCACTGCAACCTCTGCGAAACCGAGTGGCATGTGGTTCGTGTTAAATGCAGCAACTGCGAGCAAAGCCGTGACTTGCACTACTGGTCACTGGACAATGAGCAGGCGGCTGTCAAAGCCGAAAGCTGTGGTGACTGCGGGACCTACTTGAAGATCCTCTATCAGGAAAAAGACCCGAAAGTGGAAGCCGTCGCCGACGACCTCGCGTCGCTGGTACTGGACGCGCGCATGGAGCAAGAAGGCTTCGCCCGCAGTTCCATCAACCCGTTCCTGTTCCCGGGAGAAGGGGAGTAAACGCCTTTAACACGTGAGGCCGGACGGTGCTTACCGTCCGGCCTGCAACTGATAAGGCGTGATGACGCCAGGGATCCCTGCAAAATCTCGGGTGTTGCGCGTCACAAGTGCAAACCGATGAATCTGCGCGGTGGCAAGAATGATTGCATCCGGAAGTTTCATCCCATATTCCTGCCTGAGATTCACGCTTCGCTCAGCAATTTCCTGTGAAACGCCGATGATGTTGAACGCACTCAACGCCACGCGCGTACGATATTCCTGATGGTATTTTTTTGCTCCCACCATCACTTCCATCCAGGTGATCAGGCTGATGGCATTCTGCGGCGGATACGCGTCCAGTGCTCGCTGCGCTTCCTGGTGACCGCTAAATAAATCAATCAGGATATTGGTATCGAACAGCACGGGTTTCTTGTGCATTACCATTCTTCGCGCAACTTCTTCTGATACTCAACGCCATCTTCTTCACAGCCTTGCCAGATTCCTAGCGCATTGGAAATCATGGTTTCAGCCTGGCCTTGCCTTTCAAGGTACTGTTCCACTGCTTCGCGCAGCAACTCCGCACGCGGCAGATTCCGCAGTTGCTTGAGATCATCAAGGCGTTTGATCGCCTCATCCGATAAGTCGAGTAATATTCTGCCCATGTCCATTCCAGCCATTGTGTTCACATATACCTCCAGTATATCAGTGGCGAATATTTTTCAAACAACATACACCGTCGACAAGCAGGAAAAAAGTGATCCCCACAGTGACTTTTCCTTTTGCGAGGCGCTTTCCAGAATTTCACCCTGACCAAAATCCACCATTCTCTTTCACGAAAAACCAGGTTATAACACTGTATATTCATACAGATTTAAGGGATTAAGAAAATGGCGCTTGAAAACGGCATCGCACAACAGGTCGAGGAATTCATCGCAGCGGGGCGCCCATCAGCGCGTCGGCAAAGTATTGATGACCGGAGGGCGGGCTATATCGCGAGTACCGTGCTGGCCGGAGAGACTGAAACGCGTGTAGAGGTCAGCGATGTTGAGCTGGAGGGGATGACGTTGCGCGTCGTATCACCGCGCCACGCGTCAGGCTCCCTGCCCTGTGTTATCTACTACCACGGCGGCTGTTTCGTGAGCGGCGGATACGCCACCCACGATAATCAGTTGCGGCAGTTAGCGTATATCAGCGGTTGCCGGGTTATTGCCGTGCAGTACCGCCTCGCGCCTGAACACACGTTTCCGGCAGCGCATGACGATGCCGAAAAAGGGGCCAACCTGATCTGGCAATACGCAGAACAACTTGGCGTTGAACGCGAGCGCATCACGCTTGCCGGGGACAGTGCGGGCGGACACCTGGCGCTGGTAACGGCATTGCGCCTGAAGGCTGCGACGCAATGGCAGCCAACACAACTGGTACTGATCTACCCGATGCTTGACGCGACCGCAAAATGTGAAAGCTATATCCGCAATGGTCTGGACTACATCATTACCCGCGATACGCTGCTTACCGGATATGAGATGTATTTGCCCCATACTGAACGCCAACACCCCGAAGCCAGCCCACTCTGGCGAGACGATCTCAGCGGCTTACCGCCCACGCACATCATCACCGCTGAATTTGATCCGCTGCGCGACGAAGGTGAACTTTTGTATCACCGACTTACGACACAAGGCGTCGATTGCACCTGCCAGCGCTATCTCGGCGTGATTCACGGTTTTTTCCAGCTAGCTGGCATCAGCCATGCGGCGCGCAGCGCAATGCAGGATATTGCCTGGCGGATTGGTATTCAGCGCACAAAAAACGTTATCAAATAAAGAGGGGGGTTTCCCCCTACTCTTCTTCGTTTCCGCCTTCTTCATAGGCGCCAAACGGTCTGGCGGGCAGGACAATGTAGGTACCTTCAAAAATGGCGCCGGTGGTCTCGTCACCTGATAGCTCCACCAGCAACTGGACACGCGCCTTTTTCCCCCGCGCCAGACGGTCAAGATCGCCGCTCAGAGAGCCGAGATCGGCAACCGCTGCGGGCCTGCCGCTAATCGGTTTGCTATAGCGGATATGGGCATCGGCCAGAATAATCGTGCCCCCGAGATGGCGCTCGCGCAGCATCAGCCAGATAAGCCCCCAACCGGTCAGCGTGGCCAGTGAAAACAGGCTCCCGGCAAACAGCGTGTGGTGCGGATTTTGATTGCCCGTCTCTGGCATCGTGGTAATAAATTTCTGCCCGGTGTACTGCTGAATGCGCACACCCATCTTCTCGCTCAGCGGGATGTGTTCATACCACGCTTGCTGCAGTTGTCCGCACCAGTCGCCGCGATGCAAGATGTCATCGAGCGAGGCAACCGGTTTGATCATCAAAAAGTGGCGAACCGGCGTGGTTTGTGGCGTGGTGATTTCACCCTGATTGACAAACCCAAGTTTGGCGAAGAATTCAACCGCATCTTCCCGTGCGCTACAGGTCACCCGTTTGACGCCTTCCTGACGCGCGACGGACTCCAGCGTCATCGCCATCAGCGTACCCAACCCCTTCTCCTGCACGGTCGGATCGACGGCCATGAAGCGGATAGAAGCCTCATTATCGGCATTGATGTACAAACGCCCGACGGCCACCAGATTCCCCTCTTCATCCACCACCATCTGGTGATGCGCCATCGCGTCCCAGGCATCACGCTCGGACCCCTTCGGCTGATGCAGCGGCTTGCGCAGCATCTCCCAGCGAAACTGATAGTAACGCTCTAATTCTTCTTCTGTTTGCGGTACTCGAAGGTGATACATAGCTGTACTCTCTCTTGTTACCCGCGGCCACGCCGGAAGCTGATTCATATCTGTAACCAGAACGTCACGGGGCCATCATTCACCAGCGCAACCTGCATATCCGCAGCGAAGCGTCCGGTCTGCGTGTTCATTTCCTGTTGGCGGCAGCGTTCGACGAAATAGTCGTACAGGGCTTCCGCCCGCTCCGGCGTCGCCCCTTTAGAAAACCCCGGACGCATGCCGCGTTCGGTATCCGCCGCCAGCGTAAATTGTGACACCACCAGCACGCTCCCGCCCGCCTGTTGCACGTTCAGGTTCATCTTGCCTTCGGCATCGCTAAAAATACGGTAGCCGAGCACGCGTTCGCACAGGCGATTCGCTTTCTGCTCGTCGTCATCCTTTTCGACACCCAACAACACTAAAAGTCCTGAGCCAATTTCACCCGTCACTTCGTCCTCCACGGTGACGCTGGCACGGGTTACGCGCTGAATTAATGCAATCATGGTTGGTCTGCTTCTTCTTGTTCTGCGGCTTGTTTAAGTTTGCGGTATTCCCCGAGAGTGACAGTTATTTCCGCGCCAAGCAAGACGATACACCACGTCCAGTACACCCAGACAAACAAAATGGGCACCACCGCTAATACGCCGTAAATAAGCTGATATGACGGGAACATGGTGATATAAAGCGCGAAACCTTTCTTTCCTGCTTCGAACAGTACCGCAGCAACAAAGGCGCCGACAATCGCATCACGATTCGGTACGCGCGTGGTCGGCACCACGCTGTAGAGGAGCCAGAATGAGAGCCAGGAGAGGATCAGCGGAAAGAGGCGCAATACATCATCGATGACCGTATTGAGATCGCTGGCCCAACGTAATGAGAGGAGATACGAACTGATCGCCAGGCTGGCCCCTGCCAGCAATGGCCCTAGCGTCAAAATCATCCAGTACACGGCAAAGGAGTACACTTTTGGCCGCACGCGCGTACTGCGCCAGATAGTATTCAGCGCGCTATCAATGGCATACATCAACAACAGCGCGGTAACGATTAACCCGCAGGCCCCCACCGCCGTCATTTTGTTGGAGTTGGCGACAAACTGCTCGATGTAGCGTTGGATCACATCACCGGTTGCCGGGATGAAGTTGGCAAAGATAAAGTGGCGCAGCTGGACACTGACATCAGAAAACATCGGAAAAGCGGCGAAAAGTGCAAATACGACGGCGATCAGCGGCACTAATGAGAGCAGCGAAACATAGGCAAGATTCCCTGCCAGCGTCGTCATGTTGTCCTCATCAATGCGCTTGTAGAGGAGTTTCAGCCAGGCCCATATCGGTCGGGTATGATGCCTGGCTTTTTGATGTACCGTTTTTAGCATAACAGCTTCGCGAAATAATCCGGGATGACGGTTTTATCGGTCACCAGAATGCTGGTTATCCCCAACTGGTTGGCCCCTTCTATATTATCGACGTTGTCGTCAAAAAAGACCGTATCGCTCGCTGAAAAACCCTCTTGCTGTAGAACATGCTGATAAATCCGCGTCTCCGGCTTTCGCATACCCAGATCCTGCGACAGATAAATATGATCCGCCGCCCGGCGAATCTCCGGATATTCGTCTGGCCAAAATGTTGTATGCAGCCGGTTGGTATTCGACAGGACGACCACGCGATGTCCCTGTTCACGCAGTTTCTGCATGATGTCGATAACCTCAGGTCGCAGCGCGACAAAAACGGCCTGCCAGCCGTGAGAAAACTGCTCGTAGCTCAGCGACAGATCCATCTCATGGCAAAGGGCCTCGGCAAACGCTTCGTCGGTGATTTCGCCTCGTTCGTGCTGATGGAAGGCCTCACCCATCGTAAAACTTTGCTTTAACGACGCCAGCGGCACACGGCTCAGATCGCTCCAGGTACCTAATACGCGGTTGAAGTCGATATCGACAATCACATTTCCTAAATCAAAGATATAGAGCATGTCCCTCTCCTTACTTGCCGTGGATGAATAACTGTAGCGGGAAAGGGACGTTTTGACTATGTGCCCGTCAGGGAAAGATGACGGAAAAAAAGGCGATGCCCTTACAGCATCGCCTTGTTCTGGTGTGATATTTATCGGTTTCTTAGAAGCTGTATTTCACCCCGAGCATCGCGGAGGTATCGCTGTAGCTGTTGTCGCCGACCTGCTGCGAAACGTTACCCCACACCTGCAGACGTGGATTGATCTGCCCTTCCATACCCACTTTCAGCTCACCAATGTTACGCGTCCCGCTGATTTCATCCTTGATGGAGCCCATCTGTACGGTCTGGTTATTGGTGTTGTGGATCCAGTTCGCTTCAATAAACGGTTGGAAATCACGGCCTTTATCGGCATCTTTCTCCGCGTGACCTTTCAGGTAAGCACGAACGCCAAGGCGCGTCATCAGGTTACCGTCAGTCTTGTCTTTCACCTGAGTCCCGTTGTGTTCACGGTGTGAATCAGCCTGCACGTCCATCCAGATAACCTGCGCTTTCGGTTGGATCCAGTAGGTTTTATTTTCACTTTCCCCGACCAGGAAGCTATAACCGCCTTCAACAGACGCCGTGATACCGTCGGATTTGTAGTTTTCACTGGCCAGATGATCGCCGCGCACGGTGTTATCAAACCAGTTGTACAGCACCCAACTGTCCAGATAGGTCCCGGTCTTATCCGCTTCGTTTGCATACCAGGTGGCATACAGACCCACGCTGTAACCGTCTACCTGTCCACGGGACGCATAGCCCGTGTAGCTGTTATGGGTTTTACTTTTCTGGTTGGCATAACCCGCCATGGCACCCAGATGCCAGCGATCGAGGCCGTCGCTGCTCCACTGCGCCAGATCGCCACCTAACTGCAGAACATAACGGTTAGCGGTGGTTTTCAGCTGTCCGCTGCCGTCAGTGAAGCGATTATGGCCACCTACATTACGCATCCACATGGTGGTGACTTTTTCTTCGCCGGTCAGCATGTCGGTATACTGCGTCTCACCCAGACGGTCGTGCAGACGGGTGATAAACAGGGTATTGGCCGCATAGTTGTTCGCCAGGTAGCTCCCAAATTCAGGGCGATACTGGTGCTCTGTAGAGGGCGGTGTTGGCACTGGCGGTCCAGGAGGATCCTCTGGGTCTGGCTGCGCGGGATCGGGTTCTGGCTCGGTTGGCGGTGGTGGCGGCGGCGGTGGCGGATCCACCGGTGACAGTTCGCTTGTCAGATACCAGTCACTGGCTTTTTTCACCACGTCATAGTCATACGCGCCGGCAACGATACGCCCTGATTTCGTAAAGGTACCGTCAGAGTTCCCGGCAACTTCAACGATTTTAATCCCGTCGACAGTCAGTTCACCGGCACCACCAATGTTGTTGATGCCCACTTTGGTATTGCCAGAGGTATCGCCCTGGACGACGAGTTTATCCGTCAGGGAAGTATCGCCTTCCAGCACCGTGTTCAGCACTAACAGTGCGTTGGTACCGATATAGTTGCCCACAACAGTCAGCGTTTTGAAGGTGGTTGCATCGTCGCGAGAAACGCCGTCAGGGCTGTAGCGCAGCGTGGCTTGATCCAGCGTCAGGTTAGAAACGACGGAGTTTCCGGTCATTTTCCATTCGCTGCTGGCCCCTTTCATATCCAGATTAATGGTTGCACGATAAGAAGCCGTGTTTTCCAGTTGTGAAGAGTTGGCGCTACCGACGAATTGGCTACCGTCATCCATGGTCAGGTCAATAACGCCGCTTGAACGCGCGTACAGATTACCTTTAATGTCATAGACGCCTGAAGCTGCAGTATCTGTTGCCTTATCCCAGGAGCGAATGAGCGCTTTACTTTGATAGGCATACATCGCGTAAGCGTTGTTGCCTGTAGCATCAATAGCCGTGTTTCCCCCCAGATTCACCGTGGCGAAATCACTACTGGCGGAAGCATAGATGCCATGCGCCCCACTATTAGTGGTAGTAACATCCAGGTTATTGAGGTTAACTTCACCTTTTCTCCCGGCGTAAACCCCATAAGCATTTGTACCGGAAGTCGTAATGGTTGTGGTTCCACCGATTGTGACATCGGCGATCCCCGCAGCGCTACCGAATAGGTCACCGAGGTCTTTACCCGCATAAATCCCGTATCCGGAGTTCATGCCACCGCTACCGCGAGTAACAATATCAGCATCGCCGTGAACAATGATTGAAGAGTACGCGCTTGTGTTTGCTCTGGAGATATTGGCACGCAGCCCCATGCCGTCTGAAGCGTCGACAGAAACATTGCCGCTAACTTCGACAACAGAATAAGCACTTGAAAGCTCACGACCGAGGTTTATCCCATCAGAACTCGTTCCGGTCGTCGTAATGGTAATATTTTCTGCTTCTAATCGACCGCCGGCGTTTTTAGAGTGGATCCCATCCGCTTCCGAGCCAGTCGTGTTAATGACCAGATTTTTAAATTTATAACCCGTACTATCAAGGTATACACCCCAACCTTGCAAAGGCGTGGTTATGCCATTCTGGCTTGTATTAATTAAGACTTCGTCAAATGACGTGTAGTCGCGGCTATTTGACAACAGCGGGTTACCATTATAGTAAATCGTCTGATCGTCACAGAAAAATTGGGCCGTAGTCGTGTAACTACATCCCGCAGCAATCGCTTGTCCGCTTAGGCTCCCCAGAGCCAGCGCACTCGCGATACAGAGTGCCAATTTACCTGGTGAGGGTGTTTTGCATTTCATTTTTTGTGTTTTCATAGGAATACCTTTTCCGTACCACTCTTTTTCGGATAAGAGCATAAAAGACGCGGCAAAAAATAATTTAATTAAAAGGCAAAGCGGGTCTGTTCATCTTTAAAAATTAAAGATTCACTTACCTTAAAATTACTAAATTTTTCCTTTGCGCGATTAATACAATTATTCAAATATCATGTCAACGGGGCTTCAGTTGACGGAAAAAGCAAATTAATAAAAGGCCATCAATTTATTCGCACTATTCCTGGGTGTTTTTTTAAACAGATAAAAAAATGAATGCAGAAGGTTAAAAAGGCTTATAAATCAAGAAGAATTAAAGGCACTTATTGATAAATTACGCAGGCTTTAGGAATTTTACACATCATACCAGGATGTTTAGCTATTTCTATTTTTTGTGATAAGAACCGCCTGAAACGACGGTTTATTCAAAAGGGGACTGTTACGCAGAAACACTATCATCCTGGTCTGGGCTCACCTGTACAATCTCCACCTGATTAGACTGGAGAAGCGTATGGAGCGCCGGACCGGGAAGTTCATCCGTAAACAATGCGGTAACGGAAGAGATATTGCCAATTTCAACCGCTGCTGAGGCGTGGTATTTAGTATGGTCGGCAGCAAGCAGAATATGCCTGGAGTGGGCCATCATGGTCTTCACCACGCTGGCTTCATTGACGTCAAATTCTAACATCGCCCCATCACTTTCTATCGCCCCCACGCTGGTGACGAGGTAGTCCGCCCGGAAATCGCCGACAAACGCGGTCGCAGAAGGACCAATAATACCGCTGTTATGTGGCCGCAGCGTTCCACCGGGAACCATCACTTCGAAGCGGGGATTGTTATAGAGAATATGCGCAACCCGTAGGCTGTTGGTGATGATGCGCAGATGATTGTGGTTCAACAATGCCCGCGCCACCTGCTCCACGGTGGTACCAATGGTGATGAACACCGTTGAACCATCCGGAATATAGTCTGCCACCGCTTCCGCGATGGCTTTTTTCTCTTGCGTCCATGAAACTTCACGTTGCTCAAAGGCAGTATTCACGACGCTGGACGCGCGACCGGCACCCCCGTGATGACGGGTGATCAACCCCTGCTCGCTTAATTTACGAATATCACGACGCACCGTTTGTGTGGAGACATCCAGTAAAGCCGCCAGTTCATCAATGTTCATATACCCGCGCTCACCTATGAGCGACAGCAACTGATCGTGCCGTGGGTTACCGGTCAGTTCGGTAAAACTCATGAAAATTCCTCAAAAAACCATTGCCCTGCATTTTATACAAAAAGTGACAGAAAAGATCGGGTTTGATCACAGTCAGGGATTCCTGCGCGCCCACCGGGTCGGGTGCATTTTAGCGCTGCAACGCCGCTGGCGAATCTGACAGCGTCTTTTAGTTCGCTTCCTGATGCAAGGCTGAATGCCAGCGCACCGTGAAAAACATCGCCTGCCCCGGTCGTATCCACCACATCCACCGTAAAACCGGCCTGGTGTTGCAGCATGCCATCTTCTATCCAGTAACACCCTTCGCGACCCTGCGTGACGTAGACATGTCCATTTGTGATCGTTTGTGATTGTTTTAATGCGCTGGCGACCTCACTGATACCGGTCAGACGCGCCAAACCTGGGGCCGAAAATGCGGCATGATCGCTTAATGCCACCAGCTCGCTAATGTCCTGCGGCGTCACATCACCATCCAGCAGCGTTTTCACGCCCGCCTGACGCGCCAGCGTAAATGCCTGTTTTGCCCCTTCATGCCAGCGGACGTCCGCCAGTACCACATCCCACTGGGAAAAGTCGATGTCGTTAAGCCAGTCTGCCTCCGCCAGCAGATCGGGGCTCGGGAAATTGACGATAATTCGCTCCCCGTGAGCGTCGACCGTAATGGCCGACTGTGACGACTTCGCGCCGGCATAGCGCCGGGTGTAGCGGGTATTGACCCCCAGGGATTCCAGCTCCGACAGCAGACGGTTTCCGGTGTCGTCATCACCCACGCGGCCAATAAAGTCTACCTGCGCACCTAACTTCGCCGCCGCCACCGCGGCTGTCGCGGCCGGCCCACCGCCGACCTCGGTATAGCGATGCGCCACATATTTACCGCCTTCTGTCGGTAACGTTTCTACGTAATAGATGCGATCCAGCACGGTAATACCTACACAAGCAATACGAATCATGGTCGTTCCTTAAGCATGTTGGGATGAGGTTATTTTAATTTCACTAAATGTTTAAAAAGTGACGGCTGTCAATTTTTTGACCATAAATTACAAATACGATCAAAAACAGACAAAAACAACCGATCTGAAATGACAAAAAATGACATCACCGTCTCAGGAGAACGATATGGCAGTAATAGCATTTATCGGATTAGGGCAGATGGGCTCCCCGATGGCGAGCAACCTGCTCAGGCAGGGTCACCAACTCAGCGTTTTTGACGTTAACGCCGATGCCGTACAACGTCTGGTCGAAAAAGGGGCGCAACCCGCTTGCTCTCCAGCACAGGCCGCGCAAGGCGCTGAGTTTGTCATCACGATGCTGCCCAATGGCGATCTGGTTCGCCGCGTGTTGTTGGGTGAAGACGGTGTTTGCGAAAGCCTCTCCCCGCAGGCGCTGGTGATCGATATGTCAACCATCCATCCCTTGCAGACCGACAAATTGATCGCCGAACTGCATGCCAAAGGTTTCGCCATGATGGATGTACCGGTCGGGCGGACCTCCGATCACGCCGTTGCTGGCACATTGCTATTGCTGGTAGGCGGCACGCCGAACCAGGTCGAGCGCGCCACGCCGGTGCTGATGGCGATGGGGAATGAGTTGATTAACGCCGGCGGTCCGGGAATGGGGATCCGCGTGAAGTTGATTAACAACTACATGAGCATCGCGCTAAATGCCCTGTCAGCCGAAGCCGCCGTACTGTGTGAAGCACTGGGCCTTTCCTTCGATGTAGCGCTACAGGTCATGAGCGGGACGCCTGCCGGAAAAGGCCACTTCACCACCTCGTGGCCGAACAAAGTGCTGAAGGGCGATCTTTCACCGGCCTTCATGATCGACCTGGCCCATAAAGATCTTGGTATCGCGCTGGATGTCGCCAATCAACTGCACGTTCCTATGCCGCTCGGCGCGGCGTCCAGGGAAGTTTATAACCAGGCGCGAGCCGCTGGCCGTGGGCGGGAAGACTGGACCGCCATTCTCGAACAGGTTCGCACTACTGCCGGACTGAAAAACCACCATTGACAGGTAAAAGGACTGAAGAATGACCACGTACACCCTGAAAGATATCACCCGACCTTCCGGCGGTTTCGCCATGCTGGCCGTTGACCAGCGTGAAGCGATGCGCCTGATGTTTGCCGCAGCAGGCGCGCCAACGCCGGTCACCGATCAACATCTCACGGATTTCAAAGTCAATGCTGCAAAAATTCTCTCGCCGTATGCCTCCGCGATCCTGCTGGACCAACAGTTCTGTTACCGCCAGGCAGTGGAGCAAAAAGCCGTCGCCAAAAGCTGCGGCATGATTGTCGCCGCCGACGCCTTCATCCCGGGCAACGGCATTCCCGTCGATAGCGTGGTGATTGATAAAAGCATCAATCCGCAGGCCGTCAAGCAGGATGGTGCGAAAGCCTTAAAGCTGCTGGTGCTTTGGCGCAGTGATGAAGACGCGCAGCAACGTCTGGCGATGGTGAAAGAGTTCAATACGTTGTGCCATGCCAATGGCCTGTTGAGCATCATCGAACCGGTGGTCCGCCCGCCCCGTCGCGGAGATAACTTCGATCGCGAACAGGCAATTATCGATGCCGCCAAAGAATTGGGCGACAGCGGCGCCGATCTCTACAAGGTTGAAATGCCACTGCACGGTAAAGGCACACAGCAAGCCCTGCTCAGTGCCTCTCAGCACCTGAACGAACACATCAACATGCCGTGGGTCATTCTCTCTTCCGGCGTTGACGAAAAGCTGTTTCCACGTGCGGTCAGCGTCGCGATGAGCGCAGGCGCTTCCGGCTTCCTGGCCGGTCGTGCGGTCTGGTCTTCAGTGGTTGGCCTGCCGGACAGCGAGCTGATGCTGCGAGATGTTTCTGCACCTAAATTGCAACGCTTAGGTGAAATTGTCGATGAAATGATGGCCCGCCGCCGTTAATACGATACGAGGAGCAAAGAATGAAATGGTTTAACACAATGAGCCACAACCGCTGGCTGGAACAAGAAACTGACCGCATCTTCAATTTTGGTAAGAATGCGGCGGTACCAACCGGATTCGGCTGGCTGGGTAACAAGGGACAAATCAAAGAAGAGATGGGCACGCATCTGTGGATCACCGCACGCATGCTGCACGTCTATTCCGTTGCCGCCGCGATGGGCAGACCGGGCGCCTACGCCCTGGTCGATCACGGCATCAATGCCATGAACGGCGCGCTGCGGGACAAAAAATACGGTGGCTGGTACGCCTGTGTGAATGACGAAGGCGTTGTGGATGCGTCCAAGCAGGGATACCAACACTTTTTTGCGCTACTGGGCGCTGCCAGCGCGGTCACTACCGGACATCCTGAGGCCAGGAAACTGCTCGATTACACCATTGAAGTTATTGAGAAATACTTCTGGAGTGAAGAAGAGCAAATGTGTCTGGAATCCTGGGATGAGGCGTTCAGCAAAACCGAAGACTATCGCGGCGGCAATGCCAATATGCACGCCGTCGAAGCCTTCCTGATTGTTTACGACGTCACCCATGACAAAAAATGGCTGGATCGTGCTATCCGCATTGCCTCGGTCATCATTCACGATGTCGCCCGCAAAGGGGAATACCGCGTCAATGAGCATTTCGACGTGAACTGGAACCCGGTCCGCGATTACAACAAAGACAACCCTGCCCACCGTTTCCGTGCCTATGGCGGCACCCCAGGCCACTGGATTGAATGGGGCCGCCTGATGCTGCACATCCACGCCGCGTTAGAAGCTCGATGCGAACAGCCTCCTGCCTGGTTGCTGGAAGACGCGAAAGGTCTCTTCCACGCCACCATTCGTGATGCCTGGGCACCCGATGGGGCTGACGGCATCGTGTACACCGTTGGCTGGGATGGCAAACCCATTGTTCGTGAACGTGTGCGCTGGCCCATTGTGGAAGCGATGGGCACTGCCTATGCGCTGTATACAGTAACGGGCGATCGCCAGTACGAAACCTGGTATCAGACATGGTGGGACTACTGCATTAAATACCTGATGGATTACGAAAATGGCTCCTGGTGGCAGGAACTGGATGCGGACAACAAGGTCACCACTCGGGTGTGGGATGGTAAGCAGGATATTTATCACCTGTTGCACTGTCTGGTCATTCCGCGCATCCCGTTAGCGCCAGGTCTGGCACCTGCCGTTGCAGCGGGCCTGTTGGATATTAATGCGAAATAAATCCGCCTGAGAAATACGGCATAGCAACATGCGAACGTTGCCTGTGCCGTTGTTCACGAAGGGGCTCTCATAGACAGGTGATATATATGCAAAGTAGTGGGAATACGATTTTACTCGCTGCGGGTGATTACCGGGCGCAGATTGTTTCTGTCGGTGCAGGTCTTGCCGAACTGACCTGGCAGGGCAAACATCTGGTCATACCGCATAACCCAGAAGAGATGCCGCTGGCTCATCTGGGCAAGGTGTTGATCCCCTGGCCTAATCGTATTGCCAACGGTTGCTATCAGTATGAGGGGCAGGACTACCAGTTACCGATCAATGAGCACAGTTCTCAGGCCGCCATTCACGGCCTGCTCGCCTGGCGCGACTGGCAGATTGAGGCGTTAACGGCGACAAGGGCCACTCTGACGCTGTTTTTACCGCCCAGCTATGGTTACCCCTTCACGTTGATGTCTCAGGTTATCTACTCACTGGATGCTGAGACGGGGCTTTCGGTCACCATCGTCAGTAAAAACAGGGGTAAACAACCTGCACCCTACGGCGTCGGGATCCACCCCTATTTAACCTGCAACTTAGCGCCTGTTGATGACTGTATGCTGCACCTTCCGGCGAAGCAGGTTTTTGCCGTCGATGCCCAGGCGAACCCCACGACGTTATATCCCGTTGAAGAAATGGATTTGGACTACTCCATTCTGCGTGCCGTCGGTGATAAACAAATCGATCATACCTTCAGAACTCACGGTAATCCGTGGGAAATGCAGATGATTCATCAACAACAGGCACTGTCTGTCAGTCTATTTTCCGATCAGCCGTGGTTACAGGTTTACAGTGGTGAAAAATTAAACCGTCAGGGATTAGCGGTCGAACCTATGAGTTGTCCGCCAAATGCGTTTAACTCTGGAACAGATTTAATATTACTCAAACCAGAAGAACAACATCAGTTATTTTTTAATATTCGAGGAAAAACAGCAGTGTAATAACGCATTTAATGTAAAAAGCTCACCGCTCCGGAATTAAAAAAAACGGGGTCACATTTTGAAGCTTTATTTGATAATGAAGGAATGACGATGGATTTCTTTACTTTATTTACTCCCGATGGCGTGATGCTAGATAACCAGGTTGTCTATACCGTCATTGCATTAATGTTTCTTTATACCTTTGTGGGGATATGTGCAGGTTTTGGTGGCGGATTAACTACCATGCCGCTCATCACTCTGATGCTGCCGGTTAAAATGGCGACTCCGCTTTCCGTTATTGTCGGTACGGCGACGGCCATTTATGCCACCTGGCTATCACGTAAAGAGACCGACTGGCGTTCGGCGGCGGTACTGATCGGTTTCTCATTTCTTGGGATCCCGGTTGGCCTGTACGCGCTGTCTTACCTGCCCGATCACATCATGAAAATGGGACTGGGTGGGTTTCTGATCCTCTACTCATTCTACAGCATGTTTATTCCTCGCCTGCCCGTTTATGACCGGCGCTGGATTGCTGCGCCGTTGGGTGCTGTCGCGGGTGCGCTGGGGGCCGCCTTCTCCACAAATGGACCGCCGGTTGTGATGTACGGCATGTTACGTAATTTAGGCCCGGCGGCTTTTCGCGGTACGTTGAATGCGTTCTTTACGGCGAATAATATTGCCGTGGTTGGCGGTCTGGCAACCAGTGGAATATTGACAATCTCAACGTTTAAACTGGTCATTTTCTGTATTCCTACCATGATCCTCGGTTCACTGGTGGGACAGTATGTGCATAAACGTATTTCAGTAAAAGTATTCCGTACTCTGGTATTTTTATTATTGATCGCTTCAGGTGCCATGCTAATTAAAGGGGCAATGGGTATTTCCGCGCTCACTGCGCTCCTGCCACCTTTTGTCCTGCTGGCGGTATTACATTTATTGCTGGGTAAAAAAATAGCGGAGATCCGTAAAGCGGATGCCGAAAAATAATACGAGTTATTTTTTTACGCGCTACCTGACGGTCGCGCGTAACGATGTAAAGCGAATGAAAAATAGCAAACCATAATCCATTACTGTGCTCGCGTTCCCAAATTCATGGAGTGTTTTATATGAGTACGCAAACCCGACATTTATCCTTTGTCCAGGTCGAAAAAATTATTGATGGTTTTGCATTACGTTATCGGCAGCGTGTGATCTTACGCCATACGTCAGAAAACCCCTGTTTGTGGGTCGGTGCTGGCGTCGCTGATATCGACATGTTTCGCGGTAACTTCAGTATTAAAGATAAGCTTAACGAGAAAATTGCGCTGACCGATGCCACGATCAACGAATCAGCCGACGACTGGCGGATACGCTTTAGCCGTGGTGATACCGTCAATGCGACGCTGCTTATTTCTGTCGATGAGGCAGGTCGCCTACAGTTGGATCTGCACAATGACGATCGCAACCATAACCGTATCTGGCTACGGCTGGCGGCTAACCCGGACGACCATATCTACGGCTGCGGCGAACAGTTCTCTTACTTCGACCTGCGCGGCAAACCTTTCCCGCTGTGGACCAGTGAGCAGGGGGTGGGCCGTAACAAAACCAGCTACGTCACCTGGCAGGCCGACTGCAAAGAGAACGCTGGCGGCGACTATTACTGGACTTTCTTCCCGCAGCCCACGTTTGTCAGTACGCAAAAGTACTACTGTCATGTTGAGAACAGTTGCTACATGAATTTTGACTTCAGCGCGCCGGATTATCACGAACTGGCGCTGTGGGAGGATAAAACTACTCTGCGTTTTGAATGTGCCGACAGCTATATTGCACTGCTGGAAAAACTGACTGCGCTGCTGGGGCGCCAGCCGGAACTGCCGGACTGGATTTATGATGGCGTCACGCTGGGCATTCAGGGCGGCACCGAGGTTTGCCAGAAGAAACTGGATACGATGCGTCGTGCAGGCGTGAAGGTAAATGGCATCTGGGCGCAGGACTGGTCCGGGATCCGCATGACCTCATTCGGTAAGCGCGTGATGTGGAACTGGAAGTGGAACAGCGACAACTACCCGCAACTGGACAGCCGTATCAAACAGTGGAATGCCGAAGGCGTGCAGTTCCTCACTTATATCAACCCGTATGTCGCCAGCGATAAAGACCTGTGCGCCGAAGCGGCAAAGCACGGCTATCTGGCAAAAAATGCGGCGGGTGATGATTACCTCGTTGAATTTGGTGAGTTTTACGGCGGTGTGGTCGATTTAACCAACCCGGCGGCCTATGACTGGTTCAAAGACGTCATCAAGAAAAATATGATCGAACTCGGCTGCGGCGGTTGGATGGCGGACTTTGGCGAGTACCTGCCGACCGACACGGTTCTGCATAACGGCGTCAGTGCTGAGATCATGCATAACGCCTGGCCTGCACTGTGGGCAAAATGTAACTACGAGGCGCTCGAGGAAACCGGCAAGCTTGGCGAAATCCTGTTCTTCATGCGTGCGGGTTATACCGGCAGTCAGAAGTACTCCACCATGATGTGGGCTGGCGATCAGAACGTGGACTGGAGTCTGGATGATGGTCTTGCTTCCGTCGTCCCCGCTGCGCTCTCGTTAGCCATGACCGGTCACGGCCTGCACCACAGCGACATCGGCGGCTACACCACCCTGTTTGAGATGAAGCGTAGCAAAGAGCTGCTATTGCGCTGGTGTGATTTCAGCGCCTTCACGCCGATGATGCGTACCCATGAAGGTAACCGTCCCGGTGATAACTGGCAGTTTGACGGCGATGGCGAAACCATTGCCCATTTCGCCAGAATGACGACCATCTTCACCACCCTGAAGCCGTATCTCAAACAAGCCGTCGCGCAAAACGCCGCAACCGGCCTGCCAGTTATGCGTCCGCTGTTCCTGCATTACGAAGACGATGCGCACACCTACACCCTGAAATACCAGTACCTGCTGGGACAGGATCTGCTGGTCGCTCCGGTACATGAGCAGGACCGCAGCGACTGGACGCTGTATCTGCCGGAGGATAACTGGGTGAACCTCTGGACCGGTGAAACCCACCGTGGTGGCGAGGTAACCGTGGACGCGCCGTTGGGCAAACCGCCGGTCTTTTATCGCGCGAAAAGTGAGTGGGCGTCGCTGTTCGCGTCTTTGCGCCACATCGCGTAAGACTCGCCCGTGGGAAAACCACGGGCAAACGAGAGATTATCATGAGTCAAAACATAACCAATCCGGCAACCCTACGCTTGCCTTTTAAGGAAAAAATCGCCTACGGGATAGGTGATTTAGGCTCCAATATCCTTCTGGATATCGGTACCCTCTATTTACTTAAGTTTTATACCGATGTCCTCGGTTTGCCGGGCACGTATGGTGGCATCATTTTCCTTATCGCCAAGTTTTTTACCGCATTTACCGATATGGGAACCGGTATTATGCTCGATTCACGGCGTAAAATCGGTCCAAAAGGGAAATTCCGACCTTTCGTGATGTATGCCGCGTTTCCGGTGACCCTGCTGGCTATTGCTAATTTTGTCGGTACGCCGTTTGAAATCACCGGTAAAACGGTAATGGCGACCGTACTGTTTATGCTCTACGGGCTGTTCTTCAGCATGATGAACTGCTCCTACGGGGCAATGGTGCCTGCCATTACCAAAAACCCGGATGAACGCGCTTCGCTCGCTGCCTGGCGGCAGGGCGGCGCGACGCTCGGCCTGCTGTTGTGCACCGTCGGCTTTGTGCCAGTGATGAATCTGATCGAAGGCAATTCGCAGTTGGGCTATATCTTCGCCGCGACGCTGTTTTCCCTGTGCGGACTGTTCTTTATGTGGTGCTGCTATGCCGGTGTAAAAGAGCGCTATGTTGAAGTGACCCCCGTCGACGCGGCACAGAAACCCGGATTATTGCAGTCATTTCGCGCCATCGCCGGCAACCGTCCGCTGTTCATTTTGTGTATTGCCAACCTCTGCACGCTCGGCGCGTTCAACGTCAAGCTGGCTATCCAGGTCTATTACACCCAGTACGTGCTGAACGACCCGATCTTGCTGTCGTGGATGGGCTTTTTCAGCATGGGATGTATTTTCATCGGCGTCTTTTTAATGCCGGGGATGGTCCGCCGCTTCGGTAAGAAAAAGGTTTATATCGGCGGCCTGCTAATCTGGGTCGCAGGGGATCTGCTCAACTACTTCTTCGGCGGAGGGTCGGTCAGCTTTGTCGCTTTCTCCTGCCTGGCGTTCTTCGGTTCCGCGTTTGTGAACAGCCTGAACTGGGCGCTGGTCTCCGACACGGTGGAATACGGTGAATGGCGTACCGGCGTGCGCTCTGAAGGGACGGTCTACACCGGTTTTACCTTCTTCCGTAAGGTTTCGCAGGCGCTGGCAGGTTTCTTCCCGGGATGGATGCTGACCCAAATCGGCTATGTGCCCAACGTGGTGCAATCGGCGGGAACGGTCGAGGGCCTGCGACAACTGATCTTTATTTATCCGTGTGCACTGGCAGTCGTCACCATTATTGCGATGGGCTGTTTCTACGATCTCAACGAAAAGATGTACATCCGTATCGTTGGCGAAATCGAAGCCCGCAAACGCGCCATTGCAGAGTGAAAATGAATGGCAACTTGCGGGACTTCACGAGGATTGATTATGTCTGACCATGATCCACTAACCCTGAAACTGAGTTTGCGAGAAAAGCTGGCCTACGGCGTGGGTGATATTGGCTCCAATCTCATGCTGAGCGTCGGCACATTATATCTGCTGAAATTTTATACTGATGAATTGGGAATGCCCGCCTGGTACGGTGGAATTATCTTTCTGGTGGCAAAATTCTTTACCGCATTCACCGACATGCTCACCGGATTCCTGCTTGATTCACGCAGAAATATTGGACCAATGGGAAAATTCCGCCCCTTTATCCTGTATGCGGCAATCCCTTCAGCGATCATTGCGACGGTACAATTTATTACCACGACATTTAGTCTGCCAATCAAAACAGCTCTCGCGACGGGTTTGTTTATGTTATTTGGCCTGTTCTATAGTCTGATGAATTGCTCCTATGGCGCGATGATCCCGGCGATGACTAAAAACTCAAACGAGCGAGCGCAACTCGCTGCTTTTCGGCAGGGAGGCGCGACCATAGGTTTATTAGTTTGCACGGTGGCATTTATTCCTCTGCAAGCGCTCTTTTCCTCTTCAGCCTTCGGTTATGCTTGTGCCGCCTTCATTTTTTCTGCCTGCGGATTCGGGTTCATGATGCTATGCTTTAAAGGCGTTAAGGAACATTACCGGGCAACGGTTTCAACAGAACATAAGATGGGTATTTTTAAATCATTCTTCGCTATTTTTCATAATCCGCCACTGCTCGTGCTCTGTATCGCGAACTTATGCACGCTGGCCGCATTTAATATCAAATTAGCCATTCAAGTTTATTACACACAATATGTCCTGAACGATCCGCATCTATTATCATGGATGGGATTCTTCAGCATGGGATGTGTGTTGATTGGCGTCATTCTTGTCCCCTGGACGGTTAAATGCTTCGGTAAAAAGCAGGTGTACTTAGCCGGCATGATGTTATGGGCGCTTGGCGATATCTTGAATTATTTCTGGGGTAACAGTTCCTTCACCTTTATCATTTTCTCCTGTATTGCCTTCTTCGGCACCGCCTTCGTCAATAGCCTGAACTGGGCGCTGGTACCGGATACCGTAGATTACGGCGAATGGAAAACGGGGATTCGCGCGGAAGGTACCGTCTACACGGGATATACCTTTTCGCGGAAGATTTCTGCTGCGCTGGCGGGGTTTCTGCCCGGTATTATGTTGACCCAGATTGGCTATGTGCCAAACATCGCGCAAAGCGATACCACTCTACAGGGATTACGTCAGTTAATATTTCTCTGGCCCTGTGGTCTGGCGATTATTGCCGCATTGACCATGGGTTTCTTTTATAAACTCAACGAAGCGCGTTTCGCCTTTATTATCGAGGAAATTAATCAACGAAAAAAGAATAACAATATTCCTGATGTAACCAATAACAATAAAAATATCGCTACTGTAAATCTATAAATAAACCTTGCCGCTATTTCCATCCTGATGGATGGCGGCATCCCTACGCTTAAAAAATGGATTTATGATGAAAACATTAAACTCAATCATTCTGTTATCTTCAGTGATATCAACCTCTGTTTTTGCCGGTGCTTATGTCGAAAACCGGGAAGCTTATAATCTGGCCTCTGACCAGCAAGAGATCATGTTACGCGTTGGCTATAACTTCGATATGGGAGCAGGCATTATGCTCACCAACACCTACACGCTCCAGCGCGAAGACGAGTTAAAGCACGGCTATAACGAGATCGAGGGTTGGTACCCGTTATTCAAACCCACGGATAAATTAACGATCCAACCCGGCGGATTGATTACCGACAAGAGCATAGGTTCCAGCGGCGCTGTCTATCTGGACGTCAATTACAAGTTTGCACCGTGGTTTAACCTGACCGTGCGTAACCGCTATAACCATAATAATTACAGCTCGGTTGATTTAAACGGGGAGCGGGATAATAACGATACCTATGAGATCGGCAACTATTGGAACTTTATTATTACCGATAAGTTTTCGTATACCTTTGAACCCCACTATTTTATGCGGGTGAATGATTTTAATAGCAGCAATGGCAAGGATCATCACTGGGAAATTACCAATACCTTCCGTTATCGGATCAACCAGAACTGGTTACCCTACTTCGAACTGCGCTGGCTGGACCGTAACGTGGAACCCTATCACCGCGAACAAAACCAGATTCGCGTTGGGGTGAAATATTTCTTTTAATTACATTGAGGTAAAAAAAAGCCGCTGATATCAGCGGCTTTTTCATCACAAGATTATGAATTAATCTTCTTTCGGACCACGGTTCGCGCGGCGGCGATCGTTTTCCGTCAGGTGACGTTTACGAATACGGATAGACTGCGGAGTCACTTCTACCAGTTCGTCGTCATCGATGAACTCCAGAGCTTGCTCCAGGGTCATCTTAACCGGCGGAACCAGAACCGTTGCTTCGTCAGTACCGGAAGCACGCATGTTGGTCAGTTTCTTACCGGTCAGGCAGTTTACGGTCAGGTCGTTAGAACGACTGTGAATACCGATGATCTGGCCTTCGTACACTTCTGCACCGTGGCCCAGGAACAGCTTACCGCGATCCTGCAGGCTGAACAGCGCAAACGCGACGGCTTTACCCTGACCGTTAGAGATCAGTACACCGTTCTGACGCTGACCCACTTCACCCGGACGTACGTCGTCATAGTGGCTGAAAGTGGAGTACAGCAGACCCGTACCGGAGGTCATGGTCATGAATTCTGAACGGAAGCCAATCAGACCACGGCTTGGGATCACGTAGTCGAGACGTACGCGGCCTTTACCATCTGGATTCATGTTTTTCAGGTCGCCTTTACGCTCACCCAGTGCCTGCATGACAGAACCCTGGTGCTGCTCTTCGACGTCCAGTGTGACGTTTTCGAACGGCTCTTGTTTACGGCCGTCGATTTCGCGGAAGATAACTTTCGGACGGGAAACCGCCATTTCGAAACCTTCACGACGCATGTTTTCGATAAGAACGGACAGGTGCAGCTCACCACGACCCGATACACGGAACGCGTCTGCATCTTCGGTTTCTTCAACACGCAGCGCAACGTTGTGCACCAGCTCTTTGTTCAGGCGGTCAAGGATCTGACGAGAGGTAACGTATTTACCTTCTTTACCACAGAACGGAGAGGTGTTGACGTTGAAGAACATGGTGACGGTCGGTTCATCAACAGACAGCGCCGGCAGCGCTTCCACATTCTGCGGATCGCAGATGGTGTCAGAGATGTTCAGCTCGCCCAGACCGGTGATCGCGATGATGTCACCTGCTTCAGCTTCGGTGGATTCAATACGCTCCAGACCCAGGTGAGTCAGGACTTTACCGACTTTACCGTTACGGGTTTTGCCTTCGCTATCCACGATAGTGATCTGCTGGTTCGGCTTCACTTTACCGCGTTTGATGCGGCCGATGCCGATAACGCCAACGTAGTTGTTGTAGTCCAGCTGAGAGATCTGCATCTGGAACGGACCATCAAGGTCAACGTCCGGCGCAGGTACGTGGTCGACAATCGCCTGATACAGCGGGGTCATGTCTTCCGCCATATCTTCGTGATCCAGACCGGCAATACCGTTCAGCGCGGAAGCGTAGATGATCGGGAAGTCCAGCTGTTCGTCGGTCGCGTCGAGGTTCACGAACAGGTCAAATACCTGATCGACAACCCAGTCCGGACGCGCACCGGGACGGTCAACTTTGTTGATAACCACGATTGGCTTCAGGCCATGCGCAAAGGCTTTTTTGGTCACGAAGCGCGTCTGCGGCATCGGGCCGTCAAATGCGTCAACCACCAGCAGCACTGAGTCAACCATGGACATGACACGCTCAACTTCACCACCGAAGTCTGCGTGCCCAGGGGTATCAACGATGTTGATACGGTAATCATTCCATTTGATAGCGGTGTTTTTCGCGAGGATGGTAATCCCACGCTCTTTCTCCAAATCGTTGGAGTCCATCACACGCTCTTGAGTTTCGGCACGAGAGTCGAACGTACCGGATTGCTGCAGCAGCTTATCAACCAGGGTAGTTTTACCATGGTCAACGTGCGCGATGATGGCGATGTTACGCAAATTTTCGATCACAACTTTGCCTCAGGCATTAGAAATAGCGCGTTATTGTACACGGATTAATCGCACTACAAAACAGGATCACAAACATCCTCCGCAAACAAGTATTGCAGAGATTCTTTGTGATCGCTTTCACGGAGCGTTAAAAGGGTTATACACGGTTCATTGCACCAATATGGTGCTCAATGTTCACATTAAAGCACTATACTGGTGCAACATACACAACATGGTGCAACCCTTTTGCACGATGGTGCGCATGATAACGCCTTTTAGGGGCAATTTAAAAGTTGGCACAGATTTCGCTTTATCTTTTTTACGGCGACACGGCCAATGAATAAAGAATTGAACACCTCGTTACCACGACGACTATGACCAATCTGGAGAGTTAAGTATGTCCGCTGAACACGTTTTGACGATGCTGAATGAGCACGAAGTGAAGTTTGTTGATTTGCGCTTCACTGATACCAAAGGTAAAGAACAGCACGTCACGATTCCTGCTCATCAGGTAAATGCCGAATTCTTCGAAGAAGGCAAAATGTTTGACGGCTCTTCGATTGGTGGCTGGAAAGGCATCAACGAATCCGACATGGTGCTGATGCCGGATGCATCTACCGCGGTTATCGACCCGTTCTTCGCGGATTCTACGCTGATCATCCGTTGTGATATCCTGGAACCTGGCACCCTGCAGGGCTATGACCGCGACCCGCGTTCTATCGCCAAGCGTGCTGAAGAGTACCTGCGCTCCACGGGTATCGCGGATACCGTTCTGTTTGGGCCAGAACCTGAATTCTTCCTGTTTGATGACGTCCGTTTCGGCGCGTCAATCTCCGGTTCTCACGTGGCCATCGATGACATCGAAGGCGCATGGAACTCCTCCACCCAGTACGAAGGTGGTAACAAAGGTCACCGTCCGGCGGTGAAAGGCGGCTACTTCCCGGTTCCACCCGTTGACTCCGCTCAGGACATCCGTTCTGAAATGTGTCTGGTAATGGAGCAGATGGGCCTGGTTGTTGAAGCTCACCACCATGAAGTAGCAACCGCAGGTCAGAACGAAGTGGCGACCCGCTTCAACACCATGACCAAAAAAGCGGACGAAATTCAGATCTACAAATACGTAGTGCACAACGTCGCTCACCGCTTCGGCAAAACTGCGACCTTCATGCCGAAACCCATGTTTGGTGATAACGGTTCCGGCATGCACTGCCACATGTCTCTGTCCAAAAACGGCACCAACCTGTTCTCTGGCGACAAATATGCGGGCCTGTCTGAGCAAGCGCTGTACTACATTGGCGGCGTAATCAAACACGCTAAAGCGATCAACGCCCTGGCGAACCCGACCACCAACTCTTACAAGCGTCTGGTCCCGGGTTACGAAGCTCCGGTCATGCTGGCTTACTCTGCCCGTAACCGTTCTGCTTCTATCCGTATTCCGGTGGTGGCTTCTCCGAAAGCACGTCGTATCGAAGTCCGTTTCCCGGATCCCGCAGCGAACCCGTACCTGTGCTTTGCTGCCCTGCTGATGGCGGGTCTTGACGGTATTAAGAACAAGATCCACCCGGGCGAAGCAATGGACAAAAACCTGTACGACCTCCCGCCGGAAGAAGCGAAAGAGATCCCACAGGTTGCTGGCTCTCTGGAAGAAGCACTGAACGAACTGAATCTGGACCGCGAATTCCTGAAAGCGGGTGGCGTGTTTACTGATGAAGCCATCGATGCTTACATCGCGCTGCGCATTGAAGAAAATGACCGCGTACGCATGACGCCGCACCCGGTAGAGTTTGAGCTGTACTACAGCGTTTAACAGTATCTTAAAAATCCGACGAATTTCGCGTTGCGGCAAGGCGGCAACGGAGCGAATCCCCAGGAGCATAGATAACTATGTGACTGGGGTGAGCGACAAATCTGTCTGGAACAGATTTGAACGTCACGGAGTGACGGCCCGTAAGGGCGAGGCTCATGGATGAGCCGAGTAACCCGTAGCCAACGCAGCAGCGGCGTGAAAGGCGTCAGGAGTTTTTTAGTTGCCGTGGAAACTTTTAGCCCATCACACGATGGGCTTTTTTCACCGTCAACAACCTGATCCTTCGCGCTTTTTCTACATAAAAAGCTATAATGCACTAAATTGGTGCACACTATTCAGGAGACTGCTATATGGCAACAGGCACGCTGCCCGATGCTGGGCAGATCCTCAATTCTTTAATCAACAGCATCTTACTGGTCGACGATGAGCTTGCAGTGCATTACGCCAACCCGGCTGCGCAGCAGTTACTCGCTCAAAGCTCCCGCAAACTGTTTGGTACGCCGCTTCCTGAACTCCTGAGCTATTTTTCTTTGAATATCGGGCTGATGCGCGAAAGCTTAGAGGCGGGGCAAGGTTTTACCGACAATGAGGTCACGCTGGTGATTGACGGGCGCTCGCACATTCTGTCGCTCACTGCGCAGCGTTTGCCGGACGGACAGATCCTGCTTGAAATGGCGCCGATGGATAACCAGCGCCGCCTGAGCCAGGAGCAGCTACAGCACGCTCAGCAGGTCGCCGCGCGCGATCTGGTACGTGGACTGGCGCACGAGATTAAAAACCCGCTCGGTGGCTTACGCGGCGCAGCACAGCTATTAAGCAAAGCCCTGCCCGATCCGGCGTTGCTGGAATACACCAAAGTCATTATTGAACAGGCTGACCGACTGCGTAATCTGGTCGACAGGTTATTAGGCCCGCAGATGCCAGGCACGCATGTCACGGAAAGCATCCATAAAGTGGCAGAGCGTGTGGTGGCTCTGGTTTCTATGGAGTTACCGGCCAACGTCACGCTGGTCCGTGATTACGATCCCAGCCTGCCGGAACTGCCGCACGATCCGGAACAAATAGAGCAGGTGTTGTTGAACATTGTCCGCAATGCGTTGCAGGCGCTGGGGCCCGACGGCGGGGAGATCGTGCTGCGTACCCGCACGGCTTTCCAGCTCACGCTGCACGGCGAGCGCTATCGCCTGGCGGCGCGTATTGACGTCGAGGACAACGGGCCGGGGATCCCTTCCCACTTACAGGATACGCTGTTTTACCCCATGGTCAGCGGCCGCGAAGGCGGTACCGGGCTGGGATTATCCATCGCCCGTAATTTGATCGATCAGCATTCCGGCAAAATTGAATTTACCAGTTGGCCAGGTCATACCGAGTTCTCGGTTTATCTGCCGATTCGGAAATAGAGGTGCTTATGCAACGAGGGATAGTCTGGGTAGTTGATGACGATAGTTCCATCCGTTGGGTGCTTGAACGTGCTCTCGCCGGAGCGGGTCTGAGCTGTACGACCTTTGAAAACGGTAACGACGTGCTGGGTGCGCTGGCCAGCAAAACGCCGGACGTACTGTTGTCCGATATTCGGATGCCGGGGATGGACGGGCTGGCGCTGTTAAAGCAGATTAAACAGCGTCATCCGATGCTTCCGGTCATCATAATGACCGCACATTCCGATCTGGATGCCGCCGTCAGCGCCTATCAACAAGGGGCGTTTGATTATCTACCGAAACCCTTTGATATCGATGAAGCAGTGGCGCTGGTTGAACGCGCCATCAGCCATTATCAGGAACAGCAGCAGCCGCGCAATATCCAGCTCAACGGCCCGACCACCGACATCATCGGTGAAGCGCCGGCCATGCAGGATGTGTTTCGTATTATCGGGCGGCTCTCTCGCTCTTCCATCAGCGTGTTGATCAACGGAGAATCCGGGACGGGTAAAGAACTGGTTGCGCATGCCCTGCATCGCCACAGCCCGCGCGCCAAAGCACCGTTTATCGCACTGAACATGGCAGCGATACCCAAAGATTTGATCGAGTCTGAACTGTTTGGTCATGAAAAGGGGGCGTTTACCGGGGCAAATACTATTCGTCAGGGACGCTTCGAACAGGCCGATGGCGGCACGCTGTTTCTTGATGAGATCGGTGACATGCCGCTGGATGTGCAAACACGCCTGTTGCGTGTGTTAGCCGACGGTCAGTTTTACCGCGTTGGCGGCTATGCGCCGGTGAAGGTGGACGTGCGAATTATCGCTGCGACCCACCAGAACCTGGAGTTACGCGTCCAGGAAGGCAAGTTTCGTGAGGATTTGTTCCATCGTCTGAATGTCATCCGTGTGCACCTTCCACCGCTGCGCGAGCGTCGGGAGGATATTCCGCGCCTGGCTCGCCATTTCCTGCAAGTTGCGGCTCGCGAACTGGGCGTAGAAGCCAAGCTATTGCACCCGGAAACCGAAGCCGCGCTGACGCGACTGGCGTGGCCTGGCAACGTTCGCCAACTGGAAAATACCTGTCGCTGGCTAACCGTGATGGCGGCCGGGCAAGAGGTATTGATTCAGGATCTCCCTGCAGAGCTGTTCGAAGCCACCGCGCCGGAAAGTCCGTCTCATCTCCAGCCGGACAGTTGGGCTACGCTGTTGGCGCAGTGGGCGGATCGGGCGCTGCGTTCCGGTCATCAAAACCTGTTGTCAGAGGCACAGCCTGAAATGGAACGCACGTTGCTGACCACAGCGCTCCGTCATACACAGGGCCATAAACAGGAAGCGGCACGCTTGCTCGGATGGGGGCGTAATACCCTGACGCGTAAGTTAAAAGAGCTGGGAATGGAGTAACGTCACACGCTTGTGTAAAGATTAATAATTGAGCGCAAATTGCCGTTATTTTGCGCTTTACTGTTCCGATGAGTTCAGTATGATCGTGCCCGGCAAACGGGGGACTTACCATGCTGGAATCGATTATAAATCTGCTATCAAGCGGAGCGGTCGACAGCCATACGCCACAAACTGCGGTCGCCGCAGTACTGTGCGCCGCGCTGGTTGGGCTGTTCAGCTAACGCTGTGCCGGATGGCGCTAATGCTTAATGGCTCTACACGTTGTAGGCCGGATAAGCGAAGCGCCATCCGGCAACAGATTAAATCACTCTCGAAAACTGCTGCATCCGCGCTTTCTGGCGCAGATACGCATCAAAGCACATGCAAATGTTACGAATCAGCAGGCGGCCTTTCGGCGTGACCTGAATGTCCTTCTCTGTCACATCCACCAGCCCATCTTTCGCCAGCGGTGCCAACAGCTTCAGGTCTTCGGCAAAGTAATCCGCGAAGTTCAGATCCCACTGCTGCTCAACTGCGGCATAGTCGAGACGGAAGTTGCAGATCAGCGACTTAATGACGTCACGACGGATACCGTCATCACGGGTTAGCGCGATGCCGCGCCACAAGGCATTCCCCTGTTCATCCACCTGCTGATAGTAGAGTTTCAGCTCTTTCTGGTTCTGGGCATAGCAATCGCCAATCATGCTGATGGCAGAAACGCCCATCCCCAACAGATCGGTGTCCCCCTGGGTGGTGTACCCCTGGAAATTACGGTGGAGAACACCTTTGCGCTGGGCAATTGCCAGTTCGTCATCCGGGCGGGCAAAGTGGTCCATGCCGATAAACTGATAACCGGTCTCTGTCAGCGAGGAGATGGTTTCTTGTAAAATATCCAGCTTCTGCTGTGCGCTGGGCAGATCGGCGTCTTTAATTTTGCGCTGTGCGGCAAACAGCGTTGGCAAATGCGCATAGTTAAAGACGCTCAGACGATCGGGACTCAATTCCGCCACCCGCTTCAGGGTAAACGCGAAACTTTCCGGCGTCTGTTTGGGTAAACCATAGATCAGATCGATATTGGTCGAGGTAAAGCCGATGTCACGCGCGTGATTAAGCAGCGCAAAGATAAACTCTTCATCCTGTTCACGGTTAACCAGTCGCTGAACCTCTTTGTTGAAGTCCTGCACGCCCATGCTGAGACGATTAAAGCCTTCTGCGCGTAAATGATCGAGCACGTCCAGTTCAATCTCTCGGGGATCGACTTCGATCGAAATCTCCGCATCCGCATTGAAGTGGAAATTATTCCGCAGCAACGTCATCAGACGGCTGATTTGCGCTTTATTCAGGTAGGTTGGCGTGCCACCGCCCCAGTGCAGTTGGCTAACCTGGCGTGCGGCAAACAGCGGCGCACGATGAAGAATTTCCTGTTCCAGCGCATCCAGATACTGATCGGCCTTATGCTGCTGTCGGGTCACAATCTTATTGCAGCCACAGAAGTAGCAGAGTTTGTGGCAAAACGGAATATGAACGTAAAGCGAGAGCGGGCGCTCAGGATAGCGCGCGACGGCCTGTAAAAACGCCGATTCGCCAAACGCGTCTGAAAATTCCAGCGCGGTCGGGTACGAGGTATAGCGTGGCCCGGAATAGTTATATTTCTGGATCAGGGCCAGATCCCAGTCTATTTGTTGTTCAGACATGCTCACTCCTTCCGATGGCGTCTCTGGCGGGTACGGCGTACCGGCCTCACTCCATTTCGAGTGCTAAGCCGGCTGCGCAGCCACTTCTGTCGCCGCGACAACCGCTGTAGTTTAACGAATAACCACACCAGATAACATATAACCGGAAGGGTTATAAGCAGGACGGGCAGGCCCACGGCGTAAACCGTTAGTTACCGCCCCGCAGCAGGCGCATCATATCTTCCTGCTTCTCGTCATCTTCCTCTTCTTCTTCGTCATCATCGTAGGAGAGGCCCAGCTTCTGCATCAGTTCATCGATGCGATCCAGTTTGGCATCTACCCAGGACTGATCTTCCGCGCTCAGGGTTTCGCCTGCTTCCAGACGCTCTAACAGCGCATCCAGGCGCTCATCCGTTTCCAGTAAATCCAACTCAGCCTGCGGTGAAAGCATAGGTTTCTCACTCTTCGGTTTGTGCTGTTTGGTGACTTTTTCGGTCACGCCCAATGGAATAGGGGTTTTACTGCCGATGCGTGGATCTTTCTGTTGGTTCTTGTTTTTGCCGCCTGACGCCGCGTCGCCACCGGTCGCACGGCTACCCGCCGCGTGTCCACGGTGTTTTTTCTGACGCTTGCGGTCACGAGCTTCCAGGTTCAGCTCTTCACGGGTTTTACGGCGTGCCTTTGCAGGACCTTTGCCGCGTGGTGTAGAAGTGGATTTCATAGTGATTCGTCTTTGGCTGTTTTATTCAGTATACAATTGCGCCGGAATCTAGCAGAAATAAAGAAAAAAGGCGACAGATTGCTCTGTCGCCTTTTCACCTTACTCACAACCCTGAACGGGTCCTACATTCCCTGTCGGCTGTCAACACACCCTGTTTATCCTTCAGCCTGGAACATTCCGTGTCTTTTCCGTTTCCGTATACCAACGTCTCCGAACGCCTGTCATCCTGACAATCCTGTGTCTTCGCCTCCTGGCGCTCCTGACCCTCATCCTGAGTCGTCTTCCTGTACAGCTATCCTCGCTATGGGGGCTACTCTACTCTTTTGAAGTAAAGTAACAAGTCACTGGTCGCACAGTTCTGATATTTTCAGAATATTACATACTTTTAATACCATGATTTAGTTGATTTATTTAATTATTTGCCCTGCAATTACTCCTAAATTTCGTATAAGAACGATCGGCAATGTCTCACAACGAGCAAGGTTTTTACTCACAGCAGGCCCATGTCGAAAAATCAGTCTTTTGCTCCTGTTCAGGTATAATCGCGGCAAAGCTTTAACTGACGGAGACGACCGCTTTGATTAACCTGAATTATCAACAGACGCACTTTGTAATGAGCGCGCCTGATATTCGCCATTTACCTTCCGATACTGGAATCGAAGTGGCATTTGCTGGCCGTTCCAACGCAGGTAAGTCCAGCGCACTGAACACGCTGACCAATCAGAAGAGCCTGGCGCGTACCTCGAAAACGCCTGGCCGTACTCAGCTTATTAACCTGTTTGAAGTGGTCGACGGCAAACGACTTGTTGACTTACCCGGCTATGGTTACGCCGAAGTGCCGGAAGAAATGAAGCGCAAATGGCAACGCGCACTGGGTGAGTACCTGGAAAAACGCCAGAGCCTGCAGGGACTGGTGGTGTTGATGGATATTCGCCATCCGCTGAAAGATCTCGACCAGCAGATGGTCCAGTGGGCCGTTGAGAGTAACATCCAGGTGCTGGTGCTGCTGACAAAAGCGGACAAACTGGCAAGTGGGGCGCGTAAGGCCCAGTTGAATATGGTCCGTGAAGCGGTGTTAGCCTTTAACGGCGATGTGCAGGTTGAGACCTTTTCATCGCTGAAAAAGCAGGGCGTGGACAAATTACGGCAGAAGCTGGACAGCTGGTTTAGCGAACTGGCACCGGTTGAAGAGGATCAGGACGGAGAGTAATTCATCGCGAGGGCGGATAACGACGCAGCGCGTCTTATCCAGCCCACAGATCGTGTTTCGCTTTTACTCAAAATAATTCATGTTGCAGGAAGGCAGCGACGCAGTGAATGCTCAGGGGCTTACATCAGTAAGTGGCTGAGGTGAGAGAGGAAACCAATGCACCTGCAGCGTGAAGTATGAAGAGTAAAATAAAAAACGCCCCAGTCAGAAACTGACTGGGGCGGCTAAAATATTCAGCCAAATCCGATTACGTGAAGTAAAAGGTCTGAAAGATAGAACATCTTACCTCTGTACCCTACGCGAATAACTTTACTCTTTTTTGAGCAGCGCAGAAAGCACTTTTTGTAATTTTTTTTCATTCTTTACATAGGTAATTCCAATACCCATCACAAAATGCGTGCACTTATGTTGCTTAATTACGAAAAAAGCGCGTTATCCAGCGGCCACTTAGTGCGCCTGATCCCAGTTTTCACCACTCCCGACTTCCACCAGCAGTGGCACATCAATGCGCGTGCAGTTTTCCATCAACTGATGGATCCTTTTCGCTGCCGCATCCAGGTCGTCTTTATGTACTTCAAACACCAGTTCATCGTGCACCTGCATGATCATACGCACGCGCGGTTTCTCTGTTTCCAGCCAGCCATCGACCGCAATCATCGCTCGTTTGATGATATCGGCTGCGGTTCCCTGCATTGGGGCGTTAATCGCCGCACGCTCAGCACCAGCACGACGCGCGCCGTTGCTGGATTTGATATCCGGCAGATAGAGACGACGGCCTTCCAGCGTTTCAACATAGCCCTGCTCTTTCGCCTGAGCGCGAGTGCGTTCCATGTACTCCAGTACGCCAGGATAACGTTCGAAATAGAGGTCCATATACTTCTGCGCTTCTTTACGCGGAATATTCAACTGACGCGCCAGACCGAACGCGCTCATGCCGTAGATCAGGCCAAAGTTGATCGCCTTCGCGCTGCGACGCTGCTCACTTGTTACCGTCTCCAGCGGCAGACCAAATACTTCTGCAGCGGTGGCGCGGTGAATATCTTTCCCTTCAGCAAACGCTGTCAGCAAACCTTTGTCGCGTGACAGGTGCGCCATAATACGCAGCTCAATCTGTGAATAGTCCGCAGAAACAATCAGGTAATCCTTCGGCGGGATAAATGCCTGACGGATACGACGACCTTCCTCGTTACGGACCGGAATGTTTTGCAGGTTTGGATCGGTCGATGACAAGCGGCCCGTCGCGGTCACGGCCTGATGATACGACGTGTGCACACGCCCGGTTTTCGGGTTAATCATCAGCGGCAGTTTGTCGGTGTAGGTCGATTTCAGCTTCGCCAGGCCACGATACTCAAGAATCACTTTAGGTAGCGGGTAATCCAGTGCCAGCTCTTCCAGCACCTCTTCAGACGTCGATGGCGCGCCGCCTGGGGTTTTCTTCAGTGGCTTAATGCCCTGTTTTTCGAACAGGATCGTCTGCAACTGCTTAGTTGAAGAGAGGTTAAACACTTCTCCTGCGATGTCATGCGCTTTCTGTTCCAGCTCCGCCAGACGCAGGGTGATCTCCTCGGAGTGCTTATGCAGTACCGCTGGGTCTATCTTCACACCGTTACGCTCTACGCGAGATAACACCGGTACCAGCGGCATTTCGATGTTTTCAAAGACATTCAACGGCCCTTTATGCTGCTGCAGTTCTGGCCACATTTTCAAATGCAGTTGTAAGGTGACGTCAGCATCTTCTGCCGCATAACGCCCGGCCTCTTCCAGCGCGATCTGATTAAAGGTCAGTTGGTTCTTCCCTTTACCCGCAATCTCTTCGAAGGTGATGGTTTTGTGCTTCAGCCAGCGATCGGACAAGCTGTCCATATCGTGACGTCCGGCAACGCTGTTCAGAATGTACGATTCGAGCATGGTATCAAAAGCGATGCCACGCAGTTCGATGCCATAATTCGCCAGAATACCGCGATCGTACTTCAGATTTTGTCCAACCTTACGCGCGTTTTCATCTTCAAGCAGCGGCTTGAGCATCGCCAGCGCACGATCGCGGGAAATTTGATCCGGCGCATCCAGATAGTCATGCGCCACAGGCACATAAGCCGCCACGCCTGGTTCAATAGCGAATGAGAGCCCCACCAGATTGGCAGAGATGTTATCCAGACTGTCGGTTTCGGTATCGAAGGCAAACACGGGCGCTTTTTTCAGCTTCGCAATCCACGTTTCCAGCGTCGGTTCATCGAGAATCGTCACGTAGTTATCGTAGGAAAGCACAGCAGCGGTTTCTTCCTGTGCGTCATCGACAACGATCGTCTCCTGCGGTTTTGCCGCCGGTTTTGCCCCTTTCGCCTGTAGCCACTTGCCCGCTTCAACATCAGCGGTCCAGCGTTTGAACTCATACTTTTTAAACAGCCCGACCAGTTCGTCAGCCTGTGGCTGTTGTACTTCCAACTGTTCGCAGGTTAGTTCCAGCTCAACGTCTGTTTTGATCGTCGCCAGTTTATAGGAGAGATAGGCAACCTCTTTATTTTGCTCAAGTTTACCCGCCATGGTTTTCGCACCACGGAACGTCAACCCGGCAATTTTATCTGACTCAGCGTAAAGCGTATCCAGCCCGCCCAGTCCCTGTAACAGCGCCTGAGCGGTCTTTTCCCCAACGCCCGGTACGCCCGGAATGTTATCGGAGGAATCCCCCATCAGCGCCAGAAAGTCGATGATCAGTTCGGGCGGCACGCCGTATTTCGTCACAACTTCATCCGGACCAAGAATAGTGTTAGTCATGGTATTGATGAGTGTGATGTTTGGCGTAACCAGTTGGGCCATATCTTTATCACCGGTACTGATCAGCACCGGACGCCCCACTTTTTCCGCTTCACGTGCCAGGGTGCCAATAACATCGTCCGCTTCCACGCCGGATACGGCCAGCAGCGGCAACCCCATCGCTTTCACCATCGCATGTAACGGTTCGATCTGCGCCCGCAGATCGTCCGGCATTGGCGGGCGATGCGATTTGTAATGCTCAAATAATTCGTCACGGAAGGTTTTACCCTTGGCATCAAATACCACTGCGGCATGTGTTGGCTGATACTGCAGGATCAGGCTGCGCAGCATATTGAGGACACCGTACATCGCGCCCGTCGGTTCACCCGCGCTATTGGTTAGCGGTGGAAACGCATGGTATGCGCGATAGAGATAAGAGGAGCCATCTACAAGGATAAGTGGGTTTTCTGGGATCTGAACCATAATGTCCGTGCCTGTTTATCAGATTATGGATAAAGGATGCCACAGACGGGATGAAAACATGAGTTTTTCACCACATTTGTCGTAAATCTTTTGTAGATCTTCTGGATCGCTCGCAAAGCCGCCTGTGGATAACTTTGTGCATAATTAATTTTCATCACATTAATATCAAATCAATGATTTTATCATCATTTATTTTATTGATTATTTTCAATAAGTTATAAAAACAACAAAATAAACCCTTTATGTTTTCATTGAATTACGGAATGTGGATAGATATGGCGTATTTTTCTCTGTCGTGAAGAACCGTCATTTGAGTTATTTTCTGATAAAATCAGCCCCCTTGCGCGACTTTAGCGTACTGTTTATGGCTAATCCTTTGAATAATTTAATCATGGCGAGATTGCTCGCTACAGTCACCCTGTTGCTGAGCATCGCATTGACCATTGTGGTCACGATTTTATGCTCTGTACCGATCATTCTTGCTGGACTGGTAAAGCTCCTGCTACCCGTTCCTTTCGTCTGGCGCAAGGTGTCTTTGTTTTGTAATTTCATGATGTACTGCTGGTGTGAAGGGCTCGCCCTGCTGCTGCATCTCAACCCGTGGTTGAAATGGGATGTGCAAGGTCTGGAAGGTCTCAGCAAGAAAAACTGGTATCTGCTGGTGTGTAATCACCACAGTTGGGCTGACATCGTGGTGCTGTGTGTGCTCTTCCGTAAACACATTCCCATGAATAAGTATTTCCTCAAACAGCAACTGGCCTGGGTGCCCTTTATCGGTCTCGCCTGCTGGGCGCTGGATATGCCGTTTATGAAACGTTACTCACGCGCGTACCTCTTGCGGCATCCAGAACGTCGGGGTAAGGATGTTGAGACCACCCGCCGGTCCTGCGAAAAATTTCGGGCGCATCCCACCACGATCGTCAATTTCGTCGAAGGCTCTCGCTTTACCGAAGAAAAACGTCAGCAGACTCGCTCGCCGTATAAACACCTGTTACCGCCAAAAGCAGCAGGCATCGCAATGGCGCTGAACGTGTTAGGTTCGCAATTCGATAAATTACTTAACGTTACGCTGTGCTATCCAGAAAACGACCGTACGCCGTTCTTCGATATGCTAAGCGGGAAACTGACGCGCATTGTGGTTCGCGTGGATATGCAACCCATTAAGGAAGATCTGCACGGTGACTACGTGAACGATAAAGGTTTTAAGCGCCGTTTCCAGCTATGGCTAAATACGCTGTGGGGAGAAAAAGACTTGCTAATAGAAGAGATTAAAGCGACAAGTAAAAACGCCGGTCACTGACCGGCGTTGCTTTTATTTCTTACCGACCAGGTATTTCACCGTGTCCGCATATTGCTGAACAAAGATATCCATGCTGCTGGTATCCATACCCTGCGGATTCACCTGATATTTGCCGTTAACAAACATCGCCGGTACGCCCTGCAGTTGCAGATCGGCAGCGGCTTTTTCCTGCTGCGCAACCAGTGATTTCACGACAAAGCTGTTCCATGCCGCATCGTAATCTTCGCCTTTAACGCCGGCATCCACGAATACTTTACGGATATCCGCAACGCTTTGTACGGTCTGGGTTTTCTGTACACCTTCAAACATCGGCACAGTCACTTTATCTTCAACACCCAGCGCGATCGCCACAGCCCACGCTTGCGTCAGATCCTTGCCCAGCGGGCCCAGGAACTCGACGTGGTACTTAGTCATTTTGACGCCTTCCGGAAGTTTTTTCTTCACGTTATCAGAAACATGAAGGACTTCTTCAAACTGGTAGCAGTGTGGGCAATAGAAAGAGAAAAACTCCAGCACCTGCGGTTCACCGGCAACGGGCTTTTCCAGGGTGGTATACTGCTTACCATCCTCGAATTGCGCTGCCGATGCGCTGAAAGCTAAAACCATACCAGCCAGCGCCAGCCAAATCTTTTTCATGATTACGTCTCCGATTAATACATAGGTGTTAATTGTAATGGGGGTTCTTGCAGAACTTTTGCCTGCTCGATAAATGTCGCGGTCTGTCGTTGCCAGTAATCTTCCCCGGTCAACCACGGGAAGTTTTTAGGAAACGCAGGATCGTCCCAACGACGCATCAGCCAGGCAAGATAATAAACCAAACGCATGGCACGTAAAGGTTCAATCAGTTCAATTTCAGACGTTTCGAACTCATTAACGTCTTCATAAGCTTCAATAATCGTCTCAAGCTGCATACGTTGCTCAGCTTTATCACCATTAAGAAGCATCCACAGATCCTGAATGGCAGGACCATTGCGGGAATCATCTAAATCGACAAACAGCGGCCCCTCGCGCCAGAGGATATTTCCGGCGTGACAGTCGCCGTGTAGACGTAACATGTCAAAATTCGTATGCCACCGGTCAGTGACGGCCACAATCAGCGCATCCGTCGCCTTCAGGAAGGCGGCCTTTTGTCCTGACGGGATGAGGCGAGCATACTCGAAGAGTTTACGCGGCTCGACGAGGTATTCGTCCAGCCCAATGGTCGGTCGCCAGGTAAATGGTCGCTTACGACCGATCTGATGCAGACGCCCCAGATAACGGCCCACCGCTTCCATTTGATCGATATTGTCCGCTTCGAACTGCCGACCACCTACGCTTGGAAAAATCGCGTAGTGGAACCCCTGATGCGACAACAGCGTCTGCCCCTTAAAAGCCAGCGGCGCGGCAACCGGGACGTCATCTTCGAGCAGTTCAATCGCAAACTGATGCTCTTCCAGGATCTGATCAACCGACCAGCGCTCAGGGCGATAAAATTTAACGACAAAACGCTGACGGTCTTCATCCTGAAACTGGTAGACACGGTTTTCGTAGCTGTTAAGCGGAGTAAGACCAGAATCCACCCGGATCCCCTGCTCAAACAGCGCATCCATGATGGTATCCGGGTGTAATGTCTGGAAATTGAAAGCGTTGTTGTTCATCCCATCATCCGGAAAATACGTCGAATGATTCAGGATATCATTTCATAACAACTTCGGTGGCCCCACTTACAAGCTTTTACTCTTTAATTACGCCACGGGCACGCAGCAGCGCCGTTTTGAAATCTTCCTCGTAGTCTTTTTGGATACCGGGAATAACAGCGTCTTTTGCAGAGTCGCGCATTTTCAGGTGATAGATCAGAATGTCGTCGGTTAAATCCGCCAGTTCACCGTCAAAACCTGACTCTTTCGCCAGTTTCTGCAAAAATTGCATCAGGTTAAGGTCGGGCTCTTTTTGCCAGGCTGGCTGGAGGAGTTCAATAACTTCATTCAGGCGTTTACATTTCATGGTCGTGCTCCTTACTCTTGATACAGACACGTTAGCAGGGTCAATCCCACAATAAAAGAGGCGATATCAGTGAATCAGGTTAGTGCAATAACAGGGGTTGTACTTGCTGGCGGAAAGGCCAGGCGGATGGGCGGCATTGATAAAGGCCTGCTTGAGCTTAAAGGGAAACCGCTGTGGAAACATGTCGCCGATACGCTGTTATCGCAACTGGAAACGGTAGTTGTGAATGCCAATCGCCATCAGGATATTTATCGCTCTGGCGGCCTGAAAGTCATTTCGGATGTGATCGCGGATTTTCCCGGTCCGCTGGCGGGTATGCTTTCTGTTTTCCAACAGGAGAATGGCGACTGGTTTCTGTTTTGTCCCTGTGACACCCCTTTTATCCCGCAGACGCTGGTTGCCCGATTAAGTGCCCGACGCAATCAGGCACCGGTGGTATGGGTGCACGATGGCGAACGGGATCACCCCACCATTGCGCTGGTTCACCGCTCGGTTCAGCCGTTTTTGCAGACTTATCTACAGTCTGGCGAGCGACGGGTAATGGTTTTTATGCGTCAGGCCGGTGGACATGCCGTTGATTTTAGCGACTATAAGGACGCGTTTGTGAATGTGAATACCCTTGAGGAGCTCGATAAATGGCAGGAAAAACAATGATCCCTCTCCTGGCTATCGCCGCGTGGAGCGGAACGGGAAAAACGACACTGCTCAGGAAGCTCATCCCGGCTCTGTGCGCCGCAGGGATCCGTCCTGGACTTATCAAGCATACGCATCACGATATGGACGTGGATAAGCCCGGCAAAGACAGCTACGAGCTACGCAAAGCGGGGGCAGCGCAAACCCTGGTCGCCAGTCAGCAACGTTGGGCATTGATGACCGAGACGCCAGAAGCATCCGAGCTGGATTTAGCGTACCTGGTCAGCAGGATGGAGACTACCACGCTGGATATGGTGCTGGTTGAGGGATTTAAGCACGAAGCCGTCGCGAAGATCTTATTGTTTCGACAGGGATGTGGACGCAGTGTGGAAGAACTGACCATTGATGAACACGTTATTGCGATTGCCAGTGACGTTCAACTTGACGTGGATATTCCGCAATTAAATATCAATGATATACAGCAGATTTCAGCATTCATTTTACGCTGGCTAAAGGCGCAGTAAACCCAATAAAGCGTCTCTTTCTCCGCTCAAGTAATCATCCCGATAAACGCAAAAAGGCCATCCGCAGGATGGCCTCTTCACTGAACAGCAGATAAAACAAAAAAACCCCATGCTTTCGCATGAGGTTTTCCTGTTTATTTGATGCCTGGCAGTTCCCTACTCTCACATGGGGAGACCCCACACTACCATCGGCGCTACGGCGTTTCACTTCTGAGTTCGGCATGGGGTCAGGTGGGACCACCGCGCTACAGCCGCCAGGCAAA
>NZ_CATNHH010000007.1:0-150522 GCF_950098555.1 Citrobacter sp. T1.2D-1
GAATTTGCCTGGCGGCTGTAGCGCGGTGGTCCCACCTGACCCCATGCCGAACTCAGAAGTGAAACGCCGTAGCGCCGATGGTAGTGTGGGGTCTCCCCATGTGAGAGTAGGGAACTGCCAGGCATCAGACAGTGAAAAAGCCCATCCTGACGGATGGGCTTTTTTGCGTCTGTGCACCACGGAAAATGCCGGATGGCGGCTTCGCCTTATCCGGCCTACAGGCAGGGCGAGCCACCGTGGTAGCGTAAATGCAATAACGGATACGGCCGCCCAAGATCATCGACCTCTGCGCGCCCCGCCACCCAGAATCCCATCTTCTTATAGAACCCAACGGCTTGTTCATTCTGTTCGTTCACGTTAGTTGTTAACGCGGGTGCTAACGAAAGCGCATGCTCAATCAACAGCTTACCTACGCCACGGCCCCGAACGTCGGGATCAACAAACAGCGCATCCATATGATCCCCGGTGAGTAACATAAATGCGACGGGCTCATCCTGCTCATTAGCGGCGACCCATAAAGGCGCTTCGGGTAAAAACGAGCGGACTAACTCCTCCAGCTCGATACGGTATTCTTTAGACAGAAAATCATGAGTGGCGTCGACCGAACGACACCAGATCGCGATCAGTTTTTCTCCTTCATCATGCTGGGATCGGCGGATGTTAATAACCATATTCTCTCCTTTTCGTTATGCTTATATTCTAACGTCTCCGTCGTCGTGAAACTTTCTCACCTTTAACATGCAGACTCGACATTGGCGTAATTTCTGGGTATCTTCAGCTATCTGGATGTCTAAACGTTTAAACGTATGTAGTGAGGTTATCAGGTTATGCCGATTCGCGTGCAGGACGAGCTACCCGCCGTCAATTTCTTGCGTGAGGAAAACGTCTTTGTCATGACGACTTCCCGCGCTTCAGGTCAGGAAATTCGTCCGCTCAAGGTGCTAATCCTCAACCTGATGCCGAAGAAAATCGAAACGGAAAATCAGTTTTTGCGTCTCCTGTCGAACTCTCCGCTGCAGGTGGATGTTCAGTTACTGCGCATTGATGCTCGTGAGTCGCGTAATACGCCAGCCGAACACCTGAACAACTTTTACTGTAACTTTGAGGATATCTGCGATCAGAACTTCGATGGACTGATCGTCACCGGTGCGCCGCTGGGTCTGGTGGAGTTCAATGATGTTGCCTACTGGCCACAGATCAAACAGGTGCTGGAATGGGCGAAAGATCATGTCACCTCAACGCTGTTTGTCTGTTGGGCGGTACAAGCCGCACTCAATATCCTCTACGGTATTCCGAAGCAGACCCGCACCGACAAGCTCTCTGGCGTTTATGAGCATCATATTCTTCACCCTCACGCACTGCTGACGCGGGGTTTTGATGATTCATTCCTTGCCCCGCATTCGCGCTACGCTGATTTCCCGGCTGTGCTGATCCGTGACTATACCGATCTTGAGATCCTCGCCGAGACTGAGAATGGTGATGCCTACCTGTTTGCCAGTAAAGATAAACGCATTGCGTTTGTCACGGGTCATCCGGAATATGACGCTAACACGCTGGGCAGCGAATATTTCCGTGATGTGGAAGCCGGGTTAAGTCCAGAGATTCCGTACAACTATTTTCCGAAAAACGATCCCCAAAACAAACCTCGCGCCACCTGGCGAAGCCACGGTAATTTGCTGTTTATCAACTGGCTCAACTATTACGTCTATCAGATCACACCATATGATCTGCGTCACATGAATCCAACGCTGGATTAATCGTCTGTCGCTGACGATCCTAAAGCGTTTCAGCATATTGAATCAGGCACCTTCGGGTGCTTTTTTATTTCCGAAATACACCTCATCTTGTAATTAAACTTTATTTTTATTGTTATCAATAGGTTAATTGATAATTTAATTAAAAATGGAAATTGTTTTTGATTTTGATTTTGAAATGAGTAGTCTTAGTTGTGCTGAACGAAAAGCGCACAACGATCCTTCGTTCGCATTGGGAATGCTTTGTTATCAATGACGAGGAGTTACAGAATGAATCAACAGGCAACGACTACCGATGAATTGATCTTTACCAGGCCTTACGGTGAGTCAGAGAAGCAGATCCTGACCGCTGAAGCGGTCGAATTCCTTACCGAACTGGTGGCGCGCTTTACGGCAAAGCGCAATAAGCTGCTCGCGGCTCGTATTCAGCAGCAGCAGGATATCGACAACGGTATATTGCCTGATTTTATTTCGGAAACTGTTTCCATTAGAAATGATGACTGGAAGATTCGCGGCATTCCGGCGGATTTACAGGATCGCCGGGTTGAAATTACCGGGCCGGTTGAGCGCAAGATGGTTATCAATGCGCTGAACGCGAATGTGAAGGTTTTTATGGCCGATTTCGAAGATTCGCTGGCACCGGAATGGAGCAAAGTGATCGACGGACATATCAACCTGCGCGACGCGGTAAACGGCACCATTAGCTACACCAATGAAGCCGGCAAAATCTATCAATTGAAACCCGATCCGGCTTTACTGATTTGTCGTGTGCGCGGCCTGCACCTGCCGGAAAAACATGTGACCTGGCGCGGTGAAGCGATCCCCGGCAGCTTGTTCGACTTTGCTCTCTATTTCTTCCATAACTACAAATCATTACTGGCTAAAGGCAGCGGTCCCTATTTTTACCTGCCGAAAACGCAGGCGTGGCAGGAAGCGGCCTGGTGGAGTGAAGTCTTCAGCTATACCGAAGATCGTTTCAATCTGTCGCGCGGCACGATTAAAGCCACACTGCTGATTGAAACCCTGCCGGCGGTGTTCCAGATGGATGAGATCCTGCACGCGCTGCGCGATCATATCGTCGGCCTGAACTGTGGGCGTTGGGACTACATTTTCAGTTATATCAAAACGTTGAAGAATCATCCGGATCGCGTTCTGCCGGACCGCCAGGTAGTGACGATGGATAAGCCCTTCCTCAGCGCATATTCGCGTCTGCTGATTAAAACCTGCCACAGGCGTGGTGCCTTCGCGATGGGTGGTATGGCGGCATTCATCCCGAGCAAAGACGTTGAACGCAACAATCAGGTGCTCAGCAAGGTGAAAGCGGATAAAGCGCTGGAAGCCAATAATGGCCACGACGGCACGTGGATTGCGCATCCTGGTCTGGCGGATACCGCGATGGCGGTCTTCAACGAGGTGTTGGGCGAGAACAAAAACCAACTGTTTGTGACCCGTGATGAAGACGCGCCGATTACCGCAGAACAATTGCTGGCACCGTGTGAAGGCGAGCGTACCGAAGAGGGGATGCGCGCCAATATTCGCGTTGCGGTGCAGTACATCGAGGCGTGGATCTCTGGCAACGGCTGCGTGCCGATTTATGGCCTGATGGAAGATGCAGCGACGGCGGAAATCTCCCGTACGTCAATCTGGCAGTGGATCCATCACGAGAAAACCCTGAGCAATGGTAAACCGGTCACTAAGGCGCTGTTCCGCCAGATGTTGGCTGAAGAGATGCGGGTCATCCAGGACGAACTGGGCGAACACCGCTACAGCAGCGGCCGTTTTGACGATGCCGCGCGCCTGATGGAACAAATCACCACCTCTGACGAATTAATCGATTTCCTGACGTTGCCAGGCTACCGCCTGCTGGCTTAATTGCCCAGGCTATTTTGTTCGCCATTTTGGCCCTGGGCTGTGCTCAAAATCCTCACGTACTCTTAGTACGCTCCGGTTTTTTGCGCGCAGGCCCGTGACCAAACTGCCTTCACCAATAACGCCTGGGAAGCCAGGAAGATAATATGGAGCATCTGCACATGAAAACCCGTACCCAACAGATCGAAGAATTACAGAAAGAATGGACACAACCGCGCTGGGAAGGCATCCGTCGCCCGTACAGCGCGGAGGACGTGGTGAAATTACGCGGCTCGGTCAACCCGGAATGCACGCTGGCACAGTTGGGCGCGGCCAAAATGTGGCGCCTGCTGCACGGTGAATCAAAAAAAGGCTACATCAACAGCCTCGGTGCGCTGACCGGCGGCCAGGCGTTGCAGCAGGCAAAAGCGGGCATCGAAGCGGTGTATCTGTCGGGCTGGCAGGTCGCGGCGGACGCTAACCTGGCATCCAGCATGTATCCGGATCAATCGCTCTACCCGGCAAACTCTGTTCCGGCAGTGGTGGATCGGATCAACAACACCTTCCGTCGTGCGGATCAGATCCAGTGGTCCAGCGGTATTGAACCGAACGATCCGCGCTATGTGGATTACTTTCTGCCGATCGTTGCCGATGCGGAAGCCGGTTTTGGTGGCGTACTGAATGCCTTTGAGCTGATGAAATCGATGATTGAAGCCGGTGCAGCGGCTGTTCACTTCGAAGATCAGCTGGCGTCGGTGAAGAAGTGCGGCCATATGGGCGGTAAAGTGCTGGTGCCGACTCAGGAAGCGATTCAGAAACTGGTGGCTGCGCGTCTGGCGGCTGACGTCATGGGCGTACCGACACTGGTGATCGCCCGTACCGATGCGGATGCGGCGGATCTGATCACTTCCGACTGCGACCCGTACGACAGCGAATTTATTACCGGTGAGCGTACCAGTGAAGGCTTCTTCCGTACGCATGCTGGCATTGAGCAGGCGATCAGCCGTGGTCTGGCCTACGCCCCGTATGCCGACCTGGTCTGGTGTGAAACCTCCACGCCGGATCTTGAACTGGCGAAGCGTTTTGCCGATGCCATTCACGCGAAGTATCCAGGTAAACTGCTGGCCTACAACTGCTCGCCGTCGTTTAACTGGCAGAAGAATCTGGACGACAAGACCATCGCCAGCTTCCAGCAACAGTTGTCCGATATGGGCTACAAGTACCAGTTCATCACCCTGGCGGGTATCCACAGCATGTGGTTCAACATGTTCGACCTCGCGCGTTCCTACGCACAGGGCGAAGGCATGAAGCATTACGTTGAAAAGGTACAGCAGCCAGAATTCGCCGCAGGCTCGGACGGTTACACCTTCGTCTCTCACCAACAGGAAGTGGGCACCGGCTACTTCGATAAAGTCACCACCATCATTCAGGGCGGCGCATCATCGGTGACCGCGTTGACCGGTTCGACCGAAGAATCGCAGTTCTGATTAATGCCCGGTGGCGCTGCGCTTACCGGGCCTACGAAGGGATGTAGGCCGGATAAGCGAACGCGCCATCCGGCATGACGTTGTGCCGGATGGGGAGAAGCGATGACGCGTGGCCTGGAGTTACTGATTGCTCAGACGATTTTGCAAGGTTTCGACGCCCAGTATGGTCGATTTCTGGAAGTGACCTCCGGCGCGCAACAGCGCTTTGAACAGGCCGACTGGCATGCCGTGCAGCAGGCGATGAAAAGCCGTATTCACCTCTACGATCACCATGTGGGTCTGGTGGTGGAACAACTGCGCTGCATTACTGGCGGCAAAAGTACCGACGCCGCGTTTTTGCTGCGTGTAAAAGAGCATTACACCGGGCTCCTGCCGGATTACCCGCGCTTCGAGATTGCGGAGAGTTTTTTTAACTCCGTATATTGTCGGTTATTTGACCACCGCTCGCTCACTCCCGAGCGGCTCTTTATTTTTAGCTCCCAGCCGGAACGCCGTTTCCGGACGATCCCGCGTCCTCTGGCGAAAGATTTCTTCCCCGATCATGGATGGGAACCGCTGCTCACCCGTATTCTTAGCGATCTGCCGCTGCGTCTGCCCTGGCAGAACAAAGGGCGAGATATTCGCTACATCATCATGCATCTGCGCGAAACCTTTGGCGAAGAGACCTTGCAGCACTGTCGTCTACAGGTGGCAAACGAGCTGTTTTATCGCAACAAAGCCGCCTGGCTGGTGGGCAAACTCATCACGCCAACGGCCACGCTGCCTTTTTTACTGCCGATTCATCGTACCGATGAGGGTGAACTGTTTGTGGATACCTGCCTGACCACCACGGCAGAAGCCAGCATCGTGTTCGGTTTCGCCCGCTCCTATTTTATGGTGTATGCGCCGCTGCCCGCCGCGCTGGTGGAATGGCTGCGCGAGATCCTGCCGGGAAAAACCACGGCAGAGTTATACATGGCGATCGGCTGTCAGAAACATGCGAAGACCGAGAGCTATCGCGAGTATCTGTTGTATCTGCGCAACTGCGATGAGCAGTTTATTGAAGCTCCGGGCATACGCGGGATGGTGATGCTGGTCTTTACGCTGCCGGGCTTTGACCGGGTATTCAAAATTATCAAAGATAAGTTCGCGCCGCAGAAAGAGATGTCTGCCGCTCACGTACGCGCCTGCTATCAACTGGTAAAAGAGCACGATCGCGTGGGGCGCATGGCGGATACTCAGGAGTTCGAAAACTTCGTACTGGACAAACGCCAGATCGATCCGGCGCTGATGGCGCTGTTGTTTGAGGAAGTGCCGGAAAAGATTACTGACCTTGGCGAGCAGATTGTCATCCGTCATCTTTATATTGAGCGGCGGATGGTGCCGCTCAATATCTGGCTTGAGCAGGTGGAAGGCCAGCAGTTGCGGGATGCGATTGAGGAGTATGGCAACGCGATCCGCCAGCTTGCCGCGGCCAATATTTTCCCCGGCGACATGCTGTTCAAAAATTTCGGCGTCACCCGCCATGGTCGCGTGGTGTTCTACGATTACGACGAAATCTGCTACATGACGGAAGTGAATTTCCGCCATATCCCACCGCCGCGCTACCCGGAAGATGAGCTGTCGGGTGAGCCGTGGTACAGCGTGTCGCCGGGCGATGTGTTTCCTGAGGAGTTTCGTCACTGGCTGTGCGCCGACCCGCGAATCCGGCCGCTGTTTGAGGAGATGCACGCCGACCTGTTCAGCGCCGACTATTGGCGCGGCCTACAGATGCGTATTCGCGAAGGGCATGTGGAAGATGTTTACGCCTATCGCCGTCGCCAGCGATTCAGCGTACGGTTTACCTGATTACTATAGGCCGGATAAGGCGCTTACGCCGCCATCCGGCAATATGCGCCGATCTACCTGATGGCGCTACGCTTATCAGCCCTACCGAAAATGCCCCTTAGGGATATTTTGCTTACCGGATCCCGCCGTACGCCAGCGTGACTTCTTTCGCCGCCTTGATCACCATCGCGCCAAACTCGGTAACGCGGTCGTCGGTGATGCGCGAAATCGGGCCGGAGATAGAGATCGCCGCGAACGGCTCGCGATGCTCGTCAAAAATGCACGACGCCACGCAGCGCAGACCGAGCGCATGCTCCTCATCATCAAAGGAATAACCGCGCTTGCGGGTCTGGGCGAGGTCGTCCTTCAGATGAACCGGGGAGACCAGCGTCGCGTGGGTGTACGCATGCAGCCCTTTGCGGTGCAGCAACTGGGTTACCTGTTCTTCACTCAGCTGCGCTAAAAACGCTTTGCCTGCGCCAGAGGCGTGCATCGGCAGCTTACCGCCAATCGGTGCAGACATGCGCATCAGTTGGGTGCACTGCACCTGGTCAATGATAATCGCCTGATGGTCACTCTGATCCAACACCGCCAGATTTACCGTTTCACCGGAATCCTCCATCAGTTTGCGCAGAATCGGATGGACGATTGCCAGCAGATTGCGGCTCTGTAAAAAGCTGCTGCCGACGATGAACGCGTGCGCGCCTATCGCCCAGTGCCCAAGATCGCCCACCTGACGCACAAAGCCCTGCTGCTGCATGGTGGTGAGTAAACGGTGAGTGGTGGAGTTTGGCAAACCAGCCTGCTGTGCCAGTTCGGTCAACGCCACGCTGCCGTTGGATTCCGCGATCCATTCCAGTAGTTTCAGGCCACGGGTCAGCGACTGAACCTGTCCGGCAGCGGGGGCGGTTGTCGCAGCGGGTTTTCTGCCGCGTTTGGCGGGAACGGGTGCAACCATAGCGGACTCCTTTTCTGTATCGTGGAAATCATTTTCGTTTTATTCAATTATAATGCAAGAAGACTTGTACTGATCGGATGAGTGAAGCTGAACATGTCTCATGTTGCCCGTTGTTGGCTTTTCCGTCAGCCCTGTTTATGCCACTATGTTTTGTTGACTTTTTCGGTCTGGTTGAGCGTTGTCGGGAGCAAGTGTGAGCAGCAAAGTTGAACAACTGCGTGCGCAGTTAAATGAACGTATTCTGGTGCTGGACGGCGGCATGGGCACGATGATCCAGAGCTACCGTCTGAGTGAAGAGGATTTCCGTGGTGAACGCTTTGCCGACTGGCCGTGCGACCTGAAAGGTAATAATGACCTGCTGGTGCTTAGCAAGCCAGAGGTGATTGCTGCCATACACAACGCGTATTTTGACGCGGGCGCGGACATCATTGAAACCAACACCTTCAACTCCACTCCTATCGCAATGGCGGATTACCAGATGGAATCCCTGTCGGCGGAGATCAACTTTGCCGCCGCGAAACTGGCGCGCGCCTGTGCTGATGAGTGGACCGCTCGCACCCCGGAAAAACCACGCTATGTTGCGGGCGTTCTCGGCCCAACCAACCGGACCGCGTCGATCTCGCCGGATGTGAATGATCCGGCATTCCGTAATATCACCTTTGACCAGTTGGTGGCCGCTTACCGCGAATCCACCAAAGCGCTGGTGGAAGGCGGCAGTGATCTGATTTTAATTGAAACCGTCTTTGATACGCTGAACGCGAAAGCGGCGATTTTCGCCGTTAAAGAGGAACTGGAGGCGCTGGGCGTCGACCTGCCGATCATGATTTCCGGCACCATCACCGATGCTTCAGGCCGTACGCTTTCCGGTCAGACAACGGAGGCGTTTTATAACTCCCTGCGCCATGCCGAGCCTCTTACCTTCGGTCTCAACTGTGCGCTGGGACCGGACGAACTGCGCCAGTATGTGCAAGAGCTTTCACGCATTGCCGAATGCTACGTGACGGCACACCCGAACGCCGGGTTGCCCAACGCTTTCGGTGAATACGATCTGGACGCCGATACGATGGCGGGTCAGATCCGCGAGTGGGCCGAAGCGGGTTTCCTGAACATCGTTGGCGGCTGCTGCGGTACCACTCCGGAACACATTGCGGCGATGAACCGCGCCGTCGAGGGATTGGCGCCACGTCAGTTGCCGGAGATCCCCGTCGCCTGCCGCCTGTCCGGTCTTGAGCCGCTGAATATTGGCGACGACAGCCTGTTTGTGAACGTCGGTGAACGTACCAACGTCACCGGTTCCGCCAAATTTAAGCGCCTGATCAAAGAAGAAAAATACAATGAAGCGCTGGATGTTGCCCGTCAGCAGGTCGAAAGCGGTGCGCAGATTATCGATATCAACATGGATGAGGGGATGCTCGACGCCGAAGCGGCGATGGTGCGCTTCCTCAACCTGATTGCCGGTGAGCCGGATATTGCTCGTGTGCCGATCATGATTGACTCCTCAAAATGGGAAGTCATCGAGAAAGGGCTGAAGTGCATTCAGGGGAAAGGCATCGTTAACTCTATCTCCATGAAAGAGGGGGTTGAGATCTTCACCCACCACGCGAAGCTGCTGCGTCGCTACGGTGCGGCGGTAGTGGTGATGGCCTTTGATGAACAGGGCCAGGCGGATACCCGCGCGCGTAAAATCGAGATTTGCCGCCGTGCGTACAAGATTCTCACCGAAGAGGTGGGCTTCCCGCCGGAAGACATTATTTTCGACCCGAATATTTTCGCGGTAGCGACCGGGATTGAAGAGCACAACAACTACGCGCAGGACTTTATCGGCGCGTGTGAAGACATCAAACGCGAGCTACCGCATGCGCTGATCTCTGGCGGCGTGTCCAACGTTTCGTTCTCGTTCCGCGGTAACGACCCGGTACGTGAAGCCATTCACGCGGTGTTCCTTTACTACGCCATTCGCAACGGTATGGACATGGGGATTGTGAACGCCGGACAGTTGGCGATTTACGACGATTTGCCGGCTGACCTGCGCGACGCGGTCGAGGACGTGATCCTCAACCGTCGTGATGACGGCACTGAGCGACTGCTGGAACTGGCGGAGAAATACCGTGGCAGCAAGAGCGATGAGACGGCCAACGCCCAACTGGCGGAATGGCGCACCTGGGAAGTGAAAAAACGCCTCGAATACTCGCTGGTTAAAGGCATCACCGAATTTATCGAGCAGGACACCGAAGAGGCGCGTCAGCAGGCCGCCCGTCCGATTGAAGTGATTGAAGGGCCGCTGATGGACGGTATGAACGTCGTCGGCGACCTGTTTGGCGAGGGCAAGATGTTCCTGCCGCAGGTGGTGAAATCCGCTCGCGTAATGAAACAGGCGGTGGCGTATCTCGAACCGTTTATCGAAGCCAGCAAAGAGAAAGGCTCCAGCAACGGTAAAATGGTGATCGCCACCGTGAAGGGCGACGTTCACGATATCGGCAAGAATATTGTTGGCGTGGTCCTGCAATGTAACAACTACGAGATCGTCGATCTTGGCGTGATGGTGCCGGCAGAGAAGATCCTCAGAACCGCGAAAGAGGTGAATGCCGATCTGATCGGCCTTTCCGGGCTGATTACCCCGTCGCTGGACGAAATGGTCAACGTGGCGAAAGAGATGGAGCGTCAGGGCTTCACCATTCCGCTGCTGATTGGCGGGGCGACGACCTCGAAAGCGCATACGGCGGTGAAAATCGAGCAGAACTACAGTGGCCCCACGGTTTACGTGCAGAACGCCTCGCGCACCGTCGGCGTGGTCGCCGCGCTACTTTCCGACACCCAGCGCGATGACTTTGTCGCCCGTACCCGCAAAGAGTATGAAACCGTGCGTATCCAGCATGGGCGTAAGAAACCGCGTACGCCGCCGGTGACACTGGCGGCCGCGCGTGAAAACGATCTGGCGTTTGACTGGGAAAACTATACTCCGCCGGTGGCGCATCGTCTGGGCGTGCAGGAGGTCGAAGCCAGCATCGAAACGCTGCGTAACTACATCGACTGGACCCCGTTCTTTATGACCTGGTCGCTGGCCGGGAAATATCCGCGCATTCTGGAAGATGAAGTGGTCGGCGTCGAGGCGAAGCGCCTGTTTAACGATGCTAACGACATGCTGGATAAACTGAGCGCGGAGAAGGCGCTGAATCCGCGCGGCGTGGTGGGGCTGTTCCCGGCAAACCGTGTGGGCGATGACATTGAAATCTATCGCGATGAAACGCGTACTCACGTGCTGACGGTCAGTCATCATCTGCGTCAGCAAACCGAAAAAGTGGGCTTTGCCAACTACTGTCTGTCTGACTTCGTGGCGCCAAAACTGTCCGGTAAAGCGGACTACATCGGTGCCTTTGCGGTGACGGGAGGTCTGGAGGAAGACGCGCTGGCCGATGCGTTTGAAGCGCAGCACGATGATTACAACAAGATCATGGTGAAAGCGCTTGCCGACCGTCTGGCGGAAGCCTTCGCGGAATACCTGCATGAGCGCGTGCGTAAGGTCTACTGGGGCTATGCGGCCAACGAGAACCTCAGTAACGAGGAGTTGATTCGCGAAAACTACCAGGGGATTCGTCCGGCGCCAGGGTATCCGGCCTGTCCGGAGCACACCGAGAAAGGCACCATCTGGCAGTTGCTGGATGTGGAAAAACACACCGGTATGAAGCTCACCGAATCCTTCGCCATGTGGCCTGGCGCATCGGTCTCCGGCTGGTACTTCAGTCATCCGGACAGCAAGTACTACGCAGTCGCGCAGATTCAGCGCGATCAGGTAGAAGACTATGCTTTCCGTAAAGGGATGAGCGTCTCTGAAGTTGAACGCTGGCTGGCCCCTAACCTGGGCTATGACGCCGACTGATCGGTCCGGGCGTTTCCCGTCAGCGTCAGCCGTTCAGCGGCGCTGGTGGGAAACGTAATGGCAACGGAGGCCATGTAACATGTTTAGCCTGTTCAAAACCCGAAATAAAATTCTCTTATTCTGGGGGCTGATGGATCTGCTGGCGCTGGGCGCATATTTCTGGCTGTCCACGCGTCAGGGCAACGTACCCTTTTATTCGGATGTGGTTAATTTCACCCACACCTTTTCCGCTTTTGGGGCGAGTGAAGGACCCGGCGCAGCGATCCAGATCGTCTTCTTCGTTGGCCTGTTAATGAAGATTTCGCTCGTCTACACCGCATATTTGTTTCTGTTTAAAGATAAATTGAATTATATCCTGCTGGGCATTCAGGAGGTTTTACGCTTTGCGTCACTGACCTGCTCGGTCTCACTGTTTCCCCTGTTTTTCTCGCTCATCGGCAGCCATTCGGCAGCGTTGGCGCTGTCCGGATTTCTGTTATCCGAATGCGGCAAAGTGGGGTCGCTATGGTGGTATCACAGACGTTCGGCATGACGTGAGCGGGGAAATTCCGACAGGATGTCACGAAACTGTCATCTTTCCTTACAACTAACAGGGTGCTCACCGGGCACCCTGTCTCTTTCTTGCGTTTAAACCCTTATACTGGAAGAAGGCTCATGAACGTTACTTGCCGGATGGCGGCGTATGCGCCTTATCCGGCCTACCGGGCTTATTTGTAGGCCTGATAAGCGCAGCGTCATCAGGCATGATGCGGGCGCCATGAGTCCCGGGAACCTATAACAATAAGGAGTACCTGATTCCGTGTTAACTTTGCTCCACCTGCTTTCTGCTGTCGCCCTGCTGGTCTGGGGTACCCATATTGTTCGTACTGGCGTCATGCGGGTGTTTGGCGCTCGCCTGCGTACCGTTCTGAGCCGTAGCGTTGAAAAGAAACCGCTCGCCTTCTGCGCGGGGATTGGCGTCACTGCGCTGGTACAAAGCAGTAACGCCACCACCATGCTGGTGACCTCGTTTGTCGCCCAGGATCTTGTCGCGCTGACGCCTGCGCTGGTGATTGTGCTCGGCGCTGACGTGGGGACCGCGCTGATGGCGCGTATTCTCACCTTCGATTTATCATGGTTGTCGCCGCTGCTGATTTTTATCGGCGTGATCTTCTTCCTCGGCCGTAAACAGTCACGCGCCGGGCAACTGGGGCGGGTGGGTATCGGCCTTGGCCTGATCCTGCTGGCGCTGGAGCTGATTGTCCAGGCCGTCACGCCCATGACGCAGGCCAACGGCGTGCAGGTGATTTTCGCCTCGCTGACCGGCGATATCATGCTGGATGCGCTAATTGGCGCGATGTTCGCGATAATCAGTTACTCCAGCCTGGCGGCGGTACTGCTAACGGCCACCCTGACGGCGGCGGGGATCATCTCCTTCCCGGTGGCGCTGTGTCTGGTGATTGGCGCCAACCTTGGCTCCGGCCTGCTGGCGATGCTCAACAACAGCGCGGCCAATGCCGCGGCTCGCCGCGTCGCGCTCGGCAGTCTGCTGTTCAAGCTGGTGGGCAGCCTGATTATTCTGCCGTTTGTACACCCACTGGCGAATCTGATGGATGAATTACCGCTGCCGAAATCCGAGCTGGTGATCTATTTCCACGTCTTCTACAACCTGGTGCGCTGCCTGGCGATGATTCCTTTTGCCGAGCCGATGGCGCGCTTCTGTAAGCGCATCATCCGCGACGAGCCGGAGCTGGATGCACATCTCAAGCCGAAGCACCTGGACGTTAGCGCGCTGGATACGCCGACCCTTGCGCTGGCCAATGCCGCCCGTGAAGCGCTGCGCATCGGCGATGCGATGGAACAGATGATGGAAGGGCTGAAAAGGGTGATGCACGGCGAGCCGCGTGAAGAGAAAGAGCTGCGCAAAATGGCGGATGACATTAACGTGCTCTACACCGCCATTAAGCTCTACCTGGCGCGAATGCCGAAAGAGGAACTGGCGGAGGAGGAGTCGCGCCGCTGGGCGGAGATTATTGAGATGTCGCTCAACCTTGAACAGGCGTCGGATATTGTGGAGCGCATGGGCAGTGAAATTGCCGACAAGTCGCTGGCGGCGCGTCGGGCGTTTTCGATTGAGGGGTTAAAAGAGCTGGATGCGCTCTATGACCAACTGCTCAGCAATCTGCAACTGGCGATGTCGGTGTTCTTCTCCGGCGACGTGACCAGCGCCCGCCGGTTGCGTCGTAGCAAACATCGTTTCCGGATCCTGAACCGTCGTTACTCGCATGCGCACGTAGACCGTCTGCATCAGCAAAACGTACAAAGCATCGAGACCAGTTCCCTGCACCTGGGGTTACTGGGCGATATGCAGCGTCTGAACTCGCTGTTCTGTTCTGTGGCCTACAGCGTGCTGGAACAGCCGGACGAAGACGATGAGCGGGATGATTACTAACCGGCGGTAATGCCGGATAGCGCGGCGTTTATCCGGCCTACAGTGAGCGCAATCTGTAGGCCGAATAAGGCGTTTACGCCGCCATCCGGCAACGTCGGTTAAAAGCAGTGACCTGCCTCAACGGCAACCGCATCTTTACCGGCTTCGAACACGTACGTGGTGTTCGGGCCGCCAAGCACCGCCTGGCCTTTGCTCACTTTAATCCAGTTCCCTTCCGGCAGACCGATCACCGTCAGTTCTGGCGCGACAACCAGTAGCTCGCGAATACGCTGTTCACGCGTTTCGCCTTTATGACCTTCCGGCAGCGCGTTGGTGAAATGCGGGTTAATCTGTAGCGGGAACAGGCCCAGCGCATCGAAACCTTTTGGATCGACAATCGGCATGTCGTTGGTGGTGCGGATGGTCTGGCAGGCGAGGTTCGCACCCGCGCTCCAGCCGATGTACAGCGCACCGCGTTTTACCACGTCAACCATCGGCGCCAGCAATCCGCGTTCGCGGCTCTCTTTCAGCAACTGGAAGGTATTCCCTCCGCCGACGATCACCACTTCCGCATTTTCAATTGCTGCCAGCGGATCGGCGACGCTGTGAATGCCCACCACCCTGACGCCCATGGGGGCGAAAATCGCTGCCGTTTTTTCCGTGTACTCATCCCAGGTCTGGGTCACGCCTGCGAAGGGAATAAACACCGCTGAGCGGCGACCATTCAACTGTTCCACAATCAGCGGCAGCGCGTGTTCCATCCAGTCTTTACCTGGCAACGTCGAGTTACTCAATAAAAGCAGTTCCATCATTTCTCCGTAAAATCAGAAAATTACAAAACGCGATAATGTACCACTGACAGTGTAGCGTCTTACTGACATGGCTCACGATGTTGGAAGGGGATTGCGGAAAGGCAAAGCCGTGTTTTAACGATGCGCCCGGTTCCTGGCGCATTCATCAGCACTGACCGGTATTCACTGTCGGACGATTTTCTCGCTAATTTGCGATGAAACAGGCGCGACAGACGCATTAAACAGCGCGAGACATTTCCAATATTTAAGTTTGAAAATGATAACTATTTTTAATACGGTAAATGCAGAATAGCGTTTAGCGGTTTTATATTTATTATTGCTGATGTTTTTTATTCAATATTCCTGAGGGTTAAAAGGGGTTCTTATTTTAAAATTTAGAAAATGTTCTATTTAATAAGACAGTCAAAATGCGGCTCTGTCATAGCGTTAACCAGGAAAAGACGGGCATTAAGTGGAAAAGGCATACGGCGCTCGCTCGCCCCTCTGAAGCCTCGAATCCGGTGTCTGAAGGGGAGGTATCGTCTGGATGGTGCCATGCAAGCAATTTTCATATTTGTGTAACTAAATATTTCATTTCGAATATATAATTTTACGTAACTAGCTGAAATATGGGAATTTTACCAAAAATTTAATTTTATGTATCTTTTTGTTTTACCTACAATCAGTAAGGTAAATTCCGAAAAAAAGATCGATTACAACGATCGATATTTCTCCAGTAATAGTCTTTGTCTATTGGTTTTGTTCTATCGATCAGGTTTGACAATCAATATTGCTCATGTACTATTCTGGTTGAATCAATATTATACCGACAGCAACAGAGTGGGCGTGCCGGACTATGTCAGAATAAATAATCTCGCCGGATAACAGACTCCCTACTAAGAATAAATGAACGGGCTGTCCTTGATATAGGGAGCATAATCTGTATGACAAAGGAATATGTAAAGAAGTGCCATATCGCCAGTTGGCCTGAAAATGATTTTTATTTTTCCAGGGGAATTTCCGTTCTGTCCAGGAAATTGATTAATTCTCATTCCGGCTCAGACTACCTGTTTATTCACCTTAATAGCTACACATTAAAGAGTTTCTTTCGATCATTCTCTCAATTGAGTAAGAGTGGTTATCAGCTGATCATTATTTCCAGCCAACGACTCATGCCACTGGCTTTTTTCTGGCACCTGAAATGTCAGGCTGTTAGCGCAATCTTTGAATCGCGTTGTTCTGTTAACGATATCATCCGCGGTCTGGACACTGTCGCGACGGGGCGTCAAATCGTGTGGTCATTCCCGGGACCAGCCTGTCGGCTCTCCTCAAGAGATGTTTTGCTTCTGCGACATTATCTTGAAGGCGGAAGTATGAGTTATTTGCAGGAGAAACATTGCCGCGCCTATTCCACCTTGCAAGGATGGAAAACCACTGTTGCTCGTAAATTTAAAGTAAAGAAACTCGAACATCTGCTTATTCCGAACTGAATAACACGCTCAAAAATCAGTTTTCTTTTCTTCGGCCGGCCCATGACACTTTCATAAGCCGCAGAGAAGTGCTCGTCAAATATGGACTTTATTAACTATGGATTTAGATATGAAACGCGTCTTTTACCATGCTTTTTTCCCTGCATTATGCTTAACGGCGTATCCGCTTGCGGCGGCAGAAACGCTCCCCACGCCTTATCCTCCCGTACAAACAACTACGATGCCGGGCGATCTGACGTCGAATCCGGACTATACCAATCACTGGGATTGGGTGAAAGAAACGTGGGAAAAAGGCTATTCCACTTTTTCCATCAAAGACAAAAAATATATTGCGAACCAGGAAATCGTCCTGCTTAACCCCGCATATTCCAAACAGGTCGTGACGTTATTAAATGAGTCGTACAGTTACAACAATACGTTAAACTCTGTTCAGCTTAATATCGGCGACGGTATTTATGATGCTGCGGGTTCTGAAGCGGTGAATACCACGGTTAAAGGCGAATACACCAATAGCAAAGGGAATATTGAAACGGGGGTTTTACAACTGAACAGTGGTGGTAAAGCCTTCCATACGCTGGTTGAAAATAACGGCGCCCTTACGCTGAATGGCGATTCCGAAGCCTATGACACCGTGGTGAAAACAGGCGGAAGACAGACTGTGGGTGGGCGTGGCTATGCCCAGGCGAACCTCATTGATGGCGGCACGCAGGTGCTTTCTGTCACCAGCACCGCGCTGGTTGAAGATACGATTGTGCAAAATGGCGGCCAGCAGATTATTTATAGCGGGACCGCGAAAAACTCTCATATTGGCGCGGGCAGCTATCAGCTTGCCAGCGGGCTGGCTCTGGACACATTCCTGTATAACGGCGCATTCCAGCAGGTTTATAGCGGAAAAGGCGCTGAATACGTCGCTGACCGGGATACCACGGTGTATGCGGGCGCGCGACAAACGATTACCTCCGGAATTTCAGAAAATGCGCAGGTTTATGGTACGCAGGTGATCACTGGCGTAGACGGTCAATGGAGTGGTGGAGACTGGATTTCCGACAGCAATTCAACAGTGCGCGTCAACGGACAACAGGCGAAGGACGCCACCATTCATGCGGGAGGGTTGCAACGAATTCAAACCGGTAATGCCGACGGGACGCAGGTCTACGGCACGCAACTGGTTAATGGTCAGAAAGGCGGTTGGTCCGGTGGAAGCTGGGTTGAGCAGGAAGGCTGGACGGGCGGTATTCGCGCCAACGCGACCAATACAACCGTTCATGCCGGAGGCCTCCAGCAGCTCGCCTGGTACGGTGAAGCCAGTAACACGGTCGTTGATGGCGGACGCCAGGAGGTGCTCGCGCGGGGGCATATTTCGAACACAACGCTTCGCAATGGCGGGAGCAGCCTGATTGCCTATGGCGGTTACTCAACTGACGCGCTGACGGTAGAAGAGGGTTCGCTGACGATGGAAGGGGGAAGCGTACATGACTGGACAGGAAATCTGGGCAAGGGGGCCTGGGCTGCCGCCGTGGACTTACAAAGCCCTTCATCGGTTCTCTACCTGAAACACAATGCTGACACCACCGAATCCGTCGCTACGATTAAAGCCTTAACGAACAATGGCGTGGTCAATTTTAGCGCGTCAGAGGGTCACACGGCGGGGCAGTTTAACCGTCTGGAACTCACCACGCTTGAGGGTAACGGTACTTTCGTCATGAACACCAATTTATCCGGTGGCACAGGCGATTTTCTGAATGTTTCTGAATCTGTCAGCGGGCAATTTAATGTCACAGTGCAGGATTCAGGAAGTGAGTTACGTAGTCGCGCTGCTGCGCCTTACCATCTGATTTATGCGAACGGGAGTGTGGCCAATACGTTTGCGATGACAAACGGCAGCGTCGATCTTGGCGCATATAAATACTATCTGGTGCACGGCGCTGACAGCGACAAAGACAACTGGTATCTGTCGCCACAAGCGAATACGCCAGAGCCAGGCCCCAACCCTGATCCAGGCCCAGGCCCTTCTCCGACTCCAGAACCAGAGGTAAAACCGGATTTATCAGAAAGCGCTAAAGCGGTGATTGCCATGGCGAATGTGACCCCCACCATATGGGATGCTGAGCTGACAACGCTGCGGACACGTCTCGGTGAAATTCGTCAGATGCGTGACCATGAAAATGGCGTCTGGGGCAAATATATCAGTAGCCGCTACCGTGTATCCACAGAGCACGTAGGTTACCGTCAGGATGTGAATGGCGTGATGTTCGGCGGTGATACGCGTTTTGCGTTGGAAGATAGCGCATTCATTGTGGGCAGTATGACTTCTTATACGCGTGCGGATCTCGACGCATCCAGCACAAATGGTAAAGCCGACAGTTATGGCATCGGGCTGTATACGACCTGGTTACACAACAGCGGTTATTACGTTGATGGCGTATTGAAAGCTAACTATTTCCGCACTGAGAATAACCCTTACTTCAACGGCGGACGCACACATGCGAAAGATAATACCGTTGGCGGCGGCCTGTCTGTCGAAGCCGGGAAGCATATTGCGCTGGAGAGTTGGTTTGTAGAACCGTACATTCAGGCATCGTGGTTTATGGGGGACAGAACCCATTACAAACTCGACAGCGGCATGTCGGTTAAAGCGGATGCAACCCGGTCTCTGAAAGGGGAAACGGGGTTAACCTTCGGTAAGAATGTGGCGTTGGCGGATGGGACAATGCTACAGCCTTACGCGAGACTGGCTGTTCGCCATGAGTTTATGAAGAACAATGATGTCGTTATTAACCACACCGAGAAGTTTACCAACGATCTGTCTGGCACAAGCGGTAAATACGGCCTGGGGATGACAGCAAAACTGAACGATCGGTGGTCCGCCTGGGGAGAGGTGAGCTACGAAAAAGGCCAACATATCGAGACGCCTTACAGTGGCCAGTTGGGCATCCGCTACAGTTTCTGATTGCGCTGATTAATCGTTAAATCAATATCCTCCGGCATAGCCGGAGGATATTTTTACCCCTTCTTATCCCGCACGGGCAAATTCCGCGGCTTCAACAATCAGCGCGTCATCCGGGCGCACGCCGGTGTACATCGCGAACTGCTCGACGGCCTGCAACGCAATCACTTCCGCGCCGCTGATGGTCTTTTTACCCAGCTTCCGTGCCAGCGTAATCACCGGGGTTTCCGGCGGCAGGGCGACGACATCGAACACCACGCTGGCGTTGGCGACCATTGGCTCGCTGTACGCCAGTTCATCGCTCTCTTTGCCACCGGCCATGCCAACGGGCGTGACGTTGACCAGAATGTCACAGGCAATGCCTTCCGGCAGCGGCTGCCACTGAAAGCCATACTGTTTTGCCAGCGCCGGGCCGCTGTCCCGGTTGCGAGCGGCGACGATCACATCGCGAAAACCGGCGTCGCGAAAGGCGGCAATCACCGCTTTGCCCATCCCGCCGCTGCCGCGAATCATCACCCGCGCAGCGGTGTCGAGCTGGTGGCTGGCGATCAGGCTTTTTACCGCGATGTAGTCGGTGTTGTAGCCCGTCAGCCTGCCGTCGTCATTGACGATGGTATTGACGGAATCAATCACTTTCGCCGACGGATCGACGGCGTCAAGAAACGGCATGCAGCTTTCTTTGAACGGCATCGAGACCGCGCAGCCACGAATGCCTAACGCGCGAACCCCTTTCACCGCCGCTTCAATATCTTGGGTGGTGAATGCTTTGTAGATGAAATTTAAACCCAGCTTTTCATAGAGATAGTTATGAAAACGGGTCCCAAAGTTGCCGGGCCGACCGGCAAGCGACATGCACAACTGGGTGTCGCGGTTAATCATGTTAAATCTCCTCGGCATGCGACAGTAAATACTGTTCGGCTTCCTTAGACCAAATCCCGTGATGGCGTTCCAGAATAGCGCACAGCGTGGGATCGTCAATCTGGTTGAGGGCGGTTAACGGTAATGCTTTCCCGGTATAGACCAGCTTTTTACCGCCGCCCACTTTCGGCAATTCCAGCGTGGTCTCGCCTGCGGCATTCAGTCCAAGAATGTGTGTCACCACTTTGGCCGCCTGCACTTTCTTCTCTTCAATCAGTTTGACCGCCGCGCGCATGTCGTCAGTATTTCCGCCCGAGGTGCCCACATAGTGAGTGAAGGCGTAATGTACGTCGTAGAAGTTGATCGGCGCGCTGAACTGCTTATCCTGCGGGCCGGCAAAGAAGTTCATGCAGCCGTCGGGAGCGAGCAGAGAAGAGGCCAGGGTGACCAGTTGTTCGCTCGGCACGAAGACAAAAATATCATCAAAACCGTGGCCGCCACTCAGCGTCATCAGCGTGTCGTACGAGGCATCCTGCGCGTGCAGGTAGTGGATCAACGTTTGTGGTTCAGAAGGATAGTGTTTACGGGCATAGCTCAGCTTGTCGTCGTTGGTATCGGTCACCACCAGTAGCGCCGGGTTGACTGGGCCATGCAGCGCATAGTCGATTGCCAGCAGCCCCATCGGTCCCGTCCCGCCGAGGATCAGCGTGCGACCCTGCGGACGAATCCCCATGTTGTGGTTATAGCTGCCTTCCTGCAGGTGATAGTTTGCGTTGAACGCGCCGATCACGCAGGAGAGCGGCTCAACCAGCGATCCTTCAAAGTAGGTTTCGCCTTCGTAAGCCAGCAGGCAGTCCTGCTCCATCACCACATTGGGGATCACGACGTGCGTGGCTTCGCCACCCACCCACGGGAAGGAGTAGCCGGGGCAATCCGGGCGATCCGCCAGTTGCAGGTTCGCCTGGATCACATAGCGCTGGCCGGGCTGAAACTTGTGCTGCCACTTTTTCCCCACGGCGATAATATCGCCGCAGAACTCGTGGCCGATGATGATCGGGTGGGTTGCCACATCGTCTGGCACCTTTTTATGATCCTCACCCTGATTGGCCTCTTTCCAGGAGGAGAGGCACAGGCTGTCGGTGACCACGGTTGCCAGAATTTCATCGTCCTGCATCTCAGGAAGTTCAAACGTTTCCAGGCGCAGATCGCGTTTGCCATAAAGGCGCAGAGCTGTCGTTAACATATATTCCACCTCATGTTGAGCGAGAGCCCCGGCTTACCACCGGGGCGAAAAAATCAGGACAGGAAGCCCAGTGCGTTACCGATAATCCCCAGACCAAACAGGGCGAAGATCAGCCATACCGGGTTAATTTTTTTGTTGAGCAGACGTACCATCAGCATCGTCAGGCCCAGCGCCAGCAGGCCGGGGCAGAGCTGGTCGAGGATGTTCTGCACGGTCATCGTGACGGTGCCGCCGTCCGCGCCGGGGGTTTGCGATACCACCAGCGGCACGTTGATACTGGTCCACTTGGTGACCAGCACCCCCATCACGAACAGGCCGAGAATCGATGCGCCTTCGGTCAGTTTTTGCAGCAGGTTGCCACCCATGTCGCTGACGATGTTGACTCCTTTGTTGAAGCCAATTTGCAGGCCGTACCACTTCATCGCCAGACGGACCGCGTTGAAAATAAAGAAGAACAACAGCGGGCCGAGAACGTTGCCGGACAACGCCAGCGACGCGCCGAGCGCGGCGGTGATCGGTCGCAGCGTGCCCCAGACCAGCGGGTCGCCAACGCCCGCCAGCGGTCCCATCAGGCCAACTTTGATGCCGTTGATCGCGCCATCGTCAATTTCCGCCCCGTTCGCTCGCGCCTCTTCCATGGCGGCGGTCACGCCAATCACCGGACCGCACACCGCGGGCGTGGTGTTGAAGAACACCAGATGACGCTTGAGGGCTGCCACCTGATCTTCCTTCAGCGGATACAGGCGCTTGATGGCGGGGATCATGTCGTAGCAAAAGCCCAGCCCATGAATACGTTCAAAGTTGAAAGACGCCTGCTGCAGGTTGGAGCGGACAAACATGCTAAACAGGTCAGATTTGGTCAGTTTTTTCTGTTCCATGATGGGCTCCGTTAGTCATCAAGCTGGTCAAGGGCGGTGGTGGAGGCGGTCTGCGCCTGCGGTTCGGCTTTACGCCACTGCGGGTTTAACTGGATGTAGACCAGCGCAATAATCGCGCCGACGCCGCCAAAGGCCAGCAGGCTCAGGTCGAGGTAACCACCGGCGATAAAACCGAGGAAGAAGAAGGGCATCAGGTACTTCACGCCCATCATGCGCAACACCATGGCGTAGCCGACCACCACGATAAAGCCACCGGCAATTTGCAGGCCGCGAGTGACGAATTCCGGGATGGCATTCAGCATATTGCTGACCATATCAGCACTGACAAACAGCGAGACAATCAACGCCGGGATGGCGACGCGTAGCGCCTGTACGCCCAATGCGGAGACGTGGAGGATGTCGATGGTGCGAAAACGCGCGTCTTCTGCGGCCTTATCCGCCGCATGCTGGAACACCACGGTGATAGTACGAGCGAAGACGGTCAGGACCTGGCCTGCCGCCGCCACTGGCAGCGCGATAGCGATACCGGTCGCGATGCTCTGCTGGCCGACGATCACCAGAATGGCGGAGATAATACTGGCGAGCGCGGAGTCCGGAGACTGCGCGGCGCCGACGTTCATCCAGCCAAGCGCGATCAGCTCCAGCGTCCCGCCGAGCATCACTCCGGTTTTTAAATCACCGAGGATCAGGCCAATAACCGTACAGGCAATGAGCGGGCGGTGGGTCTGAAATTCATCCAGCACGCTGCCCATCCCGGCAATACAGGAAAATATAAATATGGCGATAATTTGTAGGGTACTGATTTCCATAATGGGTCACCTTAAAGTGTGAACATCCCTGCCTGTTAAAGCATACGTACACAGGCGCTTTTATTTATTCAGCGAACGACTGTTCTTTTATTTTTTCGAGAATATTAATGGATGGATCGGAGGCGACCACGCGCAAATCCAGGTTGACGCCAAATTTATCCAGTTCGCGAAACGCATTAATATCATCGTCATCTAAGGATACGGCTTTGGTTAATTGTTTTTTACCCGGTCGCCAGGCCATGCCGCCAATATTTAAGGTGGCAATTTTCACGCCTTGCTTGACCATTGCCAGCGCATCCTGTGGGCGGGTAAATAAATAAAATACCGTTTCGTCCTGATACTGCGGATTATGATAAACCGCGACGGCTTTTTCGATATTCACCACGTTGACCTTCATCCCCGGCGGGGCGGCCTGGCGTAATAATGTCCGGCGCACTTCATCGTTATAAACCTCGTCATTACAGATAATAATCCGCTGAGCATTCGCCACCTTCGACCAGACGGTGGTGACCTGACCGTGGATCAGGCGGTCATCAATACGGGCAAGGGTAATATTCATCAGAAATCCTCTTCGGTCGTTTCCAGATGCTGCCAGACCACGCAGGTTTGTTGTGCAATGGTCGTCAGGTGTTCGCACAGTTCATCCACATTCATACTGCTCTGGTTATCCACCAGTTCCAGCGCCAGCGGCAGGGAAAGCCCGCTGATCACCCGAATATCCGGATTGCGCATCGCAAGCAATGCCGCGGCGTTCCACGGACTGCCGCACTGCAGGTCAACGGCTATCAACCATTCACTGTTGGTGTGAGTACTCACCAACTTTTCCAGCTTCGCGACGATATCGCTGGCGTTCTCGCCGGGGACAAAGGCTACCGCCTCAACGTTGGCGTCGCCGTAAACCATCTGCACCGATTCCAGCATGGCGCAGGCCAGTTTGCCGTGAGCACAGAAGATTGCATTAACCATAACGCCTCCTTAGCCGCGCGTTTTTCCGCCCGCAATGTTAGTGGTTACTCCGGTAATGTAGCTGGCGCGTTCTGACAGAAGATAACAAACGAAATCAGCAACTTCGGTCAGGCGTCCTGAGCGACCAATCGGAATGGCGTTCTTGCTATAGCCTTCGCGCAGCTGATCAACGGTGATATTGCGGGTCCAGGCCAGCGCTTCTTCATATTCCGGCGTGCGCAGTCCGGTTTTTTCCAGAATCCCGGGGGCAATGCCGACCACGCGAATACCGTGTTTACCCAGCTCTTTTGACCAGGAACGGGTGAAGCTATTCAGCGCCGCCTTCGTTGCGGCATAGCAACTCTGGCCTTCTGACCCTTCCAGCCCGCTTTCAGAAGAGACGTTAACGATAACGCCGTTACGTTGTTTCACCATCTGGCGCGCCACCGCTTGTGACATTAAGAACACGCCTTTCTGGTTGATATTGACCATTTTTTCAAATGCGGCTTCGTTTAATTCATACTTTCCAGCCGGGGCTTTTTCATCGACCAGTAGACGGGGGAAGTTAACGCCGGCGTTATTGACCAGACCGTCAATTCGGCCAAAGCGCTGGATGATTTCATCCACGGTGTGATTAACTTCTTTAGCGCTGGAAATATCCGTCGGCCAGAAGTGATAACCGTTATTTCCTTCATGTGTTGCTTCACCACCGTGAATATCTGCCATCTGGACATTCGCGCCTTGTGCTAATAACTCTTCGACAATAGCCAGGCCAATTCCGGATGCACCGCCGGTTACAATAATGACTTTGTCCTGTAGGTTTAACCACGTTTGCATAATTAACTCCCAATTTCAGAGAAGGGGATCCTGCATAAAATAAATTACGTCAGGATCAAGATGAATATATCTACTTCAATAACAATTCAGCGGTATGGCTGTTAGTGACTAAACAATTAATATATTTTCCACGTAATGCACCGAGAATACCGCTTAACTTTTCTTCACCCATTGCGATGCCGATGGAATAACGCGCCTGCTTTAATTTGTTGGTTTCGATGGAGAGTGTTTTTTCGCTCATATTGGTCTCCACCGTTACGCCGTTGGTATCGTAAAAGCGCGAGCAAATGTCTCCGGCAACCTGCCGGGCGTGCAGGTCGTCGCTTTCTTCGCTACCGTAAAATGCGTGCCAGTTTGCGCCGTCGCGAATTGCCGGAGAACCGATCCCCACCAGTGCGACATCCAGATTCTCCCAGTAGGCAGAAATCGACTTAAAGTGCTGAGACTGCATAATACCGTTACGGATCAATGGGTTTTCCAGCAGCGCCGGAAAATCGGCCAGGTGTGATTCTCCTTTCAGCTTTGCCGCCGCGCCGTAGGTCAGCGTATTGACGTGATAGCGGCTCTCAAGCTTGCCGGACGGCCCGCCGATGATCGGCACACAGATCAACTGACGTGACTGGCTGGCTGGCGACAACCCCTCGACCAGCGCGCATACCGCACGTCCCCAGGAAAAACCAATGATGTCGCCGGGTTCCAGTAAACGTTCCAGCAACTGCGCGCCATGCACGCCCATCATTGCGAGTTGTTCCTCTTCCTGCTCGCTGTCGCAGGTGATCACCACCGCCTCTTTAAGACCGAATCGTTGTTTGAGTTGCTGTTCCAGCCACAGGTTTTCGTTGTAGTCGTAGTTGATGGCAATAGTGACAATGCCCTGTTCGCGACCGCGTTTCAGCAGGCGGCTGATGGTGGTGCGATAAATCCCCAGTTCACGGGCGATCTGCGCTTGTGTCATATCCTGTTCGTAATAGAGCTGCGCTATTTTTACGATCAGGCGGATATCATCACTGTTTTCCGTCGCCATCTGTAGACTCCTGCACATTTGTGCAAATCACGAACCAGCCTTCTTGATCTGATATAACCTCATAAAAGCGGGAGTTCAAAGCAATTTTCTCTTCTTTCCACGTCCTGTACTGGCGGTTTATATTGCACATATGATGTGCGGGTCGATCGTTGTTGGCACAGATGTGCAAGTAATCCTAATGTCTTGATTCTGCTGATTTTCATTCAACAAAATTGCAGGCTAAGATCGGCGACACTTTTGTGTCGAAAGGTGTGGCGGATCACAAATAGTGCAGAGGCCATTCTGCACGATTATTTTTTATCGCCAGCAAGGTAGGGTATATTCCGCATTTATTACACAAAGCATTCAGGCTGTATCAAGGCGGCAAGGGAGCGAATCCTCTGGAGCATAGATAACTATGTGACTGAGGTGAGTGCGGGCAGCCAACGCAGAGACAGCCTGAAGGATAAAGTGTACAAAGGAGAAATTATGCTGCCCGACTCATCATCCATTCGACTCAACAAATACATCAGTGAAAGCGGAATCTGCTCGCGTCGCGAAGCCGATCGCTTCATCGAGCAAGGAAACGTCTTCATCAATGGCAAACGCGCCACCATTGGCGACCAGGTGATGCCTGGCGACGTCGTGAAGGTGAATGGTCGGTTGATTGAGCCGCGTGAAGCGGAAGATTTGGTCTTTATCGCACTGAATAAGCCGGTAGGGATCGTGAGCACCACTGAAGACAGCGAACGCGACAATATTGTTGATTTCGTTAACCACAGCAAGCGCGTGTTTCCGATTGGCCGTCTGGATAAAGACTCCCAGGGACTGATCTTTCTGACCAACCACGGCGATCTGGTGAATAAGATCCTGCGTGCCGGTAACGATCACGAAAAAGAGTATCTGGTCACGGTCGACAAACCGGTTACGGATGAATTTATTCGTGGGATGAGTGCGGGCGTGCCGATTCTGGGCACCGTCACCAAAAAGTGTAAGGTGAAGAAAGAGGCGCCGTTTGTATTCCGCATTACTCTAATCCAGGGGCTGAACCGTCAGATCCGGCGCATGTGCGAACATTTCGGTTATGAGGTGACGAAGCTTGAACGTACGCGCATCATGAACGTTAGCCTCTCCGGTCTGCCGCTGGGTGAATGGCGTGACCTGACGGATGATGAGCTAATTACGCTGTTTAAGCTTATCGAAAATTCCACTTCGGAAGCAAAACCGAAGGCGAAAGCGAAGCCGAAAACGGCGGGAATCAAGCGCCCGGTGGTGAAAATCGAAAAGACGGCGGAGAAAGAAAAATCACGCCCGGCGGCAAACGGTAAACGCTTTACCTCGCCGGGGCGTAAGAAGAAAGGGCGTTAACGTCTGCCGCGCGTTGGCGTATTCGCGGACCAGGAAAAAGAGGCCTCCGCATCCGGTTTATAAGCCTGCTTTTTCTTCAACTGACGGGCTTTTTTTGCCTCGGCTTCGCGCAAGACCATCAGCTTATCAATGTACTCTTTCTTCACGCTGTTGGTTTCTGCGTTGGTCAACTGACGACCATGCGCGATACGGGCGCGATCAAGCAGCGTTTTCAGTTCGCGCTGTTCGCGCTCGGTCATCTCTTTTTGGGTAATGCGGGGGAGTGCCATACGGGTGCCCTCTGTCTGCCAGGTGATTTCAGTGTACGGCAATACGCCACGGGCGGATAGCGCTCAGTCAGCAATACGCAGTTTTCCTGCGAAATCCTGCTGTGTATAACCCGTTGTTTTAAATCCCTTATCCGTAATGACGTGATCAATCTCTTTGAGCGTGGCGATACACATCACGCCGTCCTGACCAAATTTAGTATGGTCGGCGAGAATCACGGATTTTTTACTCATTGCAATCATCGCTTTGGCAACGTAAGCCTCATCAAAGCTCTTCACGAGTATGCCATGCTGCGGTGAAATGCCGCCCGCACCGATAAAGCAGATATCGGCGTGAATCGCGTTAATCTGCTGGCATACCGAGACGCCCAGATTGGCGCGGAAATGGTAATCATATTCGCCGCCTAAGACATAGACACGCGCCTGGAGATTATGCTCTTTTATTTTATCGGCAATTAAGGCGGAATTGGTAATAACGGAAAATGCGAAAGGAGGTAAGTGTTCGGCAAGAATAAGATTCGTGGTACATGAATCAATAAACAGCGTATCGCGCTCGCTGACCATTCCCGCGGCGACTTTGCCAATTGCCATTTTTTCTTCACGATGCGCATCTATTCTTGCGCCAAATGCATCTTCCTGGACAACCTGTTTTTTGACTGCACCACCGTGAATTTTGGTGATCTGACCTTCAGACTCCAGTAAAGAGAGATCGCGGCGAATGGTTTCTGAGGTCACATTTAGCGTTTCTGATAATTTAATAACGGTCACTTCACCGAATTTGTTTAATTCATCAAGAATATGTTTTCTTCTTTTAATCGGGTTCATTATTTTCCGCCTGGGCCGAGCTTTGCCGCATGGTAACTGGATGCGCAGAGCAACGCAACCACTCCAGCGCACAGACGATACCCTCATCATCATTCGTGGTTGTCACATAGCGGGCCTGACGTTTCACACTCTCTGGTGCGTTGCCCATCGCGATGCCGAACCCGGCAACGGCAAACATACTGACGTCGTTCTGCTGATCGCCAATGGCGGCAATCTCTGCGGTAGGTCGATTTAATTGCCGGGCGATTTCATTTATCGCATAGCCTTTATTAATCTCGCTACGTTGAATATCAATATAATTGCCGCCAGTGATCGTCGCCTTATAGTCATCAGGCAGCAGGCTGTTTATTTTCAGGCACAGATCGTCGATTCTGTCGTGTTCTGCCACCAGCGTGATTTTAAATATATCGCGACGATTAAAGATATTCCCTGGTGCGGCGTTAATAAGTGGTAACTCAAATAAGCTGGCCTCATACGATGTCCACGGAGCGATAAGGCGATCGTAACGGTGATAAATTGCCTGTGGAGTAAAAAAATGGTGAGGATAGCGGGACAGCGAAATATGCCGGTCAATATCTCTGAGATCCATTTGGGTGAGCGCGGCAGAATGCAAAATGCGCTGCTGCGCCGTTTCAAGAATTTGCCCGCCGTTGAAGCCGGCGCACCAGCCAAACAGCGTCTCAACCTGCTGCTGTTGTAACAGGCGCGCCATGGAGGAGACCGGTCTGGCGGAACAGGCGGCCAGCAGACCGCCGTGCTGGCGAAATTCAACCAGCGCCTGACGCGTACGTGAACTGATGGTCTTCTGCGACGTCAGTAATGTTCCATCCAGATCGGTAACCAGTAGCATTATTGTTCTCTGTGGTTATGCGTGCGCAATAAAGGGGGCTACGGCCTCTTTAGCGGCATTGCAAACCATATTGTCGATTGCCGTGCCGACGACCAGAATATTGACCCCGGTGTCCTTAAACGCTTTGGCATTGGCGAGGTTAATTCCGCCTTCTGCCAGCGTCGGGACGTCCACCGCGCTAACCAGCGCCCGAAGACGGTCTTTAATCATCTGCGGGATATCGCCTGCCGCCACGCCCTCATAGCTCATCCCGGTCATCAGGCCGATCATATCGACCCCCATCTCCTGCATGCGCTTCGCCACGCTGGCGACCTCTTCCGGGGTGCGTGCCGGAATGCCGAAGGTATGCAGGTCATCCGGATGACCAATGTAGGCGTCAACGGTCAGGCCATATTCATGGGCGAGGTTGACGATGTCCTGCAGGTCGTCCCAGTCAGATTTGTGGGTGTGTAAACCGTCGGCCCCGGCGCGGGCAATCTCCAGAATCTCCGTTTCACTGAGCGGCACGGGCAGCGTTTCGGTAAACCCGCCCGCAATACCCACGGTGATGAAGATGTCGTCCGGCACCACATTACGCACACCGTGTACCGCTTCTGCCATCTGACCGTTGGTGATTTCGTGGCGGATTTGCTCCGCAGCGTGCATGTTGCTCACCCCCTTGTGTCCGCGAGCCAACGCCAGTGCCGGATGGTTGGGCTCCAGCAGTTTCACGCCTGCTTCACACACCGCTTTCGCCAGGCGCGCATCGTCGCCGGTGATCCCCGTACTGAGGATGGTTTGCCCGCCGTGCAACGCGATGGCATCTTTCACTTTCTGTAACGCTTTGGCGCGTTTTTTATTCATATCGCCTTTAAACATGGTGTACCTCTGGTGTTGGTGCATTAATTAACGGGCAGACGGCACAGATTCACTCTGTACGACAGCCTTAAAACGGTTCGCAACGATGGTGGTAATGCAGGTCATGATCATGACGGTGGCCATCACGATAGCCATCTGCAGCGCATTGCTGGATAAGAACGGTGAGGCGAAAGCCGGAACGTAGGCCACCCCTTTGACGTTAAAGAAGCCGAGCATCATGCCGCCCATTCCTGCCCAGAAAATGGCGGAGCCAAAGACGATTTTGTTGGCGAACATGAAGGGGTAGGCGGATTCCACGAAGGTCCCGAAGCCCAGGTTGATAAGCAGTCCTGGTGTGGCAACGGCCGCTTCGCTTTTTTCGCGTGGCGCGATGACGTTGGCCAGGTTGATACCGGCTGCGACCATGACCAGCCCGACCATGTCCACTGCACCGAGGAAGCTGACGCCGGATTTTTCCATCTCCAGCAGCACCAGTGGCAGGATGACCGCGTGATAGACGCCACCCAGAATGGCAGGCCAGATAACCAGACCGGCCAGCAGCCCGGCAAGAATCGGACTAAATGCCAGCGTGCTTTCGATAGCCAGTTTGATGTAGTTACCCGCGGAGAGCGCCAGTGGGCTCAACAGATAGTGCATGATCAAGCCGGCAGCCAGGCCCGAAATACCGCCAGCAACGATGTTGACGGTGGTCATCGGGAAGCGCCAGTTCAGGCACAGTTCAAACAACCAGCGCACAAAAATCCCGGCCATCACGCCGCCAATAATCCCGCCGATCAGGCCGCCTTCAACAGAAAGCACCCCGGCGACGACCCCGGCCACAATAGAAACTTCATCAAGTTCGGAAATCTGTTTTGCCGCCAGCACAGCAACCAGCACCGGCAGCCCTTTCAGCAGGATTTCAAAGATATCGTTGAGTTTTTCCAGCCCGGGAATGTGGCTCAGGGCGAGTACGATCGCCATCGCGATAAAGCCCGGTAGCGCTGGAATCATGATGCTGCGAATGTTAAAGCGCTTGAGCAGGCTCTTTCCGGAACCGCCCTGTGAAGGTGACGCGCTGCCCAACTGGGGTTTGTACTTGATGCCCCAGTATTTACACAGCGAAGCCACGAAGGAGACCGCGCGGGTGCGGCTGGTGGTGCCGGTTGTGCCTGAAGTCGCGACCACATTGGCGCCTTTTGCGGCGACCAGTGCCATCGACGTGCCTCCGGTGCCGACGATAGGGGTTTTCATCTCCACGGCGGCATCAAAAACGGCCTGGTTTGCTTTTACCGGATCGGCGCTCATCACGACGATCCCGTCGATCTCACCACGGCGGATCATTCCGGCTATCCGACTATCGCTCTCGACGACGGAGGCATTCACCTCAGAGAGTTTGCCCTGGAAGATGCGTTGTGGTTTTGTTTGGTTTTCTGTGGTTAATGCATAGACGGAGGCGGGGGTGTCAGGTTTAGCGACATCCATCGAGGCATCTGCCGCGATGAACTGCACGGCGGCGACATCCACACCTGCGGCTTCGCACTGCTGATAAATCTCCTGGAGTAACTTTTCTGGCTCGGCGCCACCCAGGTTGTAGAGGTTGCCTCCACTGCTTCCAATAATCGCAATTTTTTTCATAGCGGCCTCAAAGGTAGGGTAAGGGGTTATCTGTGTTGTAGTGGAATCATATTCCCAATCAAAACAAAATAAAGCAACATGAAAAGATCGATGACAATAACCGATGAGACAATGTGACTGGCTTAATTTTATGAAAATTCAGGGGTTACGTTGTTTTTTGTTTTATGTTGTTATTTGTTGTTTTGTGATGCACTTCAAATACTGTACCGGGAGTTGAAGTACCAAAAGAAGGAATAACCTGGAAAGCGCCTCGCAGATTATGCCTTTCTGAAGTGACGATATGTCTTGCCTGAATTAGTTTACCCGAGCAGGGATGGTGCGCTTGTATTTTACTCAACAAATGCGTATAAAATTTTATACAAGGATGCGATATGCTGCTAAACAAGCAGGTACTTAGATCTGTTGCCTGGGTCGGGCATTCTTTCGAAGACTGCGCGATTTCCCGCCAGAGGTACGTAAAGATGCCGGTTACCCACTACATCGTGTCCAGGCGGGATTAGAGGCTGCTGACTGGAAACCGATGCCTGAGATTGGGCGTGGTGTTGAAGAGCTCCGATTACGTAATGAAGCTGGAGCATACCGGATTATCTACCTTGCCCGCTTTGAGGATACCGTCTATGTGCTGCACTGTTTCAGTAAGAAAACGCAGCGGACTTCCGGGCAGGATAAACACATTGCGCAGGTTCGCTTTCAGGCGGTCTGTCAGGAACACAGGAGGCGTCAATGAGCCACGAAGTGGATACTAAAATTCGTCATGTCACTTCTGCACAGGCGAATATTTTTGCTGAACCAGGCTTTGATGACGCAGAAGCCAAACACCTTCAACAAGACGCAGAACGTGAAGTGGAACAACTCATCCGTCTCAAACAACAGCTTATGCAGGAAATCGCTGTCTGGATTGAAGAAAATCACATGAAACAATCAGAGGCGGCGGTGAGATTAAATATCTCGCGGCCCCGCGTTTCCGATGTCGTTAACCAGAAAGCGAGCAAATTTACCCTGGATGCATTGGTCATGATGCTGATGAAGTTAGGAATACCGGTGACGGTGCAGGTAGGTTAGGCCCGGTTTTTCGTCATATCGGGCCTGTGCCTTTAACTTTCTTTAACCGTATTCCGTTGCGGCTTATCAATCGGTTTACCGGACCAGTAGCCGGCCAGCAGGGAACCGGAAAGGTTGTGCCAGACGGAGAACAGTGCGCCAGGCAGCGCAGCGAGCGGTCCGAAGTAAATTTTACCCAGCGCGGCGGCGAGGCCTGAGTTTTGCATTCCAACCTCGATTGCCAGCGTGCGGCAGGTTGACTCGTCAAAGCCAAACAGACGTCCCCCCCAGTAACCGCCGAGCAGGCCGATAGTGTTGTGCAGGATCACGGCGATAATCACCACGAAGCCGACGGACGCGATATGCGCCGCGGAACCCGCGACCACCGCGCTGATGATTGCCAGAATGCAGACCATCGAAAACGCAGGCAGGTAAGGCTCAACTGCCTTCACCACGCGCGGGAACAGGTGGTGGATCACCAGGCCCAGGGCAATCGGGATCACCACAATCTGCAAAATACTGAGCAGCATGCCCATCACATCAACCTGAATATGCGCATCGACATACATACGTGTTAGCAGCGGCGTGGCGACCACGCCCACCAGGGTGGAAACGGATGAGATCGTCACCGAGAGCGCCACATCCCCTTTCGCCAGATAGATCATGACGTTAGATGCCGTGCCGCTGGCCACGCTACCGACCAGTACCATCCCGGCAGAGAGTTCCGGCGGCATGTTAAACGCCAGCGCCAGTATCCATGCCGCGAGCGGCATCACCAGATAGTGCAGGAAGATCCCGGCCGCAACCGGCGCAGGGCGCGAAAGCACGCGTTTGAAATCATCCACTTTCAGATGAACGCCCATACCGAACATGATCAGCATCAGCAGTGTCGTCACCCACGGGCCGACAGGCGTAAAGGTGGTTGGCGTGTAATACGCAATAACAGAGAGCAGCAGCGCCCATAACGGGAACAGCCTGGTGAGAGTGGCGAGCATGTTGTTTTCCTTGCACGTATGTTGTGTTTGCTTGTTATTAACCGGTTGGGATCGAGCCCAACCATAGTTAGTTTTTATCGTGTGAAGGAATATTATTCAAACAAATTATACACTTTATCCTTCAAGCTGCCTCAGCGTTGGCTGTCTTCGTTCACCCCTGTCACTTACTTATGTAAGCTCCAGGGGATTCTCTCAGTTGCCGCCTTGATGCAACTCGAATGATTTTGTGTATATGCTCATGTTCTGACTTTGAGATTTTCCCAGCTCAGGCCGAACCGTGCGAGGTACTTACGCAGACGGTCGGCATCGTTGGGATTGGCTTTCTTCTGTCGGGAGACGGCGAAGAGTTCACGTCCGGCTTCGGACAACGATGCGCTGCGTCGGCATACCTCGAGCACCGTTTCCAGTTGGCGGCGGTCAAAGAGGTCGAGTTCCATCTCTCGTTCCGGTTGCAACGCCGTCTCCCCCCAACTCTCCTGCAAAAGCGCGATCTCTTCTTCGACGAGGGCGGGCGTAATACGCCCTTGCTCAGCCAGCGTTGCCATTCGCGCGACGGAGGAGCTCAGCTCGCGGAAATTGCCGCGCCACTGCGCCTGGGGCGAACAGGCAAACGCCAGATAGCGTTCGCGCGCCTCTTTATCAAAGCGGATCTGATTCTGTCGACTGCGGGAGAAACGTTGCAACTCATACTCAACGTTAGGGGCAATGTCTTCACGCCGCTGGGCAAGGCCGGGCAAGGCAAAGCGCCACATGTTAATACGTGCGTAGAGATCTTCGCGAAAACGCCCTTCGGCGACCCACTGTGGCATATCGCGATGGGTGCCGGCAATCAACTGGAAGTCGCTGTGCACCTCTTTATCTGAGCCAAACGGGAAGAAGGTTTTCTCCTCGATCGCTTTCAGCAGCATGGCCTGTTCGTCCAGCCCCAGTTCAGCGATTTCATCCAGAAACAGCACCCCGCCGTCGGCTTCGCGTAACAGTCCGGTTCGCGATGACAGGGCACCTGTAAACGCGCCTTTCACATGTCCAAACAGCGTCGACATAGCGTTATCGCCGCGCAGGGTAGCGCAGTTAACCGCTACCAGTTTTCCACCCACCAGATGTCGCGACTGGCGAAGCTGGAAAATCCGTTTGGCGAGGAAGGATTTCCCCGCGCCGGTCGGGCCGGTGAGCAGGATAGGATCGCCTGAGCGCAAGGCCACGCGCTCAATGCGGTCAATCAGTTTGTTGAAGGTAGCATTGCGCGTCTCGATACCGGCTTTGAGGAAGGAGACCGACTGCTGCTGCTCACGCTGAAAGCGACTGGTGAGCGTGGCATAGCGGCTTAAATCGAGATCGATAACCGAACAGGTGCCAGCGGCAACGTCCTCCGGTGGAGCGCCCTTCGGCGCGGGGCCGGTTTGCAGCAGGCTGGCGGGCAGATAGCGGGCTTCCGTCAACAGGAACCAGCAAATTTGTGCCACGTGAGTGCCGGTGGTGATGTGCACCAGATACTCTTCGTTCTCGGTATCGAAGGTGTAGTGCGTGGCAAAGTCGAGGAACGCGGCATAGACCTCTTCGAAATCCCACGGATCGGCAATGGTGATCGCATGCGGGCGGACCTGGGTATGTGGGGAGAGCAGGTTGATATCCTCCGCCAGTTGCTGACACATCCCGGCATCGCGTGGCTGGTGGATAAGCTCCAGTCGATCGACCGGGAAATCCGGCTGTTGACACAGTCCGACCGTTGGTCGCCATTTCTTGAGCCGGTTTGCCCGCTTGCCGCGTTTATCCAGCACCGTGCCCAGCACGCCAATCACCACCCGCCGCTTTTTCATGGTTTATCCCAAAAGATAAATATCGATATTGAAAGATAAAAAATACGGAAGGCATCTGCAATCACCATTATTGGCGATAAAAATTAATCCATTATTAATCAGATAATTAAAAATTAATTTTGTCTTTTTTTCGTTCTGGCACGCTTCTGGCAATAACACTCTCGTCAACACGTTGAAAGCGCAGGGGGTTAAACCCCGCCGGCACGTCAGGAACGGCAGCGGCTGTTTTCCGGAGGTGTTCCGTCAACCGATGACACCTGAACAATGGGTTCGATTCCCGATTCATTCTCCCAATGAAACTGGTTGTTAATCATAGAAATAAAAACGGGTACTGCGCAGTCAGCAGGCCCCAAAACAGGTTGCCGGTCACGATGCCGCGCCGCAGGCAAAAGGGAATTCCCCTGTAGCTTCGCCTCCGCACCCGCACCTGACTTTGATAAGGAAAAGAGAAAAATGACGAAGAAAATCACTATCCGCAAAGGACAATTAGGTCTGTTAGCGAAAAACGGCGACTACTATCAGGTTCTGGAGGCGGGTGAACACCGTCTGCCGTGGTTCAATACGCCAGAGGTGCTGGTGGTTAATCTGGACGGTAGCGAAGTGCCGGAAGCGCTGGCGAATTATTTACGCCGTTTTCAGCCGGACTGGGTAACGCGTTACGGTCTGGCCGTCGATCTTAACGACAGCGAAGCGGGGGCGTTATACATGAATGAGGTGTTGCAGGAGATCCTGCCGCCGTCCACGCGCCGTTTGTACTGGCGAGCCGACGAGGCGTTGAAACTGGTACGCATGGATACGCGTCAGGTTCAGGTGCCCACAGAGGTCATGAATGCGGTCCTGCAACCGCGACGTAACGGTGCGGTTAAAGGTCGTGAAGCGATGCTCACCGTGCAGGTTCCGGCCTGGCATGCGGGTGTGTTGAAAATTGACGGTGAGACGCAGGCGCTGTTGCCGCCGGGTCTGACGGCGTACTGGAAAGTGAATCATCTGGTTGACGCGGAAGTGGTGGATACCCGTTTGCAGGTACTGGAAGTGGGCGGTCAGGAAATTTTGACCAAAGATAAGGTCAACCTGCGTCTGAATCTGGCGGCGAACTGGCGTTACAGCGACGTGCTGCAGGCTTTTGCGCAGCTCACTAAACCGCTCGATCATCTGTACCGCGAACTGCAGTTTGCACTGCGTGAAGCCGTCGGGACGCGCACGCTGGATGAGTTGCTGGAAGATAAGCAGGTGATTGATGACGTAGTCAGCGCGCAGGTGAAAAAACGTATGGCGCCCTATGGCATCGACGTGGCCTCGCTGGGCGTGAAGGACATCGTGTTGCCGGGGGATATGAAAACGATTCTGTCCCGTCTGGTTGAAGCGGAAAAATCGGCGCAGGCCAACGTGATCCGCCGTCGTGAAGAAACGGCCGCGACGCGCTCGCTGTTGAATACGGCGAAAGTGATGGAAAACAACCCGGTAGCGCTGCGCTTAAAAGAGCTGGAAACCCTCGAAAGAGTGGCGGAGCGTATCGATAAAATCTCGGTATTCGGTGGCCTGGACCAGGTTCTGCACGGCTTAGTGAACATTAAAGGATAAGAAACATGGCACATAACGACTATGCGCTGTTGGCGTCGCAGAACGCGGCGCCGGTGAAAATGTGGACGCACGGCGTTCCGGTGGAGCCCGAAGCGCGCCAGCAACTGCTGAACACGGCGAAGATGCCGTTTATTTTTAAACACCTGGCGGTGATGCCGGATGTGCATCTGGGGAAAGGGTCGACCATCGGCAGCGTGATCCCAACCAAAGGGGCGATTATTCCGGCGGCAGTAGGGGTGGATATCGGCTGTGGGATGATCGCAGTGCGTACTTCGCTGCTGGCCGGCGATCTGCCGGATAACCTCAGCGGGTTGCGGAGCGCGATTGAGCAGGCCGTTCCACACGGGCGTACGAATACGCGCTCCCGTCGCGACAAAGGCGCGTGGGATACGCCGCCAGAGGAGGTGAGTACTCACTGGGGGATGCTGGCACCGCGCTTTAAGCGCCTGACTGACAAGTATCCCTCGTTGCTGAAGACCAACAACTATCAGCATCTGGGAACATTGGGAACCGGTAACCACTTCATTGAGGTTTGTCTGGATGAGCAGCAGCGCGTCTGGGTGATGTTGCACAGCGGCTCGCGCGGCGTGGGGAATGCCATCGGCAACGTTTTCATCACGCTGGCGCAGCAGGATATGCAGCAGCATATCGCGAATCTCCCGGACCGAAACCTGGCGTACTTCCAGGAAGAGAGCCAGCACTACAACGACTACATTGAAGCGGTGGAATGGGCGCAGGATTTTGCCCGGCAAAACCGGGAGGTGATGATGTCCCGTGTCCTGGCCGCGCTGTCGCGCATCGTGAGTAAACCGTTTATCACCCAGCAGGAAGCGGTGAATTGCCACCATAACTATGTGCAAAAAGAGCGTCACTTTGGTGAAGAGGTGCTGGTGACGCGTAAAGGCGCTGTTTCAGCGCAGAAAGGCCAGATGGGGATTATTCCGGGGTCGATGGGGGCGAAAAGCTTCATCGTGCGTGGGCTGGGGAATGAAGAGAGCTTCTGCTCCTGCAGCCATGGCGCAGGAAGAACCATGAGCCGAACGGCGGCCAAAAAACGCTTTACCGTGGCGGATCAGATCCGCGCGACGGCCCACGTTGAATGCCGTAAAGACAGCGAGGTGATCGATGAAATTCCAATGGCTTACAAAGACATTGATGCCGTGATGGCGGCGCAGTCTTCACTGGTGGAGATCGTGCATACGCTGCGGCAGGTGGTGTGTGTAAAAGGATAAAAGAAGATGGCGAAAAATGCAGTGAGTGCCGCGATGCGCGAACGGGTCGCGCGGCAACTCAAAGAAGTGGAAACGCGTTACGGCGTCAGGGTGCTGTATGCCTGCGAGTCAGGGAGTCGCGGCTGGGGATTTGCCTCGCCGGATAGTGATTACGATGTGCGGTTTTTGTATGTTCATCCGCCACAGTGGTATCTGCGGGTCGACGCGCCGCGCGACGTGATCGAGCTGCCGATAGACGATGAACTGGACGTGTGCGGCTGGGAGTGGCGTAAAGCGCTGGGACTGCTGAAGGGGGCCAACCCGACGCTGATCGAGTGGCTGGATTCCCCGGTGGTTTATCAGCAGGATGAGGTCACGGTCAGCGCACTTAAAACGATGATACCGCAGTGGTTTTCTCCACTTCGCGCACGTTGGCATTACTACTCGATGGCGCGAAAAAACTTTCGCGGCTATTTGCAGGGAGAAGAGGTGCGGCTGAAAAAATACTTCTACGTCCTGCGTCCGCTGCTGGCGGTGCGTTGGGTCGAAGCGGGTAAAGGCGTTCCGCCCATGCGCTTTGCCGAACTGCTGGCCGGAAGCGAACTGGAGGCGCCGTTACGTCAGGAGATAGACGAACTGCTGGCGCGCAAACAGCGTGCGGGAGAGGCGGAGTATGGTCCGCGCCGTCCGTTGCTGCATGCGTTCATCCACGCTGAACTGGCGAGAGGCGAAATCCCGCCCACGCTGCCGGACAGCCGGGAAGGCGACGTGAAGGCACTGGATAAACTGCTTTATGAGACGGTGATGGTATGACTACGTTGCCCGATGGCGCTGCGCTTATCGGGCCTACGTGGGCAAAATTTGTAGGCCGGATAAAGCGCGGAGCGCCGCCATCCGGCATTGAATCTATATCACTCAAACAAATTCTGGTGCAGTTTTTGCACCACTTGCTCGGCTTCGGTGCCAGGCACCAGGAAACAGAGGTTATGGCTGGAAGCGCCATAGCAAATCATACGGATATTGAACGGTTCCAGCACGCCGAACACCTCTTTGCCGACGCCGCAGGCTTTCGACAGATCGTTACCAATCAGCGCAACCAGCGCGAGACCCTCTTCAACCTCCACCCGACACAAGGCAGACAGTTCCATTAGCAGCGACTGCGTCAGCAGCGTATCGCCAGTGGAGGTCGAGCCGGTGGTATCCAGCGTTAGCGCCACGCTCACTTCGGAGGTGGTGATCAGATCGACCGAGATATTATGGCGTGCCAGAATACCGAATACTTCGGCCAGGAAACCGCGCGAGTGCAGCATATTCAGGCTGTGCAGCGTTAACAGGGTTTGTTTACGACGCAGCGCCAGCGCGCGGAACAGCGGTGGATTCTGGGTTTTATTGCAGACCAGCGTACCGCCCGCTTTCGGATCTTTACTGGAGCCGACGAAGACCGGGATATCGCTGCGCACGGCGGGCAGCAGGGTGGCCGGATGCAGCACTTTCGCACCAAAGGTGGCCATTTCCGCCGCCTCTTCAAAGGCGATTTCATCAATGCGCTGCGCCGCAGGCACCACGCGAGGATCGGTGGTGTAGATGCCCGGAACGTCCGTCCAGATATCGACACGCGCGGCATGGAGCGCTTCGGCCAACAGGGCCGCCGTGTAGTCGCTGCCGCCGCGTCCGAGTGTGGTTGTGCGCCCTTTGCCTTCGCTGCCGATGAACCCCTGAGTGATCACCAGCCCTTCGTTCAGACGTGGGGTCAGTTGCAGCGTTGCCAGTTCTGCCAGCGCCGCGACGTCAGGTTCGGCGCGACCAAAGCGATCGTTGGTACGCATCACTTTACGCACATCGAACCACTGCGCCTGAACGTGACGCTCACGCAGGATTTCAACAAACAGCAGAGTAGACATCAGTTCGCCGTGGCTGACCAGTTCATCCGTCAGCGCGGTGGAAGTGGCGAGTGAGGCCGCTTCCGCCAGCGTGGTGATATTTTCCAGCAGACGTTCGATCTCTTCACGAATAACGTTTGGATAACGCAGACGTTCCAGGATATCGAATTGAATTTTGCGGATAGCGTCGAGTTTCTCGAAGCGTTCGGTGGGTTCCAGACCTTCAGCCAGTGCAACCAGTAAATTAGTGATGCCTGCGGAAGCGGAGAGCACCACTAAACGCACGTTTGCATCGGAAAGCACCACGTCGGCGCTGCGGTTCATGGCATCGAAATCAGCGACGCTGGTTCCGCCAAATTTGGAAACAACGATTTCTGTCATAACAACCTCGTGTCAGGGAGTGAGAAAGCGACCTGGGCACAAAGGCAGAACAGAAACCGGTGCAGGCGCAAATACCGTATTTATAAATAAAATGTGTGGCCTGGACTGTCAACGCTGGGATTATGCGGATTTTTCATGCTGCGTTTAGCCTCAGTAATGGTGCTTATAACAACGATACTTTTCGGCGGCATTTGACCGTGGCCAGGCAACGGCACTAAAACAATCACACTTTTCTGTGACTGGCGTTACAATCGATCCCAGTCACAATTCTCAAATCAGAAGAGTATTGCTAATGAAAAACATCAATCCAACGCAGACCTCTGCCTGGCAGGCACTACAAAAACACTTTGATGACATGAAGGACGTTACTATCGCGGATCTGTTCGCGAAGGATAGCGATCGCTTCAGCAAATTCTCCGCAACGTTTGACGATCTGATGCTGGTGGATTACTCCAAAAACCGCATCACCGAAGAGACGCTGGCGAAACTGCAGGATCTGGCGAAAGAGACCGATCTGGCGGGCGCCATCAAGTCCATGTTCTCCGGCGAGAAAATCAACCGTACTGAAGATCGTGCCGTGCTGCACGTGGCGCTGCGTAACCGTAGCAATACCCCGATTATCGTGGACGGCAAAGATGTGATGCCGGAAGTCAACGCGGTGCTGGAGAAGATGAAATCCTTCTCTGAAGCCATTATTTCGGGCCAGTGGAAGGGGTATACCGGTAAAGCGATCACCGACGTGGTTAACATCGGTATCGGCGGCTCCGACCTCGGCCCGTTCATGGTGACCGAAGCGCTGCGTCCGTACAAAAACCACCTGAATATGCACTTTGTTTCTAACGTCGACGGTACCCATATCGCCGAAGTGCTGAAGAAAGTGAACCCGGAAACCACCCTGTTCCTCGTGGCGTCCAAAACCTTTACGACGCAGGAAACCATGACTAACGCCCATAGCGCGCGTGACTGGTTCCTGAAAACCGCCGGTGACGAAAAACACGTTGCGAAACACTTCGCCGCGCTGTCTACCAACGCGAAAGCGGTCGGTGAGTTCGGTATCGATACCGCCAATATGTTCGAGTTCTGGGACTGGGTGGGCGGTCGTTACTCGTTGTGGTCAGCGATTGGTCTGTCGATCATCCTGTCCGTCGGTTACGACAACTTTGTGCAACTGCTGTCCGGCGCGCATGCGATGGATAAGCACTTCTCGACCACGCCTCTGGAGAACAACCTGCCGGTGCTGCTGGCGTTGATTGGTATCTGGTACAACAATTTCTTCGGTGCAGAAACCGAAGCGATCCTGCCGTATGACCAGTATATGCACCGTTTCGCGGCCTATTTCCAGCAGGGCAACATGGAGTCTAACGGGAAATACGTTGACCGTAACGGCAACCCGGTGGATTACCAGACGGGCCCGATCATCTGGGGTGAACCGGGAACCAACGGTCAGCACGCCTTCTATCAGCTGATTCACCAGGGAACCAAAATGGTGCCTTGTGATTTCATCGCCCCGGCGATTACCCATAACCCGCTGTCCGATCACCATCCGAAGCTGCTGTCTAACTTCTTCGCCCAGACGGAAGCGCTGGCGTTCGGGAAATCGCGTGAAGTGGTTGAGCAGGAATACCGCGATCAGGGTAAAGATCCGGCCACGCTGGAACACGTGGTGCCGTTCAAAGTGTTCGAAGGCAACCGCCCGACCAACTCCATCCTGCTGCGTGAAATCACTCCGTTCAGCCTGGGTGCGCTGATTGCGCTCTATGAGCACAAAATCTTTACTCAGGGCATCATCCTGAACATCTTCACCTTCGACCAGTGGGGCGTTGAGCTGGGTAAACAGCTGGCGAACCGCATTCTGCCGGAGCTGAAAGATGATAAAGCGATTGAAAGCCACGACAGCTCGACTAACGGATTGATTAACCGTTATAAAAACTGGCGTTAATCTGGCGCAGTGCCGGATGGCGACGCTAATGCGTCTTATCCGGCCTACTCTCTACCGTAGGCCTGATAAGCGCAGCGTCATCAGGAAAGTTAATAATGAAATGAGCCGATATTATTATCGGCTTTTTTTATAAGATAATTCCGGTTGTCCGTGTTGTTTCCCGCAATTTTATATTGAGCATAATCCTAAAATAATAAATAACCGTAAAATAACCCAGTGTTATTTTAGGATAATACGGATCGTTTAGCTAAATGAATTTAATGTTAATATGCTGTTTTTAATGATTATTATTATTTTTATAAAAATGAATTGTTCAGCAAAAGTCCAATTATCCTAAAACCACCTTGCTATTTCCCCCTGCCGTAATTCGCATGCTTTAGTTGTGTATACTCGATCCCGCCCGAAATGCTTTTGGGTAAATCTCCATTCATTCAATGAAGGGAAATTGTTATGAAAAAAGTTCTGTATGGCATTTTTGCCATATCTGCGCTTGCGGCGAGTTCTGTCTATGCAGCCCCCGTTCAGGTGGGTGAAGCGGCAGGGTCGGCAGCAACGTCGGTGTCGGCGGGTAGTTCCTCCGCATCCAGCGTGAGCACCGTAAGTTCGGCGGTGGGTGTCGCGCTTGCGGCAACCGGCGGCGGTGACGGTTCCAATACCGGGACCACCACTACCACGACCACCAGTACCCAGTAAGATCGGTACATTTAATCCTAACCACACTTCGGTGTGGTTATTTTGCCCCTCTGGAGAAGAGTCGTGAAGCGACCTGCACTCATACTACTTTGCCTGCTGTTACAGGCATGCTCAGCCACGACAAAGCAACTGGGCAACTCACTGTGGGACAGTCTGTTTGGCACGCCCGGCGTACAGCTAACGGACGATGACATTCAAAACATGCCCTACGCCAGCCAGTACATGCAGCTTAACGGCGGGCCGCAGCTGTTTGTGGTGCTCGCTTTCGCAGAGAACGGACAGCAGAAATGGGTGACGCAGGATCAGGCCACCCTCGTGACCCAGCACGGTCGTCTGGTGAAGACGCTGCTGGGCGGCGACAACCTCATCGACGTGAATAACCTCGCGGATGACCCGCTGAATAAACCAAATCAGATCGTCGACGGCACGACCTGGACACGCACGATGGGCTGGACCGAATACAAGCAGGTGCGCTATGCCACCGCGCGCTCGGTCTTTACATGGGATGGCAACGACACGGTAAAAGTCGGCAGCGAAGAGACCCCGGTTCGCGTGCTGGATGAAGCCGTCACGACCGATCAGGCTCGCTGGCATAACCGTTACTGGGTCGATGACGAAGGGCAAATCCGCCAGTCGGAGCAATATCTGGGGGCGAACTATTTCCCGGTGAAAACCACGCTGATTAAGGCGGCAAAATCATGATGAAACGGACTATTGCGGCACTGATCTTCAGTCTGAGCACGTCATCTGTTTTTGCTGCGGGAACCGTTAAGGTCTTTAGCGCAGGCAGCGCAGAACCGAAAACACTTACCGGCGCTGAACATCTTATCGATCTGGTGGGACAGCCCAGACTGGCGAACAGCTGGTGGCCCGGTGCAGCGATCGCGGAAGAGAAAGCGACCGTGACGGCGCAGAGCCAGCAGCAGGCGCTGCTGGGGCGTCTGGCGGCGTTAAGCGGCGAAGAGAGCGGGGAGGGTGCAGCCGCCATTAACGCGCTGCGCCAGCAAATTCAGGCGCTGAAGGTGGCAGGTCGACAGTGGGTAAATCTCGATCCGGACATTGTGCGGGTCAGCGAGCGCGGCAATCCGCCATTGCAGGGCAACTACACGCTGTGGGTAGGCGCGCAGCCGACGGATGTCACAGTCTTTGGTCTGATAAGCCGTCCCGGAAAGCAGCCGTTTATGCCAGGACGCGATGTTGTCAGCTATCTCGAGGGACAACAGCGGCTCAGCGGTGCAGATCGCAGCTATGCATGGGTGGTTTATCCCGATGGACGAACGCAGAAAGTGCCGGTTGCGTACTGGAATAAGCGTCACGTTGAGCCGATGCCCGGCAGCATCATTTTTGTCGGCCTGGATGACGCTTTCTGGAGCAGCGAACCGGAAGCGCTTAACGCCGACATTCTTCACACCCTGACGCAGCGGATACCCGAATAATGAAAAAAACACATCTGCTTAGCTTACTGGCGCTGGGCATCAGCGCAGCGTGCCATGCCGAAACGTATCCGGCACCGATTGGGCCCTCCCAGTCGGATTTTGGCGGCGTGGGATTATTACAGACCCCAACCGCGCGCATGGCGCGTGAAGGGGAGTTGAGTCTCAACTATCGCGATAACGATCAGTACCGTTATTACTCCGCGTCCGTGCAGCTTTTCCCCTGGCTGGAAACCACACTGCGCTACACCGACGTGCGGACCAAACCGTACAGTAGCGTCGAGTCGTTCTCGGGCAATCAGACCTACAAAGATAAGGCGTTCGACCTGAAGTTGCGGCTGTGGGAAGAGAGCTACTGGACACCGCAGGTGTCGGTCGGCGCGCGGGATATCGGTGGGACCGGTCTGTTCGATGCGGAATACATCGTGGCGAATAAAGCCTGGGGACCGTTTGATTTCTCGCTTGGCCTCGGCTGGGGTTATCTGGGGACCAGCGGCAACGTCAGCAATCCGCTCTGTTCGTACAGCGATAAATATTGCTACCGCGATAACAGCTATAAACAGGCCGGCTCTATTGACGGCAGTCAGATGTTTCACGGTCCGGCGTCGCTGTTTGGCGGTGTTGAGTACCAGACGCCGTGGCAACCGCTGCGACTGAAGCTGGAATATGAGGGCAACAACTACCAGCAGGACTTCGCGGGCAAGCTGGAACAAAAAAGCAAGTTTAACGTCGGTGCCATTTACCGCGTCACCGATTGGGCCGACGTTAACCTCAGCTACGAACGCGGTAACACCTTTATGTTTGGGGTGACGCTGCGGACCAATTTCAACGATTTGCGGCCGTCGTATAACGATAACGCGCGGCCGAAATATCAGCCGGAGCCGCAGGACCCGATCCTGCAACACTCGGTGGTAGCGAACCAACTGACGCTGCTGAAATACAACGCCGGACTGGCGGATCCGCAGATTCAGGTGAAGGGCGACACGCTGTACGTGACGGGCGAGCAGGTGAAATACCGCGACTCGCGTGAAGGGATCGAACGAGCGAATCGGATCGTCATGAACGATCTCCCGGAGGGGATCCGCACGATCCGCGTGACGGAAAATCGCCTCAATCTGCCGCAGGTGACCACCGAAACGGACGTCAGCAGCCTGAAACGCCATCTGGAAGGCGAACCGCTGGGACAGGAAACGCCGCTGGCGCAAAAACGCCTTGAGCCGATAGTGCCGGAAAGTACCGAACAGGGCTGGTATATCGATAAATCGCGCTTTGACTTCCATCTCGATCCGGTGCTGAACCAGTCCGTGGGGGGGCCGGAAAACTTCTACATGTACCAGTTGGGCGTGATGGCGACGGCGGATCTGTGGGTCACCGACCACCTGCTGACCACCGGCAGCCTGTTTGGCAACCTTGCCAATAACTACGATAAATTTAACTACACCAACCCGCCGAACGATTCGAAGCTACCGCGCGTGCGTACCCGCGTGCGTGAATACGTACAGAACGACGTTTACGTGAATAACCTGCAGGCCAACTACTTCCAGTACTTCGGTAATGGTTTCTATGGTCAGGTTTACGGCGGCTATCTTGAAACCATGTACGGTGGGGCGGGAGCGGAAGTGTTGTACCGTCCGGTCGACAGCAACTGGGCGTTTGGCCTGGATGCCAACTACGTGAAGCAGCGTGACTGGCGCAGCGCACAGGACATGATGAAATTCACCGACTACAGCGTGAAGACCGGACACTTGACGGCCTACTGGACGCCATCATTCGCCCAGGACGTGCTGGTGAAAGCGAGCGTCGGTCAGTATCTGGCGGGGGATAAAGGCGGCACGCTGGATATCTCTAAACGCTTCGACAGCGGCGTGGTGGTCGGTGGTTACGCCACTCTCACTAACGTCTCGCCGGATGAGTATGGCGAAGGGGATTTCACCAAAGGCGTCTACGTGTCGATTCCGCTGGATCTCTTCTCTACTGGTCCGACCCGCAGCCGTGCGGCAGTGGGCTGGACGCCGCTGACGCGTGATGGGGGTCAGCAGCTTGGACGTAAGTTCCAGCTGTATGACATGACCAGCGATAAAAGCGTGAATTTCCGCTAAGGTTGTTTTGCCGGATGGCGCTGCGCTTATCCGGCCTACATTCCCATAGGCCCGGTAAGCGAAGCGCCACCGGGCGATTCTTCTGGTTTGCACAAAATATAAACAAAAAATATAGATCTCCGTCACATTTTTGCGTTATACAGGAACCTCACCACTGAGATCGAGGTGCTGTTATGACGTCACTCTCTCGTCCGCGCGTGGAGTTTATCTCCACGATCCTACAGACCGTGTTGAACCTTGGGCTGCTGAGTCTGGGTATGATCCTGGTCGTATTCCTCGGTAAAGAGACGCTGCATCTGGCAGATGTGCTCTTCGCGCCTGAACAAGCCAGCAAGTATGAGCTGGTGGAAGGGCTGGTTGTCTACTTTCTCTATTTCGAATTTATCGCGCTGATTGTGAAGTACTTTCAGTCAGGCTTTCACTTTCCGCTGCGCTATTTCATCTATATCGGGATCACCGCGATCGTCCGGCTGATCATTGTCGATCACAAATCCCCTCTCGATGTGCTGATCTATTCGGCGGCGATCCTGCTACTGGTGATCACGCTCTGGATGTGTAATTCAAAACGCCTGAAGCGCGAGTAGGTCGGATAAGGCAATGTGTGTCGTGGTTGCCTGATGGCGCTGCGCTTATCAGGCCTACAAACTGAAGCGCGAGTAGGCCGGATAAGGCAACGCCGCCATCCGGCAGACAAAAAAAAAGGCGCTCCGTGGAGCGCCGAATTACAGTCACAAGTTGGATAAAACAAGTTGAGGGTGCAGTGGCATTACAGGGACTTCAATGAAACTTAACCTTTGACTCCGCCCGCCGTCAGGCCGTTGACCAGCCAGCGCTGTGCCAGCAGGAAGACCAGGGTGATCGGGATCGCAGAAAGCACGGCCGCAGCGGCAAAATCGCCCCACAGGTAGTTTTGCGGGTTGAGGTATTGCTGCATCCCGACGGCCAGGGTGTAGCTGTCCACATCACGTAGCAGCAGTGAGGCAACCGGCACTTCGGTAATGGCGGCAATGAACGACAGAATAAAGACCACCGCCAGAATCGGCACCGACAGCGGCAACAGCACCAGGCGGAAAGCCTGCCACGGGGTTGCGCCATCCAGTGCGGCCGCTTCTTCAAGCGACCCGTCGATGGTTTCGAAATAGCCCTTGATGGTCCACACATGTAGAGCGATACCGCCGAGATAGGCGAAGATCACCCCACCATGGGTGTTCAGACCAATGAACGGAATGTACTGGCCAAGGCGATCAAACAACGCGTACAACGCGACCAGCGACAGCACCGCCGGGAACATCTGGAAAATCAGCATCCCTTTGAGCAGCGTGGCTTTACCCGGAAAACGCATACGGGCAAAGGCGTAGGCGCAGGTCGTTGACAGCGCCACGATGCCAATCGCGGTGATCCCGGCGATTTTCACCGAGTTCCACAGCCATAACAGAACCGGGAAGGGGGGCGGCGTGATGCGGCCATCAGCATGTTCAACGCTGAAGCCCAGCGCCAGCCGCCAGTGCTCCCAGGAGATGGTTTCCGGGATCAGGCTGCCGGTCGCAAAGTTACCTTCACGCAGGGAGATGGCGATAACCATCAGCAGCGGGAACATGATGGCCGCGATAAAAATCAGGAGTAACAGGTGCGTCGTGAAGAGACGCAATTTTTGAGATTTCGGTTGTACCATAGCCATAATTTTTTACTCCTTAACATCGCTCCAGGCTATTTCACTTGCCATTCTGAACGCTGGCAGCATCCAGACTGGCTGCGCCAATTACGCCTGGTGATTCTGATTAATCAAACTTCATGCGTGTGGCTTTCAGGTTCACGATGGCAAGCGCACCGACCAGCAGGAAGATCAGCGTGGCGATTGCCGCCGCCAGGCCGAAGTCCTGTCCGCCGCCGCCTTCAAAGGCGATGCGGTAGGTGTAGCTTACTAACAGGTCGGTATACCCGGCTGGCGTGGTCGTTCCGAGACGATCCGGACCGCCGTTGGTCAACAGTTGAATCAGCACGAAGTTGTTAAAGTTAAAGGCAAAGCTGGCGATCATCAGCGGCGTCAGCGGCTTAATCAACAGCGGGAGCGTAATCTTAAAGAAGTTCTGGAACGGGCCCGCGCCATCCATTGCCGACGCCTCGTACAGGTCGTCCGGAATCGCTTTCAGCAGACCCATGCACAGGATCATCATGTACGGGTAGCCCAGCCAGGTATTGACGATAATAATCATCGAACGCGCGGTGGTCGGGTCGCTAAACCATGCCGGCTTGATGCCAAACAGCGCGCTTAGCATCATGTTGATTTCACCAAAGCTCTGGTTGAACAGGCCTTTGAAAATCAGAATCGAGATAAACGACGGTACGGCGTACGGCAGAATCAGCAGGACACGGTAAATCGCTTTACCTTTCAGCGACTCCCACTGAACGAGACACGCCAGCACCATCCCGACCGCCACGGTCAGGATGACGGTGAGTACCGAGAACACCACGGTCCAGACGAAGATGGCGAAGAACGGCTTCTGGATCCCTTCGTCAGTGAAGACGCGGGTAAAGTTATCCCAGCCGATGGTCACGGTGTAGCCCGGACTGAGCTTTTCGTCACCCCAGTTACCGTCCGCATTGATGGACTGGTAGTAGCCAATGTCGTTATTGGGACGGTATTTCACGCCGCTCTGGTTGTTGGTCAACATGCCGTCATCGGCGAGCGCGTACAGCGGCTGCGTGCCGGAGAACTGGCGCAGCGAGCTCATGATCACTTTGCTGTCATCGGGCAGCACGGCGGTAATCTGGTTCAGCGCCTGGCGATTCTGGGTGATGATGCGCAGCGTCGCGCGCTCACCCTCTGGCAGGGCGTCCGTTTCTTTCAGCGCCAGCTTTTGTTCGCCGCCAAATTTAAAGGCGTCGGAGAGGTAATTCTTACCGGTTTCGCCGTCGGTGAGGGCCAGTTGCCACTCTTCACCTGCCGGATAGAGCCCGAAGTTATAGGATTTACCCGCCTGATAAGAGCGGTCCATCAGCACCTGTTGGGCGCGTTCGAAAGTGAGCTGGTTGGTGCTGCTGTAGTTGGTAAAAGCGATGGCGATGGTGCAAATCAGCGGAAACAGAACGAACAGTCCCATGCCCGCCATGCCAGGATAAACGTAACGCCAGGCGTAGGCCTTACGGTTAGCGAAAATGTACAGGCCAGCAGAGCTTAAAATCAGCGTCATGATGGCGAACAGATATTCCCCTTGTGCATACATTAAAACGACAAGGTAACCCACCAGCAGGCCCAGCAATCCGATCGCGGACCACTTCAGCATGTCGCTCTGCCACCAGTGACTCTTTTTAACGGCATCCATGGGGATCTTCCTCTACAACGGTGAAATCTTGTCGTAAATGTGCCAGATGGCGGCATAAATGCCTTATCCGGCCTACAGACGTTTGTAGGCCTGATAAGCGCAGCGCCATCAGGCACATCGACAGCATTACTTGGTGATACGGCCCTGCGCGTCTTTCAGTGCAGCATCAACCGTCTGGCGACCGCTGGCGGCGTTGATGACCGCCGTACGCACGGCGTACCAGAACGCAGACATCTGCGGGATGTTCGGCATGATTTCGCCTTTCTGGGCGTTATCCATGGTGGCCGCGATGCGCGGGTCTTTCGCTAACTGCTCCTGATAGGATTTCAGCGCCACGGCCCCCAACGGTTTATCCTTGTTCACTTCTTCCAGACCCTGATCGGTCAGCAGGTAGTTTTCAAGGAACTCTTTCGCCAGCTCTTTGTTCGGGCTGGCGGCGTTAATACCGGCACTCAGCACGCCCACGAACGGTTTAGACGGTTTGCCTTTGAAGGTTGGCAGCAGGGTGACGCCGTAATTCACTTTGCTCTTGTCGATGTTCGACCAGGCCCACGGACCGTTGATGGTCATCGCCGTATCGCCTTTGTTAAAGGCCGCTTCTGCGATGGAGTAATCGGTGTCCGCGTTCATGTGTTTGTTCTTGATGAGGTCAACCAGGAAACCCAGGCCCGCTTTCGCGCCTGCGCTGTCGACGCCCACATCTTTCACATCGTACTTGCCGTTTTCAAACTTGAATGCGTAACCGCCGTCGGCAGCAATCAGCGGCCAGGTGAAGTACGGTTCTTGCAGGTTGAACATCAGGGCGCTCTTACCTTTCGCCTTCAGCGCTTTATCCAGTGCCGGGATCTCTTCCCAGGTCTTCGGCGGGGTCGGCACCAGGTCTTTGTTGTAAATCAGCGACAGCGCTTCTACCGCGATGGGGTAGGCGATCAGCTTGCCGTTGTAACGTACAGCATCCCAGGTGAACGGATAGAGTTTGTCCTGGAACGTTTTTTCCGGGGTGATTTCAGCCAGCAGGCCAGACTGTGCGTAACCGCCAAAACGATCGTGCGCCCAGAAGATGATGTCCGGACCATCACCGGTTGCCGCAACCTGCGGGAATTTCTCTTCCAGCTTGTCCGGGTGTTCAATGGTCACTTTGATACCGGTGTCTTTCTCGAATTTTTTTCCGACTTCGGCCAGGCCGTTATAGCCTTTATCGCCGTTAATCCAGATAACCAGTTTACCTTCTTCGATTTTGGCCAGAGCCGGTGCGGAAATCATCATTGCTGCGAGGGCGGACAATGCGAAAACGCGTGCGCCAGTCTTGATCTTCATATCTGCCATCCTTTTGGTGATGTGCTCGTGGTATGACTTCAGTGATTCAACGTGACTCAGTCTCCTTATTTGACATCCTCTTTCCATCCTCCTTACCCCTACGCCCCACCTCCTCTTTATGTGATCTGTGTTGCAGAAATGTGAGTAATGCGTACTGGCGCACATAAAAATAGACTCATTTTTGCGGGGGACTTCACGAAATTACGCGATCTCCCCCGGACAGGGTCTCAGACTTCCTTCCCTCATCCTCCCGACTCCTCCCCCATGAAAAAGCCGGGGGTGGAGGATTTACGCACGCAGTGAATCCCGCATAGTCAGGCCATCATGAATGTTGCTGTCAATGACAGGTTGTAACGAAGGGAGAAGGCATGGCGAGCGTACAGCTGCGAAATGTAACGAAAGCCTGGGGTGACGTGGTGGTATCGAAAGATATCAATCTCGACATTCACGAAGGGGAATTCGTGGTGTTTGTTGGACCGTCAGGCTGCGGCAAATCGACCCTGCTCCGTATGATTGCCGGACTTGAAACGATTACCAGCGGGGACCTCTATATTGGGGATACCCGCATGAACGATATCCCACCCGCGGAACGTGGCGTCGGTATGGTCTTCCAGTCCTACGCGCTCTATCCCCATTTATCCGTTGCCGAAAATATGTCGTTTGGCCTGAAACTGGCGGGCGCGAAAAAAGAGGTGATGAATCAGCGTGTTAACCAGGTTGCGGAAGTGCTGCAACTGGCGCACCTGCTGGAGCGTAAACCGAAAGCCCTCTCGGGGGGGCAGCGCCAGCGCGTGGCGATTGGCCGTACGCTGGTGGCGGAACCGCGCGTGTTCCTGCTCGATGAACCTCTCTCTAACCTCGATGCCGCGCTACGTGTGCAGATGCGCATCGAGATCTCCCGTCTGCATAAGCGCCTTGGGCGCACGATGATCTACGTTACCCACGATCAGGTCGAAGCGATGACGCTGGCCGACAAAATCGTGGTGCTGGACGCCGGTCGCGTCGCGCAGATCGGTAAACCGCTGGAACTGTATCACTACCCGGCAGACCGCTTCGTCGCGGGCTTTATTGGTTCGCCGAAGATGAACTTCCTGCCGGTGAAAGTTACCGCGACGGCCATCGACCAGGTCCAGGTTGAACTACCGAACCGTCAGCACGTCTGGCTGCCGGTCGACAGCCGTGATGTGCAGGTGGGCGTAAACATGTCGTTAGGTATCCGTCCTGAACACCTGTTACCCAGTGATATCGCCGATGTCACGCTGGAAGGCGAGGTTCAGGTCGTCGAACAGCTTGGTCACGAAACACAGATTCATATCCAGATCCCCGCCATTCGTCAAAACCTGGTGTACCGCCAGAACGACGTGGTGTTGGTAGAAGAGGGCGCCACATTCGCTATTGGCCTGCCGCCAGAGCGTTGTCATCTGTTCCGTGAAGATGGCACTGCATGTCGTCGGTTGCATAAAGAGCCAGGCGTTTAAGGTGTCCCATTAAAAAAAAGCGCAAAGCCCTACGGTGAAGCGTTCAAAGAAAAGCAATGATCTCAGGAGATAGAATGATGATTACTCTGCGCAAACTCCCCCTGGCGGTTGCCGTCGCAGCAGGCATTATGTCTGTTCAGGCAATGGCAGTGGATTTCCATGGTTATGCTCGTTCCGGTATCGGCTGGACGGGTAGTGGCGGCGAACAACAATGTTTCCAGGCAACCGGTGCTCAAAGTAAATACCGTCTTGGTAACGAATGTGAAACCTATGCGGAACTGAAACTGGGTCAGGAAGTGTGGAAAGAGGGTGATAAGAGCTTCTATTTTGACACCAACGTTGCCTACTCTGTGGCACAGCAAAATGACTGGGAAGCCACTGACCCGGCATTCCGTGAAGCTAACGTACAGGGTAAAAACCTGATCGACTGGCTGCCAGGCTCCACCATCTGGGCAGGTAAGCGCTTCTATCAGCGTCATGACGTTCACATGATCGACTTCTACTACTGGGATATCTCGGGTCCTGGTGCCGGTCTTGAAAACATCGACCTGGGCTTCGGTAAGCTGTCTCTGGCTGCCACCCGTTCTCAGGAAGCGGGCGGCTCGTACATCTTTAGCAGCAACGATGTCTATCGCGATTACAAAGACACCGCCAACGACGTGTTCGACGTGCGTTTAGCCGGTCTGGAAACCAACCCGGACGGCGTGCTGGAGCTGGGTGTTGACTACGGTCGCGCGAACAAAACTGACGGTTACCACTACGTTGACGGCGCAACCAAAGACGGCTGGATGTTCACCGCTGAACATACCCAGAGCATGCTGAAAGGCTACAACAAGTTTGTCGTTCAGTACGCGACTGACGCGATGACCACCCAGGGTAAAGGGATCCCACAGGGTACCTACACTATCAATGACAGCGATAACATCACAACCAACAACAACGGTTCTCTGGTGCGTATCCTCGACCACGGCGCGATCTCCCTGGGCGACCGTTGGGATCTGATGTACGTCGGTATGTATCAGGATATCGATCGTGACGATAAAAACGGTACAACCTGGTACACCGTGGGTGTGCGTCCGATGTTCAAATGGACACCGATCATGAGCACCCTGATGGAAGTCGGTTACGACAACGTGAAATCTCAGCGTACCGACGACACCAACAACCAGTACAAAATCACCCTGGCGCAACAATGGCAGGCTGGCGACAGCATCTGGTCTCGCCCGGCTATCCGTGTCTTCGCAACCTACGCGAAGTGGGATGAAAAATGGGGTTACGACAACGGCATCGCCTACAGCGATACCAGCGCGCATACCTTCAGCCGTGGTGACAACGATGAGTGGTCCTTCGGTGCTCAGATGGAAATCTGGTGGTAATCCAGCACTAACCTGACGTAACGAGGGGCGAAAGCCCCTCCCAAACTGCTGCAATGCCCGATGGCGCAAGCTTATCCGGCCTACGGCACCAGTTTGTAGGCCGGATAAGGCGTCCGCCGCCATCCGGCATCATCTGGTTTAGCGCGCTATTGCCTGGCCACCGCTGAACCCACGCTTTCTGAGGTGATAACAATGAAAATGAAGAAAAGTCTCGTCGCCCTTTGTTTATCCGCAGGGTTATTTGCCAGTGCGCCGGGCATCAGCCTGGCTGACGTTAACTATGTGCCGCAAAATACCAGCGCTGCGCCGACGATTCCGACGACTGCGCTCCAGCAGTTAACCTGGACGCCGGTTGACCAGTCCAACACGCAAACGACGCAGCTTTCGACTGGCGGTCAGCGTCTTGACGTGGCTGGCATTTCCGGTCCGGTTGCCGCGTACAGCGTACCGGCGAACATTGGGGAGTTAAACATCACGCTCTCCAGCGAAGTGAACAAACAGACCAGCGTATTTGCGCCCAACGTCCTGATTCTTGATCAGAACATGACGCCTTCTGCGTTCTTCCCGAGCAGCTATTTCACCTACCAGGAGCCCGGCGTGATGAGCGCGGATCGCCTGGAAGGGGTTATGCGCCTGACGCCAGCACTGGGCCAGCAGAAACTTTATGTTCTGGTCTTTACGACCGAGAAAGATCTCCAGCAGACCACCAAACTGCTCGACCCGGCGAAAGCCTATGCCAAAGGGGTGGGTAACTCTGTTCCGGATATTCCGGATCCGATTGCCCGTCATACCACCGACGGCCTGCTGAAGCTGAAAGTGAAAACCAACAGCAGCTCCAGCGTGCTGGTGGGGCCACTGTTTGGTTCTTCCGGCCCAGGTCCGGTGACGGTGGGGAATACTGCCGCCCCTGCGCCGACCTATGCTGCACCTGTTGCCGCGCCGGTGGTGACTCCTGCACCTGCGAAGAAAAGCGAGCCGATGTTGAATGACACCGAAAGCTACTTTAACAAAGCGATTAAAGACGCCGTTGCCAAAGGCGACGTTGATAAAGCGCTGAAACTGCTTGATGAAGCTGAACGTCTGGGATCGACATCTGCCCGTTCCACCTTTATCAGCAGTGTAAAAGGCAAGGGGTAATGTTCTCCCCACATTGCTGATTTGCAACAACTGGTGCGTCATCTGGCGCACCTTTTTTTTAGCATTTCCTGCGACTTGTTACGCTTCTGTTGCGCAACAGATCACTTAATTATGTTTCCATCTCCCGTAAGCTCTTTTCTGCGATACAATGCCTTTCAGTTATGAAACGGAGAGTCAGGCATGTCACACCCCGCGTTAACGCAACTGCGTGCGCTGCGCTATTTTGAAGAGATCCCCGCCCTGGACCCAGAACAGCTCGACTGGCTGCTACTGGAAGATTCCATGACAAAACGTTTTGAGCAGCAGGGAAAACGGGTCACTGTGACACTGATCAGGGAAGGATTTGTGGGTCAACATGAGGTGGTGGAAGAGCTAACCCGACTGCCAAAAGAAACCCGCTACTGGCTGCGTGAAATCCTGTTATGTGCCGATGATGAACCCTGGCTGGCCGGACGCACCGTGGTGCCCGAATCCACGCTGTCTGGCCCTGAGCTGGCCCTACAAAATTTGGGCAAGACCCCGCTGGGGCGTTATCTGTTTACATCATCGACGTTGACCCGAGATTTTATTGAAATTGGTTGTGATGTCGGGCTGTGGGGACGCCGTTCCCGACTGCGACTGAGCGGTAAGCCGCTGATGTTGACCGAACTGTTTTTACCCGCATCACCGTTGTACTAAGAGGAAAATAAAATGGAGTGGAGTCTGACGCAGAATAAGCTGCTGGCGTTTCACCGCTTGATGCGTACGGATAAGCCCATCGGCGCCTTACTGCTGCTCTGGCCGACGCTGTGGGCGCTGTGGGTGGCGACCCCTGGAGTCCCTCAATTGTGGATCCTAGCGGTGTTTGTCGCCGGGGTCTGGCTGATGCGTGCCGCCGGATGTGTGGTTAATGACTATGCCGATCGGAAATTCGACGGGCATGTTAAACGCACGGCGAACCGCCCGTTGCCCAGCGGCGCGGTGACGGAGAAAGAGGCCCGGACGCTGTTTGTCGTGCTGGTGGTGCTCTCGTTTCTACTGGTGCTGACGCTCAATACCATGACCATTCTGCTGTCAATTGCGGCGCTGGCGCTGGCGTGGGTCTATCCGTTTATGAAGCGCTACACCCATCTACCGCAGGTGGTGCTGGGGGCGGCGTTTGGCTGGTCGATTCCGATGGCCTTCGCGGCGGTGAGTGAATCGGTACCGTTGAGCTGCTGGCTGATGTTCCTGGCCAACATTCTGTGGGCGGTGGCCTACGACACGCAGTACGCGATGGTTGACCGCGATGACGATCTGAAAATCGGCATCAAATCGACCGCCATTCTGTTTGGCGAGCATGACAAGCTGATCATCGGTATCTTGCAGGTGGCGGTGTTGGCGCTGATGGCGCTGATTGGTTGGCTGAACGGCCTGGGGCTGGGCTATTACTGGTCTGTACTGGTCGCTGGCGCGCTGTTTGTCTGGCAGCAGAAGCTGATTGCCAACCGCGAACGTGAAGCGTGCTTCAAAGCGTTCATGAACAATAACTACGTGGGACTGGTACTCTTTATCGGTCTGGCGATGAGTTACTGGCACTTATAAAGCATCTTGTCCGATGGCGCTGCGCTTATCGGGCCTACCAAACGGTAAGCTGATGTAGGCCGGATCAGGCGGAACGCCGCCATCCGGCAATCTGACATAAAAAAAGCCGGTCATCTCGACCGGCTTTTCTATGTATTACTCGCCTTGTGTTGCGCTCTCAATCGTCAGGCGCACATCCGACGTGATGAGCTCCGCCAGCATCTGATACACCTTCATCGTTTCGCCCGGTTCCGCATCGCCGGTATCGCTGATGTAACCCTCGTCACGCAGGGTCAGCACCAGTGAGCTGAACACCGCCTTGTCGAAGAATTCCGGTGCGTTGATACCGTGCAGCACGGACAAACGCTGCGCCACGGTGCGGCTTTCTTTCTCCAGCGTCCCGCGGTTGATAGACGGGTTGGCGCTCAGCAGCCAGAAGGTGATGGCATAGCGTTGCAGCGTTTCGCGCGCGCCCGCCGCCAGCAGTTGCAGCGTGCGGGAGTGGGCCGGGTTGATATGCAGCTCGTCGTCCTGAACGGTAATCAGCCCCTGACGCTGCATTTCAGCCGTCAGCGCGTCAATCACGCCTGCCAGTTCATCACGCTCCCAGCGCAGGAACAGCTCGGCTTTCAGCATCGGGTAGAGCACGTCAACGTGTTGCAGCAGCGCTTCGCGGGAAATATGACGATGCTGGGTGACGATCGCCGCCATCAGTGAAGGCAACACCAGCATATGCGCGATGTTATTGCGATAGTAGGTCATCAGCACCGCCTGCTCGCGCGGCAGAATGATGATATCGCCAATGGTATCCTTCTCGACTTCGAACTTGTTCATCTGCAACGCGTGATCGATAAGATCGCCGGCGCTGACAGATGGCACGGTCGAATCAGAGGAATACGGCACATTGCGCATCAGATCCAGATAACAGTTGAGCTGCTCGGTCAGTTGCTCGCGGGTCAGCGAACGCTGACGAGAAGCTAACAGCGCGGTGCAGCACAGGTTCATGGCGTTTGCCGCACCCGCGTTGTTAATACGCACCATCAGCTCTGCCGCAATCCCGTTCACCGTTGGCGTCAGCCAGGCCGGACGCACGGCTTCGATAGGATCGATAGACTCGCGCCACTCCGGCACGTGGTGATTCAGGTACGTCATCAACGGCATCGGCTCGCCAAAGTTCACGTAGCCCTGACCGAGATTACGCAGCTTGCTCAAGCCACGCAGCATCTGCGGCAGACTCTCTTTCTCTTTGGTTGCCCCGCGCAGCTCTTTGGCATAGGTTCCCACTTCCATCACGTGTTCGTAACCGATGTAAATCGGCACCAGGGTGATCGGACGGGTGCCACCGCGCAGCATCGCCTGGATAGTCATCGACAGCGTGCCGGTTTTCGGATCCAGCAGACGACCGGTACGGGAACGACCGCCTTCGACAAAGTATTCAACCGAGTAGCCGCGGCTGAACAGTTCGCCCAGATACTCACGGAAGACGGTGGAATAGAGCTTATTGCCCTTAAAGGTACGACGAATAAAGAACGCGCCCAGGCGGCGGAAGATCGGGCCTGCCGGCCAGAAGTTCAGGTTGATACCCGCGGCAATATGCGGCGGCACCAGCCCCTGGTGATAGAGCACGTATGAGAGCAACAGATAGTCCATGTGGCTGCGGTGGCAGGGAACATAGACAATTTCGTGCCCGTCGTGCGCCAGCTGGCGCACGCGCTCAGCGTTGTGAACGTTAATCCCCTGATAGAGCCGATTCCAGGTGAAGCCCAGGATACGGTCAGTCAGGCGAATCATCTCGTATGAGAAGTTGGCGGCGATCTCTTCCATCAGCGCAATCGCGTTTTGCTGCGCCTTTTCATGGGAGATTTTCTTGCTGCGCGCTTCATCTTCTACCGCGCGGGCAATCGCTTTGGACGCCAGTAGCTTGTTGAAGAGATCCTGACGTGCAGGCAGACGTGGCCCCACGGCAGCCAGTCGCTGACGGGCAAAGTGCATACGCGCCACGCGTGCCAGTTTCTGCGCAATGATTTTATCCGTGCCGTGCTCATCGGCCATGCGGCGCAGGGAGACGGAAGGAGAGAAACGGACAAAGCTGTCGCGACCCAGCCAGGAGACGGCAAAGAATTTCTGGATGCCGTTAAGCATACGCAGCGGCGGGTTAACCTCACCCTTCTCGCGACCCGGTGAGCGTCCAAACATCACCGACACCGGCACCATTTGCACATCCAGATCCGGATTGCTGCGATGCAGGTCGAGATAGTTATGGAACAGCTTAATGGACTCTTCTTTCGGCGTGTAATAGGTGAACACCCGCGGTCCGCCGTGAATGAACACATAGCGCGGCAACTGCGTACCATCGATCTCCAGCGGCTCTAATGGGTCGGGGAGATCGTGCGCCAGGCATTGCGCGCGCAGCGTCAGCAAGTCCGCTTTGGAGTTGTACGGTAAAACGTACATAATTGGACGAGAGGTATCGAGTCCTAACTCCGGGGCAGGATCTGCCGGAATAGACTTGCTTTTTACCAGTACGCTTAATGGTAAATTCAGGATTTTGTAGTAAATTCGTGGCCAGCCGGACATAAACGATGTAAAGCCTCTGGTTAATAATGCAATTGCGTTGCAAGGATATCAGAAAGTCATGTGAATTTCTGGTGTATCCCGTCATACTTCGCGCCGCGTTGCCTTAACTCGAATCACATGAGTTAACAAGACAATGTCATTGACGCCAATAATGCAAAAAGGTTCTTTTAATGGCTAATAATACCACTGGATTCACCCGAATTATCAAAGCCGCAGGCTATTCCTGGAAAGGTTTTCGCGCCGCGTGGATTAACGAGGCCGCGTTCCGTCAGGAGAGCGTGGCGGTTCTGCTGGCCGTGGCTATCGCCTGTTGGCTGGATGTGGATGCCATTACGCGCGTGCTGTTGATTGGCTCCGTCATGCTGGTCATGATTGTTGAAATCCTGAACAGCGCCATCGAGGCCGTGGTGGACCGTATTGGTTCTGACTATCACGAACTCTCTGGTCGCGCAAAAGATATGGGCTCGGCGGCGGTGCTGCTCTCTATCATTGTGGCGCTGATCACCTGGGGCATCCTGCTGTGGACACATTTTCGCTAAGGTTTTTTCGACCCTGATTCCATAACAGGTTAAATCTGCTGTTGAATGTGCAGTTTGTGGTTCCAAAATCACCTTTAGCTGTATATACTCACAGCATAACTGTATATACACCCAGGGGGCGGAATGAAAGCGTTAACGGCCAGGCAACAAGAGGTGTTTGATCTCATTCGGGATCACATCAGCCAGACAGGTATGCCACCGACGCGTGCAGAGATCGCACAGCGTTTGGGGTTCCGTTCCCCAAACGCGGCTGAAGAACACCTGAAAGCGCTGGCGCGTAAAGGAGCAATTGAAATCGTCTCCGGCGCTTCTCGCGGCATTCGACTGCTGCAGGAAGAAGAAGAGGGTTTACCGCTCATCGGTCGTGTTGCGGCGGGCGAACCCTTGCTGGCGCAGCAGCACATTGAAGGCCATTATCAGGTGGATCCGTCTTTGTTTAAGCCGAATGCCGATTTCCTGCTGCGCGTCAGCGGAATGTCGATGAAAGATATCGGCATTATGGATGGCGATTTGTTGGCGGTACACAAAACCCAGGATGTGCGTAACGGCCAGGTGGTTGTGGCGCGTATCGACGACGAAGTGACGGTCAAACGCTTGAAAAAACAGGGCAACAAAGTTGAGTTGCTGCCTGAAAACAGCGAATTTAAACCTATCCTGGTTGACCTTCGCGAACAGAATTTCACCATCGAAGGATTGGCCGTTGGCGTCATCCGTAACGGTGAATGGCTGTAGTATTCCTGTAGGCCGGATGAGGCGTTTACGCCGCTATCCGGCACTCTCACCACTCTCACCACTCTCGTTATGACCTCTTCTCAGGCTCGCTCCATGCCGTTTTTTGCTCCTGCTGACAAAGCGCTCTGGCGTCTCGCCTTACCGATGATTTTCTCCAATATCACCGTTCCGCTGTTGGGACTGGTGGATACGGCGGTCATTGGTCACCTGGACAGCCCCGTGTATCTCGGCGGGGTGGCGGTGGGGGCGACGGCAACCAGTTTTCTGTTCATGCTCCTGCTCTTTTTACGCATGAGCACGACCGGGTTGACGGCGCAGGCGTTCGGTGCGAAGAATCCTCAGGCGCTGGCGCGGGCTCTGGTGCAACCGCTGATCCTGGCGTTGGGCGCAGGGGCAGTGATTGCGCTCTTTCGTACACCGATTATCGATCTGGCGCTGCACATTGTGGGTGGTAGCGAAGCGGTACTGGAACAGGCAAGACGGTTTCTGGCCATTCGCTGGCTGAGCGCCCCGGCATCGCTGGCGAATCTGGTATTGCTCGGTTGGTTACTGGGCGTACAGTACGCGCGTGCGCCGGTGATCCTGCTGATTGTCGGCAATATCCTGAATATTGTGCTCGACCTCTGGCTGGTGATGGGGTTGCACATGAACGTGCAAGGAGCCGCGCTGGCGACGGTGATCGCGGAATATGCGACGCTGCTGATCGGTTTGTTGATGGTGCGTAAAGTGTTGCACCTGCGTGGCGTCTCCCTCGTTATGCTCAAACAGGCCTGGCGGGGAAACATTCGTCGCCTTCTGGCGCTCAATCGCGACATCATGCTGCGTTCACTGCTGCTGCAACTTTGCTTTGGCGCTATCACCGTGCTGGGGGCCAGACTGGGCAGCGATATCATCGCCGTTAACGCCGTATTGATGACGCTGCTGACATTTACGGCCTATGCGCTGGATGGCTTTGCTTACGCCGTGGAGGCGCATTCTGGTCAGGCCTATGGTGCCCGCGACGGCAGTCAGTTACTGGAAGTCTGGCGTGCCGCGTGCCGCCAGTCAGGTATCGTCGCGCTGCTGTTTTCACTGGTTTATTTACTCGCCGGCGAACCGATCGTTGCGCTGCTGACATCACTACCACAAATCCAACAACTGGCCGATCGCTACCTGCTCTGGCAGGCGATTTTGCCTCTGGTCGGCGTCTGGTGCTATCTGCTGGATGGCATGTTTATCGGCGCAACGCGGGCGGCTGAAATGCGCAACAGCATGGCGGTGGCCGCCGCCGGGTTTGCGCTGACGCTATTCGCGCTACCCGTGTTGGGTAATCACGGTTTATGGCTGGCGCTGGCGGTATTTCTGGCGCTGCGCGGGCTGTCATTAGCCTGGATCTGGCGGCGTCACTGGCGAAACGGAACCTGGTTTACTGTCTCGTAATGGTTAAAGATTCTGAATAGTGAATTTAACCCAGAATCTATGACTACACTTAATCTCACGTCCAGCAGAAAACGAACGCAGTTGGGCGGTTTACTCTCACTATTCACAGCCTAATAAAGAGGACTTTATGATGAATAAAGACGAAGTCGGCGGTAACTGGAAACAGTTCAAAGGTAAAGTGAAAGAGCAGTGGGGCAAACTGACCGATGACGATATGACGGTCATTGAAGGTAAGCGTGATCAACTGGTGGGTAAAATCCAGGAACGTTATGGTTACGCGAAAGACCAGGCGGAGAAAGAGGTCGATAGCTGGGAAAAACGCAACGACTATCGCTGGTAATCCCCCCTCTTACCCGTGAGTACAAGGATGTACACCCCTCTGTTTGCTTCGGGCGGCATCGCGTGCCGCCCACGCCCTTAACGGGGCTTCTTTTTAACCTGAATCGAATGGTCGTGCTGGCACTCGCCAGGATGACGACAGGCTTCTACTTCCACGCAGGCTGAACATAATCCGTGTGCTTCAATGACATTGTGGCGCAGGGCAAATCCCATCTTCGCTGCCAGCGTATGCATAATGTCTTCCACGCCTTCCGCACACTCTTCCTTCACCGCGCCGCAGCGGTCACAGATAAACATGGCGGAAGTATGGGTCGGCTGATCGAACAGGTAGCACAACACGTAGCTGTTGGTGGATTCGACCTTATGCACAAACCCTTGTTCAAGTAGAAAATCGAGGGCGCGATAGACCGTTGGCGGCTTGGCCTGCGGTTCGGATTCACGCAGCAGGTCGAGCAGATCGTAAGCGCTAATCGCGCCTTCCTGCAGGCTCATCAGACGCAACACTTCGAGGCGCTGTGGGGTCAGGCGCACATTGCGTTGCGCGCACAGTTTTTCAGCTTGCGCCAGCAACTCTTGCGTTGTGGTCTTTTCCATTGGGCACCTCGGATCGCGTGGAGTAAGAAAACCCTCACTTTATCATGTTATGGGAGAAACGCCGAGTTCCAGGCCAGAGCGATAAATCGCCCGCTAATCTTTCCCTGATTTACAAACTCTTCTATATATATTGAGGCATGTCACAAAAATAAACGCCCCGGCGATAAAAGGACGGGGCAAAACAGGCAACTTTTTCCTTGTTAATCACAGCAATGCTCCAGCTTTGTCCGGTTGATACTGGCAGAGACGATTTTCACCTGCGAATAAAATGGGCTTACTGTGAATAAAAATTTGAATATTTTGGTGGTGGCGATGACGGGCTCGCTGTTGGCGTCTCAAACCGCGAGTGCCGCGAATTCCTGGACAGAAGCGCGTAATGACGCGATGGGCGGCACGGGCGTGGCGTCAGCAAATTATGGCAGCGGCGTACTCATCAACCCGGCATTATTGGCGAAGTCACAGCCGGATGATGACATTACGGTGATCTTCCCGGCTATCGGTGGACAGATTTCCGACAAGGATAATCTGCGCGATAAGATTGATGATGTCACCGACGACGTGAATAACTACCGCCGCTCCCTGGACAATATCAACCCTCTCGATCTCTTTGTTCCCGGCAGCGCAGGCTACCGGCAGGTGTCTAATGCCGCGGGCGATCTGGCTGACCAACTGGAATCCCTGAAAGGGAAAACGGCCAGTGCGAAAGCCGGGGGCGGGCTTGCGGTCAGCATTCCGAACGATGTGTTAGCCGTGGCCTTTGTGGCGAAAGCCAACGCCCGCGCCCGTGTGAGTTCGTCTATTGATCAGGGCGACATTGACACGCTGCGCGGCGTTGAAGCGGTGCCTTCCAGCATCCTGGCGGTGGATCCTGAGAACCTTAAGTCAAAAGGGTTTGGCCGCGCCGCCATTGTCTCTGATTACGGTGTCGCGGTGGCTCGCCAGTTCGACCTGGGCGGCGTACCGGTTTCGGTTGGCGTGACGCCGAAACTGCAAAAAACCTGGCTCTACAACTACACGGTCTCGATTTACGATTTCAATAGCGACGACATCAACAGCAGTCGCTATCGCAATGATGATACCGGTTTTAACGTTGATGCGGGCCTGGCCGCGGACTTTGGCGAACACTGGACGGTTGGCCTGAGCGGGCAAAACCTGTTCTCTCGCGATATCGACACAAAAGAGGTGGCTGGCGTCCGCGATACTTACCAGATTCGACCGTTGGTCACCGCCGGTGTGGCGTGGCACAACGATCTGCTGACGCTGAGCGCAGACGGTGATTTAACCGAAACTAAAGGCTTCAAAAGCGAGGAAAACTCACAGTATGTTGGCGTCGGTGCTGAAGTCCGACCGCTCGACTGGTTGGCCGTCCGTGCCGGTTATCGTGCTGACGTGAAGGACAATGACAGCAATGTCTTCACCGGCGGTGTCGGGTTTGCCCCGTTCAATCGCGTCCATCTTGATTTGATGGGGCTGTACGGCGAGGACGAAACCTGGGGTGCAGGCGCGCAGGTCAGCGTGACGTTCTGATGAGGATGGCGGGGCAGTATGCCCCGTCTTTCAGCCATGAGCTGCTTTAGTCAACGTATCGTTAATCCATTGATTTACACTTTTCCCGGAGACTTCGGCGGCGATGTTAATCGCCGAATGCACCTCCGGAGAAATACGCAGACTGATCTTTCCACTAGCCGGGCGCAGAGGTTCTCTGCCTTGTTCAGCACAGTAAGAAAGGTAATCATCGACCGCTTCTTCGAAGGCATTGCGAAGATCGGAAACGTTGTCGGCATGGAAACCAATCACATCACGTATACCGGCAACATGCCCGACGAAGCACAAATCTTCGTCACTGTAATCAATTTTGGCGGCATAGCCTTTATAAGTCATGGTGTTCATGGGATCACTCCTACTGCGATAAGAAAGGCCATAGCATCCTTGACCTGATAAACTTTGGCTTCCTTTTCAGGATGTGGGCGATGAAAAGAGGCCACAACCTGATTGATTTCAAATCTGACACGGGATCCGTTCCCCTCTGAGACCTTTGCACCTAAGGCAACAAACAGCGCCTCAATTTTTCGCCATTCCAGCGCCGCAGGCGTTGGTAGTGAGAAAATCTGCTGTAATGTTTTTTTGGTATCTGGCGCTTAGTGATGTCATATCAATGCCGTTTCCTTGTGAGTATAATGCCCGCCAGGACAATTTGATGCTATCATTTTTTGATAGCACATCAAGGTGAATCGTATCCCTTTCCTGCCTGTGCTATAGTAGCGCCCCCAAATCACCGGATGCTCAAAAAATCACCATGTCACCAGAATTACAATCCGTCTTTCCGGCCCACCGTTTTTCCATCGCGCCCATGCTCGACTGGACGGACAGGCACTGTCGCTATTTCCTGCGCTTGTTGTCTCGCCAGACGTTGCTCTACACCGAGATGGTGACGACGGGGGCGATTATTCATGGCAAAGGGGATTATCTGGCGTACAGCGAAGAAGAGCATCCGCTCGCGCTGCAACTGGGCGGCAGCGATCCGGCAGCGCTGGCGCACTGTGCGAAGCTGGCTGAGGCACGCGGCTACGATGAGATTAACCTCAATGTCGGCTGTCCTTCCGATCGCGTGCAGAACGGCATGTTTGGCGCCTGTCTGATGGGCAATGCGCAACTGGTGGCGGATTGCGTAAAGGCGATGCGCGACGTGGTGTCGATTCCGGTGACGGTGAAAACCCGCATTGGTATTGATGACCAGGACAGCTATGAATTTCTCTGTGATTTCATCAGTACGGTGTCCGGTCGCGGTGAGTGCGAGATGTTCATCATCCACGCCCGCAAAGCCTGGCTTTCCGGGTTAAGTCCGAAAGAAAACCGTGAGATCCCGCCGCTGGATTATCCGCGCGTTTATCAACTGAAACGCGACTTCCCGCAGCTGACGATGTCCATCAACGGCGGCATTAAGTCGCTGGATGAGGCGAAGGCGCATCTCGAACATATGGACGGTGTGATGGTTGGCCGCGAGGCTTATCAGAACCCGGGTATTCTGGCCTCTGTCGACCGCGAAATCTTTGGCTCCCCGACCGCTGATGCCGATCCGGTGGCGGTGGTGCGGGCCATGTATCCCTATATCGAGCGCGAACTGAGCCAGGGGACGTATCTCGGCCACATTACGCGCCATATGCTGGGTCTGTTCCAGGGGATCCCTGGGGCGCGCCAGTGGCGTCGTTACCTGAGCGAAAACGCCCATAAAGCCGGTGCCGATATCAATGTGCTGGAGCATGCGCTAAAGCTGGTTGCCGATAAGCGGTAGATTTTCACTAAAAGTTAGTCAATTTCACCACGCCCTGCAAAAATTTACGGGGCGTTTTGTTGATAAATCAACAAATTAACTTTGGCATGATTTTTGTAATGGATTGTGCAGGAATTCATTATGGGAGAGCATCATGCTGGAACTACTTTTTGTGCTTGGCTTCTTTATCATGCTGATGGTCACCGGCGTCTCGCTGTTGGGCATTCTGGCTGCGCTGGTTGTCGCCGCGTTCGTGATGTTCCTTGGCGGCATGTTTGCACTGATGATCAAACTGCTGCCGTGGCTACTGCTGGCTGTTGCCGTAGTGTGGGTGATCAAGGCGATTAAGTCGCCGAAAGTCCCACAATATCAGCGCAATAACCGTTGGCGTTACTAAAGATGTGAGGGATGCGTCACAACCTGTAATTTTGGCGTCATAACCAAATAGGAATTGATCGTCAAATCTGTCAGTATTGCGCGTCTAACAGATTCATCGAGCTGTACCCTACATACAGCCGAACAAAAAAAGAAAGGGCTTCCCAATGGGAAGCCCAATTTCTTTCTCCCTGTCATAATTAAAGCTGCAGGTGTGTTGGCTGCTGTCACTCACCCCAGTCACTGATTTCAGTAAGCTCCTGAGGATTCGTTCCATTGCCGCCTTCCTGCAACTTGAATGATTCAGGGGAGCCAGGCAGTTAAGGAATCAGCAAACTGGAACCCTGCGTCGCCCGACTCTCCAGCACTTCATGTGCTCGCCGCGCCTCTTTCAACGGATATTTCTGACTGTCTGCCACATCCACTTTGATCACACCGCTGGCGATCAGCGAAAACAGTTCGTTGCTGGCTTCGGTCAGTTCTTCCGCGTTGGTGATGTAGCCCTGAAGAGAAGGGCGCGTGGCGTACAGGGAACCTTTCTGATTCAGAATCCCCAGGTTCACGCCGGTCACTGGCCCCGATGCGTTGCCAAAACTGACCATCAGTCCACGACGTTGCAGACAGTCCAGCGAGGCTTCCCAGGTATCCTTGCCGACGGAGTCATAGACCACGCGGACTTTTTTACCGCCGGTTATCTCTTTTACCCGCTCGACAATGTTCTCTTCGCGATAGTTAATCACCTGCCATGCGCCGGCATCCAGTGCCCGCTGCGCCTTCTGCGCGCTGCCGACGGTGCCAATCAGTTTCGCGCCGAGTGCTTTTGCCCACTGACAGGCAATCAGCCCGACGCCGCCAGCGGCCGCGTGGAACAGGAACGGTTCGTCGGGCTTGATTTCGTAAGTTTTGCGCAGCAGATAAAAAACGGTCAGTCCCTTCAGGAAAGAGGCAGCAGCCTGCTCATAGGAGATGGCATCAGGCAGGATAGCGGCCTTATCAGCCGGTACGTTGTGGACTGAACTGTAGGCGCCGAGCGCGGACTGCGCATACACCACGCGATCGCCCACGTTAATATGGCTGACGCCGCTGCCGACTTTGACGACGACGCCAGCCGCTTCGGTCCCTAAACCGCTGGGCAGCGCGGGAGGCGGATAGAGCCCGCTACGAATATAGGTATCGATAAAATTAATGCCGATCGCTTTGTTTTCGACCTGGATTTCGTTCGCCGCCGGATCGGAGGGGGTAAAGTCCACGGCCTGAAGCACGTCAGGGCCGCCATGCTTGTGAAATTCAATTCGTGTTGCCATGATTTCTCCAGTATCATCGGAAGATTAGCTTCAACTCACTTTTATCTCGGTAACTCCATTCACTATGGCAGGAAATAAACCCTTCAACAAACAACAGACTGATGTCCGTGACCGCGACCCACAGGTTGCCGGACTGAAAGTACCGCCGCACTCGATTGAAGCGGAACAGTCGGTGTTGGGCGGTTTAATGCTGGATAACGAGCGCTGGGACGATGTCGCCGAGCGCGTGGTGGCGGAAGATTTTTATACCCGTCCACATCGTCACATCTTCACCGAGATGGGACGGTTGCAGGAAACCGGCAGTCCGATTGACCTGATTACGCTCGCGGAATCGCTGGAGCGACAAGGGCAACTGGACAGCGTCGGCGGTTTTGCTTATCTGGCTGAACTCTCCAAAAATACGCCAAGTGCGGCGAACATCAGCGCGTATGCGGATATCGTGCGCGAACGCGCGGTAGTGCGCGACATGATCGCCGTTGCCCATGAAATTGCCGATGCGGGTTTTGATCCGCAGGGGCGCACCAGTGAAGACTTGCTCGATCTCGCCGAGTCACGCGTCTTTAAAATCGCGGAAAGCCGCGCCAATAAAGACGAAGGACCAAAAAACATTGCCGATGTGCTCGACGCAACCGTCGCGCGTATCGAACAACTGTTCCAGCAGCCGCACGACGGGGTGACGGGCGTTAACACCGGCTATGACGATCTCAACAAAAAGACCGCTGGCCTGCAGCCGTCAGATCTGATTATTGTTGCGGCACGTCCGTCGATGGGTAAAACCACATTTGCGATGAACCTCGTCGAAAACGCGGCGATGTTGCAGGATAAACCGGTTCTTATCTTCAGCCTCGAGATGCCCTCTGAGCAGATTATGATGCGTTCTCTGGCATCGCTGTCCCGCGTGGATCAGACCCGTATTCGTACCGGACAACTGGACGATGAGGACTGGGCGCGGATTTCCGGCACAATGGGCATTCTGCTGGAAAAACGTAACATCTATATCGATGATTCCTCCGGTCTGACGCCAACGGAAGTGCGCTCCCGCGCGCGCCGTATCGCCCGCGAACACGGCGGTATCGGGCTGATTATGATCGACTACCTGCAGTTGATGCGAGTGCCGTCGCTGTCCGACAACCGTACGCTGGAGATTGCTGAAATTTCCCGCTCGCTGAAAGCGCTGGCGAAAGAACTGCATGTGCCGGTCGTGGCGCTGTCGCAGCTTAACCGCTCGCTGGAACAACGTGCCGATAAGCGTCCGGTCAACTCCGACCTGCGTGAATCCGGCTCCATCGAACAGGATGCCGACTTGATCATGTTCATCTACCGTGATGAGGTTTATCACGAGAACAGCGATCTGAAAGGTATTGCGGAAATCATCATTGGTAAGCAGCGTAACGGCCCCATCGGGACGGTGCGACTGACCTTTAATGGACAATGGTCGCGCTTTGATAACTATGCGGGACCGCAGTACGACGACGAGTAAATCTCCGTCCTTCTTTTATTAAGGATTTGAAATGCAAGCGGCAACTGTAGTGATTAACCGCCGCGCTCTGCGACACAACCTGCAACGTCTGCGTGAGCTGGCACCCGCCAGTAAGCTGGTTGCGGTCGTGAAAGCGAACGCTTACGGACACGGTCTGTTAGAGACCGCGCGAACGCTCCCCGATGCTGACGCTTTTGGCGTGGCGCGTCTCGAAGAAGCGCTGCGTCTGCGAGCGGGTGGGATCACGCAGCCCATCCTGCTGCTGGAAGGCTTTTTTGAGGCGGCCGATTTGCCCACCATTTCCGCGCAGCGCCTGCATACGGCTGTCCATAACCAGGAACAACTGGCCGCGCTGGAAGCCGCCGAACTGGATGAACCGGTAACCGTGTGGATGAAACTCGACACCGGTATGCATCGCCTGGGTGTCCTTCCCGAAGAGGCGGACGCCTTCTGGCAGCGCCTGACGCAATGTAAAAACGTGCGTCAACCGGTGAATGTCGTCAGCCATTTTGCCCGTGCGGATGAGCCGGAATGCGGTGCGACTGAACGGCAGCTTGATGTGTTCAATACCTTTTGTGAAGGCAAAGCGGGTCAACGCTCAATTGCCGCGTCCGGCGGGATTTTACTCTGGCCGCAGTCACATTTTGACTGGGTGCGACCGGGCATTATTCTCTACGGCGTGTCGCCGCTGGAAAACCAGTCCACGGGAGCGGATTTCGGCTGCCAACCGGTGATGTCGCTGACCTCCAGCCTGATCGCCGTGCGCGAGCATAAAGCGGGTGAGCCGGTAGGCTATGGCGGAACGTGGATCAGTGAACGTGATACGCGCCTTGGCGTCGTGGCGATGGGCTATGGCGATGGTTACCCGCGCGCAGCGCCATCCGGTACGCCGGTGTTGGTGAATGGCCGCGAAGTGCCGATTGTGGGCCGCGTGGCGATGGACATGATTTGCGTTGATCTTGGGCCGCAGGCGACTGACCAGGCCGGTGACCCGGTGATTTTATGGGGAGAGGGCCTCCCGGTTGAGCGTATTGCGGCAATGACTAAAGTTAGTGCTTACGAACTGATCACCCGCCTGACCTCACGGGTGGCGATGAAGTACGTGGATTAAGTACGCCGGTTCCTGCCGGATGGCGCTAACGCTTATCCGGCCTACAAGGTGTTGCCGGGATGCCGGATGGCGCTACGCTTATCCGGCCTACAATATGTTGCCGGGATGCCGGATGGCGCTAACGCTTATCCGGCCTACAATATGTTGCCGGGATGCCGGATGGCGCTAACGCTTATCCGGCCTAAAAGCGTTTCCCGTATATCGCGCACGGACCGTAGGCCGGATAAGGCGATTACGCCGCCATCCGGCAATATTCCCACCAGGCGCTCGATCTTCCTCTCCATCCGGTTTATTGTGTCTTAACCCCTGCCTGTAAACCTGGAGAACCATCGCGTGTTTCAAAAAGTTGACGCCTACGCTGGCGACCCGATTCTGTCGCTCATGGAGCGGTTCAAAGAAGACCCGCGTAGTGACAAAGTGAATCTGAGTATCGGCCTGTATTACAACGAAGACGGGATTATCCCGCAGTTGAAGGCCGTGGAGGAAGCCGAAGCGCGTCTTAACGCGCAACCGCACGGTGCCTCGCTGTATCTGCCGATGGAAGGGTTAAATACCTATCGTCATACTATCGCGCCATTGCTGTTTGGAGCTGACCATCCGGTTCTCCGGCAGCAGCGAGTGGCGACGATCCAGACATTGGGCGGCTCTGGCGCGCTGAAAGTGGGGGCCGATTTCCTGAAGCGCTATTTCCCGGATTCCGGTGTGTGGGTCAGCGACCCGACGTGGGAAAACCACATCGCCATTTTTGAAGGGGCGGGATTTAACGTCAGCACATATCCCTGGTACGACAATGCCACCAACGGCGTGCGTTTCAACGATCTGTTAGCGACCCTGAAAACCCTGCCTGCGCGCAGTATCGTCCTGCTGCATCCTTGCTGTCACAACCCGACCGGTGCAGATTTAACGCATGCGCAGTGGGATGCGGTTATCGAGATCCTGAAAGCGGGCGATCTGATCCCGTTCCTCGACATTGCTTATCAGGGCTTTGGTGCCGGTATGGACGATGATGCCTATGCTATCCGCGCGATTGCCAGCGCCGGACTGCCAGCGCTGGTCAGCAACTCGTTCTCGAAAATCTTCTCTCTGTACGGCGAGCGCGTCGGTGGGCTTTCTGTTGTCTGTGAAGATGCAACTACCGCAGGTCGCGTGCTGGGGCAACTGAAGGCGACCGTCCGCCGTAACTACTCCAGTCCGCCGAACTTTGGCGCACAGGTGGTCGCGACGGTACTCGGCGATGAAGCGCTGAAAGCCAGTTGGCTGGCGGAAGTGGAGGCGATGCGAACCCGTATTCTGGCCATGCGTCAGGAACTGGTGAACGTGCTAACCGCTACGATTCCGGGACGTAATTTCGACTATCTGCTGCAACAGCGCGGTATGTTCAGCTACACCGGGCTGAGCGCGGCTCAGGTCGATCGCCTGCGTGACGAGTTTGGCGTCTATCTGATCGCCAGCGGACGCATGTGCGTGGCTGGTCTGAACGTGGCGAATGTGCAGCGCGTGGCGAAGGCTTTTGCCGCAGTCATGTAATTGCCAGGCCAGATAAGCGCAGCGTCATCCGGCAAAACGCCACTGGCCGGATGACGACGAATCGCCTTATCCGGCCTGGTAATGGTCTCTTCCATACTTATGTGATCCTCCTCCTTTTCCGGGACAAAACCGCAGAAAATCCTTCCTTTCACCTGCCGCCGGGGTTATGGTCAGAGGGTTTTTTGAACAATTGGTCTAATAAAATGATAACTAAATGACTTAACAGGGAAAAATATGCGAAGGCTCACACTGGCGCTGAGCGCCATCTGCTTGTTATTCACATTAAACCATTCCGCCAGCGCGCTGGCCTCTTCTCCTTCTCCGCTCAATCCAGGTACTAACGTTGCGAAACTCGCGGAACAAGCCCCCATTCACTGGGTTTCCGTGGCGCAGATCGAAAACAGCCTCGCTGGTCGTCCGCCGATGGTCGTTGGTTTCGACATTGATGACACCGTGCTGTTTTCCAGCCCTGGCTTCTGGCGCGGTAAGAAAACCTGGTCCCCTGACAGCGAAGCGTATCTGAAAACCCCGGCATTCTGGGAGAAAATGAACAACGGCTGGGATGAGTTCAGTATTCCAAAAGAGGTCGCCCGTCTGCTGATCGATATGCACGTCCGTCGCGGCGACAGCATCTTTTTTATTACCGGACGTTCGCCGACAAAAACCGAAACCGTGTCGAAAACGCTGGCCGATAACTTCCACATTCCGGCGACAAATATGAATCCGGTGATTTTCGCCGGAGATAAGCCCGGTCAGAACACCAAAACGCAGTGGTTGCAGGATAAAAATATCCGCATGTTCTATGGCGATTCGGACAACGACATTACCGCCGCGCGCGATGCGGGCATTCGTGGGATCCGAATCCTGCGCGCCTCAAACTCGACTTACAAACCGCTGCCGCAGGCTGGCGGGTATGGCGAAGAGGTGATCGTAAACTCGGAGTATTAAAAAGCGGGGAGGGCATTTGCTGTTTTTTTAAACAAAATTGATCTGTCAGCTTTTACCTTTTGCAGTCTTGCTGCACACTGAGTAGATGACATTTCAGTGGAGCATCACGCTTGCAAGGGGAATAACGATGACCAATTCGGAGTTACTGCAATACTGCATGGCGAAAATCGGCGCGGAGCAGAGTGTGCACAGTGACTGGAAAGCCACACAAATCAAAGTTGAAGATGTGCTCTTTGCCATGGTGAAAGAGGTGGAAGATCGCCCGGCGGTATCTCTGAAAACCAGCCCCGAACTGGCAGAACTATTACGCCAGCAGCACAGCGATGTGCGTCCGAGCCGACATCTCAATAAGGCGCACTGGAGCACCGTCTACCTCGACGGCTCGTTGCCGGATTCACAAATCTATTATCTGGTGGATGCGTCCTACCAACAGGCGGTTAATACGCTACCGGAAGAGAAACGCAAACAGCTGCAATGAACAACGCCGTTCACATCTTCACATGAACGGCGTTTTGCGTTTTACAGCATCGGTTTGAGGAAGCGGGCAGTATGCGATGTTTCACATTCCGCCACGGTCTCAGGGGTACCGGAAACGAGGATTTCCCCACCGCCGCTACCGCCCTCCGGTCCCAGGTCGACTATCCAGTCCGCCGTTTTGATAACGTCCAGGTTGTGCTCAATCACCACGATAGTGTTGCCCTGATCGCGTAACTGATGGAGCACGTCCAGCAGTTGCTGAATATCAGCAAAGTGCAGACCGGTAGTCGGTTCATCCAGAATATAGAGCGTCTGACCGGTACCGCGTTTCGACAGTTCGCGCGCTAACTTCACGCGCTGCGCTTCGCCACCGGAAAGCGTCGTCGCCGACTGGCCAAGACGAATGTAGGTCAGCCCTACGTCCATCAGGGTTTGCAGCTTACGCGCCAGCGCCGGGACGGCATCAAAGAACTCGCGGGCTTCTTCGATAGTCATATCCAGCACTTCGTGGATGGTTTTACCCTTGTACTTAATCTCCAGCGTTTCGCGGTTATAGCGTTTGCCTTTGCACTGGTCGCACGGCACGTAAATATCCGGCAGGAAGTGCATCTCGACTTTAATCACGCCATCGCCCTGACAGGCTTCGCAACGCCCACCACGAACGTTAAAGCTGAAACGCCCTGGCGTATAGCCGCGTGAGCGCGACTCCGGTACCCCGGCAAACAGTTCGCGCACCGGCGTAAAGACCCCGGTATAGGTCGCCGGGTTGGAACGCGGCGTCCGCCCAATCGGGCTCTGGTCGATGTCGATAACCTTGTCGAAATGCTCCAGCCCCTGCACGTCGCGGTACGGCGCCGGTTCGGCGATCGTTGCGCCGTTCAACTGGCGCTGAGCAATCGGGAACAGCGTATCGTTGATCAAGGTCGATTTACCGGAACCCGACACGCCGGTGATGCAGGTGAACAGCCCCACGGGCAGGGTCAGCGTCACGTCTTTCAGGTTGTTGCCGCGTGCGCCGGTCAGTTTCAGCACTTTTTCCGGATTCGCTGGCACGCGCTGTTTCGGCACTTCAATCTTGCGCTTGCCGCTCATGTACTGGCCGGTCAGTGATTCCGGTACCGCCATAATGGCTTCCAGCGGACCTTCGGCAACCACTTCGCCGCCGTGGACGCCGGCTCCCGGACCGATATCAATCACGTGGTCAGCGGCGCGAATTGCATCTTCATCGTGCTCCACCACAATCACGGTATTGCCAAGATTACGCAGGTGGATCAGCGTCCCCAGCAGACGTTCGTTATCGCGCTGGTGAAGACCGATGGACGGTTCATCCAGCACGTACATTACGCCGACCAGCCCGGCACCAATCTGGCTTGCCAGACGAATACGTTGGGCTTCGCCGCCGGAGAGCGTTTCTGCGGAGCGCGACAGCGTCAGATAGTTAAGGCCGACGTTGACCAGGAACTTGAGGCGATCGCCAATCTCTTTGAGGATTTTCTCTGCAATCTTTGCCCGCTGGCCTGCGAGTTTGAGATTGTTAAAGAAGTCCATCGCGTGGCCGATGCTCATGTCGGAGATGGTCGGCAGCGGCGTATTCTCAACGAAGACGTGGCGCGCTTCGCGACGCAGACGGGTTCCTTCACAGCTGGCGCACGGGCGGTTGCTGATGAACTTGGCTAGCTCTTCACGTACCGCACTGGATTCCGTCTCTTTATAGCGGCGTTCCATGTTGTGCAGCACGCCTTCAAACGGATGGCGGCGCACGGAGGTGTCGCCACGATCGTTCATATACTTAAATTCAATATTGTCTTTACCGGAGCCGTACAGCACCACTTTGTGCACGTTCGCATTCAGGCTGGCCCACGGGGCCTCAACGTCGAACTTATAGTGCTCCGCCAGCGATTTCAGCATCTGGAAATAATAGAAGTTCCGACGATCCCAGCCGCGGATGGCTCCGCCTGCCAGCGACAACTCAGGGTTCTGGATCACGCGATCGGGGTCGAAATACTGCTGTACACCGAGGCCGTCGCAGGTTGGACAGGCACCCGCCGGGTTGTTAAAGGAGAACAGGCGCGGTTCCAGTTCGCGCATGCTGTAGCCACAAATTGGGCAGGCGAAGTTGGCGGAAAAGAGCAGTTCTTCTGCTTTTTCGTCGTCCATATCGGCAACTACCGCCGTCCCGCCGGAAAGTTCCAGCGCGGTTTCAAACGATTCCGCCAGACGGGTACTGAGATCGTCACGCACTTTGAAACGATCGATCACTACCTCGATGGTGTGTTTCTTCTGCAGTTCCAGCTTGGGCGGATCGGAGAGGTCACACACTTCGCCATCAATGCGGGCGCGGATATAACCCTGGCTTGCCAGGTTTTCCAGCGTTTTGGTGTGCTCGCCCTTACGCTCTTTAATGACCGGCGCCAGCAGCATCAGGCGCTTGCCTTCCGGTTGTGACAGGACGTTATCCACCATTTGACTGACGGTCTGCGCCGCCAGCGGGACATCATGATCCGGACAGCGCGGTTCGCCAACGCGAGCAAACAGCAGACGCAGGTAGTCGTGGATCTCGGTAATAGTACCGACCGTGGAGCGCGGGTTATGAGACGTCGACTTCTGTTCAATTGAGATAGCGGGCGACAGCCCCTCAATATGATCGACATCCGGCTTTTCCATTAGCGACAGAAACTGACGCGCATAGGCAGAAAGGGATTCAACGTAACGACGCTGTCCTTCGGCATACAAGGTGTCGAATGCGAGCGAGGATTTGCCTGACCCCGAAAGCCCGGTCACGACAATCAGTTTGTCGCGGGGGATGACGAGGTTGATGTTTTTGAGATTATGGGTGCGGGCGCCCCGAACTTCGATCTTATCCATTCACCTTTCCCGGATTAAACGCTTTTTTGCCCGGGGCAGCAGGGTGCCACCGGCGATCACAAACGGTTAATTATGACACAATAAAACCTGAATGGATATACAGTATTGGAATGCAAAACACAGAGTCTTGTGTAACAATACCCGGCTGAAGTTGTTTCGCGGAATCCGCGTCGCAACGTAGTAAAATCGCTATTGGTAATGCTACAATCGCGCGTTTACACTTATTAAGAAACGTTTTCAGGAGACTCGATCATGGCCAGCAGAGGCGTAAATAAGGTTATTCTCGTGGGTAATCTGGGCCAGGACCCGGAAGTACGCTACATGCCGAATGGTGGCGCTGTCGCCAACATCACGCTGGCTACTTCCGAATCCTGGCGTGACAAGCAGACCGGCGAGATGAAAGAGCAGACGGAATGGCACCGCGTTGTGCTGTTCGGCAAACTGGCGGAAGTGGCCAGCGAATATCTGCGTAAAGGTTCTCAGGTCTACATTGAAGGTCAGTTGCGTACCCGCAAATGGACCGATCAGTCCGGTGTTGAGAAATACACCACGGAAGTGGTGGTGAACGTTGGCGGCACCATGCAAATGCTGGGTGGTCGTCAGGGTGGTGGCGCCCCGGCGGGTGGTCAGCAGCAACAGGGCAGTTGGGGTCAGCCTCAGCAGCCACAGGGCGGTAACCAGTTCAGCGGCGACGCGCAGTCTCGTCCGCAGCAGCAGTCTGCGCCAGCAGCACCATCCAATGAACCGCCGATGGATTTCGACGACGATATCCCGTTCTGATCATTATTCATGTCGAATTCTCAGTATCGTTATAAGACCCCGTGAAAACGGGGTTTTTTGTCAGTTTATCTCCCGCAAAGTAAATAAACCTACATACTTTTCAATAAGATAATTAAATTGCCTGTGATCAAATCGTAGGTGGGATTATCGGTTATCCTGCGTTCGCAACTTTCACCCATTAAGACTGAACCTTGCCGGGCTTTTCAGGGAAACACGATCAGCCTGTCAGCGAACATAAGGAAATTAGAATGAACAAAGCCATTTTAATGCCGGTTGATATTCTGGCGATGGACCTTTCTGACAAAGCGATTGCCTGGGCCGATCACATGCTCAATAGAGAAGAGGGCGTTCTGCATCTCCTGCACGTTTTCCCCAAGCTGCACACGTCGCCGATTCGCGGTTTTGCTTCGGATATCAAAAAATACGAAGAGTACATGACCAACGATGCGCAGGAGAAAATGCTCGCCCTGGCGAGAAAATTCAAAACGCCGCTGGAGAGGATTCGCTTTGAAGTCCGTCATGGCAATATTCGTGATGAAGTGAATAACGCGGTAATCGCACATAACGCCGAAATGATTATTATCGGCTCGCGCAAGCCGGGGATTGCCACCCATCTGCTGGGCTCGGCAGCCGCCAATATTTTACGTTACGCAAAGGTACCGGTAATGGTTGTGCGTTAATCCGTTATCGCATTTGAAAAAAGGCCTCCCAATATGGAAGGCCTTTTTATTGCCGGATACCGCCGGTTATTTCCGGCGGAATTTGCGGGTGAGCGGTTTCTCAATCTCAACAATGAAGAATAGCGCGATGCCGATGGCAAAGGTAATTCCCCAGTAGCGCAGCGGCAGGGCTTCGGTACCAAACAGCATTTGCAGGAACGGCACATAGATAATCGCCAACTGCAGCAGCAACAGAATACCGCTGACCAGCCAGATGCCTTTATTCATCAACAGTCCACGACCCAGCGAGAAGCCATCGGAGACGCGGCAGTTAAGCATGTATACCCACTGCGCCGTCACCAGCGTTTGCAACAGGACCGTACGGATGAATTCCGGGCTGTGACCGCGCGGCTGCAGCCAGGCTTCCAGCGTAAAGGCACAGGCGGCAATCAGCGTGCCGACAAAACCGACGCGCCAGATAGCAAAGCCATCCATCACGTTCTCGTTACTCTGACGCGGTGGGCGGCGCATGATGTTTCGCTCACCGGCTTCAAACGCCAGACCGAATGACAGCGTGGCAGAGGTCGCCATGTTCATCCACAAGATCAGTACCGGAGTCAGGGGGATCAAATTGCCAGCCAGTAGCGCGACGACGATCAGCAGACCCTGCGCCAGGTTAGTGGGCATGATAAACAGAATGGTTTTCTTCAGGTTGTCGTAGACGCGTCGCCCTTCCTGTACCGCGCTGGCGATGGTCGCGAAGTTATCGTCCGTCAGCACCATGTCGGCGGCTTCTTTCGTCACTTCGGTGCCTTTAATACCCATCGCGATCCCCACGTCGGCCTGCTTCAGCGCCGGGGCATCGTTCACGCCATCGCCGGTCATGCCGACGATCTCGCCTTTCTCTTGCAGGGCTTTTACCAGACGCAATTTATGTTCCGGGCTGGTACGGGCAAAGATATCGTAGGTGACAGCCGCTTCGGCGAGTTCAGCATCATCCATCTGCTCGAGCTCATAGCCCGTCACCGCGTGGCAGCTGTTATGGATACCCAACATGCCGCCGATGCTCATGGCGGTTTGCGGGTGATCGCCAGTGATCATTTTGACGCGGATCCCGGCCTGCTGGCAGGCGCCGATCGCCGCAATGGCTTCCGGGCGCGGCGGATCCATCATCCCGGCGATGCCGAGGAAAATGAGCCCCTCGTTCAGACAGTCATGAGTCAGCGTACTGGCATCGGCACGCGCGGGTTTCCAGGCGGCGGCCACCATCCGCAGACCTTCTTTGGCATAGCGGGCAATTTCGGCCTCCCAGTGCGGCTGGGTAAAGGCTTCCGTACCGTTCGCGGTTTGCTGCAACTGGCAGAGTTTAAACAGCACATCCGGCGCTCCGGTCACCAGCACGCGCTCGTCGTTGCCGATGCGATAGTGCGTCGCCATGTATTTGTACTGGGAATCGAACGGAATTTTACTGCGCAGTTCGCACTCGACGGCAGGTAGCATGGCTTTGGCGGCCAGCACTTTCAGCGCCCCCTCCGTGGGGCCGCCGGTAATCCCCCAGTGACCCTGATCATCGCGAATCAGCTGGCTGTCGTTACACAGGTCAATCGTGCGCAGATAGTTTTCAAGCAGGCTGCCTGGCGCAATCTCTGCCAGCGCGTCATCTTCCTCGACGTGGATCTCGCCCGTTGGCTCGTAGCTGTTGCCCTGCACGCGGTAATTTTTATCCGCCGTGATGATGGCTTTGACCGTCATCTCGTTCATGGTCAGGGTGCCAGTCTTATCGGAACAGATCACCGACATGGCCCCCAGCGTTTCAACGGTAGGCAGTTTGCGGATGATCGCGCGTTTGCGGGCCATGGTCTGCACACCCAGCGACAGGATGATCGAGATAATCGCCGGTAAACCTTCCGGAACGGCCGCGACAGCAAGGCTGATTAACGAAAGCAGCAGCTCGCTCATTGGCATATCGCGTAGCAACAGGCTGAAGATAAACAGACCGGCCATCATGGCGAGAATGAGGGAGAAAATCGCTTTGCCGAGTTTATCCATCTGCACCAGTAGCGGCGTGCGGTGCTTCTCGATCCCGGTCATCATCTGGTTGATATGGCCCAGTTCCGTCGCTTCCCCGGTGGCGATCACCACGCCAAGCCCGGCACCGGCGCTAATCGTTGTACCAGAGAACAGCAGGTTTTTGCGATCGCCCAGCGGCAACTCGCCTGCCAGCGCGTCTGCCGTTTTATCCACAACGGTAGATTCGCCGGTCAGGATGGCCTCTTCAACCCGCAGGTTATGGGCTTCCATGACGCGAAGATCGGCGGGGATGCGGTCGCCCGCGCGCAGCACCACGATATCGCCAACGACCAGATCGGTGGTCGCGACCGTCTCATGTTGCCCGTTTCGTACCACCACAGCAGAAGCGGAGAGCATATTGCGGATACTTTTTAGTGATTTTTCCGCGTTGTTTTCCTGAATGTGACCTATCATGGCGTTGATCACTGCGACGCCGAGGATGACGGCAGTATCCACCCAGTGCCCCATTACGGCGGTGAGTGCCGCTGCGGCAATCAGGACGTAGATCAGGACATCGTGAAAATGGGCCAGAAAGCGTAGCCAGGCGGGTTTGCCGGCTTTTTCAGGCAGTGCGTTAAGACCATCCCTGGCAAGACGTGCGCTGGCCTCATCATGAGTCAGCCCGGAAGGTTGGCTCTGTTGATTTTTCAGAACCTCCTCAACGGTCAGCTGGTACGGCTTTTTTCCAGCGCATGGCGCAGAATGGAGACGATTGCTGTTCGGCATTCTGGTCAAAGTAAAATTCCTCGAAGTATTAAATTTAAATATTTTGAAACACAGGCATACTATTTGAATAATGCCTGCAGATATTTGACATTAATCAATGGCGTTTCTGTAATTATTATTTTATCTTTGAATGAAGATGATATTTTTCCATGCGGGTCATGGGGTTAAATGGAAATGTAAATTTAGGAAAGGAGGTTTTATGTTTGGAATTTATAATGCTAAGAAATTGATTTTATTGATTGTTTTTGCAATTGTTGTGGCGGCCATTAGCGGTATTTCAACTTATGCCTTTGTAAAATATCTGGGGTGAAAATAATAAAAACAGTCTTCCTTACATAACTTTTAAATCCTGAATAATAATGACAATAGGGAAACGAACACAGAGCAGAAAATATATTTTAAGCCGCGGTCTGTTGAGTAAACCGACCGCGCCAGATGAACGCATAATAGACGCGGACTTGCTGAAATCGAGACGGGACGAATTTGTCCGCAAGAGATAGGTCGGGATTTTCTGGAAACAATAAAAAAGCCTCCGTCAGGGAGGCTCAAGTGAAATCAGGTCAAGACCATCGGCCATTCCGGCGGGGTCTGACTCATCACTTCGACCATCACGGATTCAATGTTGTTCCAGATGGCGGAGAGATCCATCAGGGTGATGCCGAGTAACCCCGTCGCAAACCAGCAGGCGGCGACAACCCCGAGTCCACTGCTGATCACAGCCAGACCAATGTAATCTGAGCGACGAAAACGAATATTTAACGTGCTGGCTAAAAACATGAGCACAGCGCTCAGCAGTTGCCAGCGGAGAAGAACCACGCCAGTGGTTAGGGTAGCCATGAAACATTTCCTCTGAGAGTAGCAGGTGCCCTGGACAGCGCGGCGTTTTCACGGGAAGCGTGGCACACTCCTGGCTATCGACGGGCATTTACATCAATACCGAATGAAACGTTGTTTCTGTTTCAGAATATTTGTGAACTATATCACGTTTAGTCATTCGTTCGCCAGCCTGTACGCCTCTTTTTTGTTTGTTTTTTAACCACACTTTAAAAATGGTTATTGGTCGATAATGAACACGTTTTGATCGTGGCGTAACTGGAGGAAGGCGATGTAAAAAGATGTATTTATTCTACCCTTTCTGTTTTGTCCTAAATAAGCATACAGGGAAATTTAACTTAATTTCATTTTGTGTATGAACCGACAAAACTTTCATAAAAAACTACCCCTTTCGGAGAATGGATTACCCTTAATAAAATTAATCGTCACTGTAGGTTTGCTTTACGGTCGAATATTATCACCATCCTGCAATATCAGACTTTTGCTAATAAAAGTCTGTTGCTAATATCGATAGATTCATGCAACGTAATCACCTGTGTGATTTAGCATCCTGCCTTGATGATAAAGGCACATAAAATGCAGGGATATAGGGCTTAAATGAATCATCGGGCGCGACGCAAGATGCTGAGGTTCCTCGGGATAATCATGGTGGTTTTGCTCCCCGTGATGCTGGCGCTATGGTTTGCCCAGTTGCGAGCCACCTCTCAAACCAGTAGGCAACTGAGCACCTTTGCCCATTTGGCTTTAGATAAAACAGAACTGGTTGTTTTACAGGCTGATTTAGCGCGTGATGCCGCTGAACAGTACCAGGGGCAGGCGTGTACACCGGCGCATCAACAACGGATGTTGAATATTATCCGTGGGCGCCTGTATATCAACGAGTTAATTTATGCACAGGGCGATCGTTTTTTATGCTCTACGGTAATGGCACCGTCAGAGCCCTATATTATGCCGACGGCAGACTATAAACGAAAACCTAATATCTCCATTTATTACTTTCGCGATACGCCTTTTTTTACCGGTTATAAAATGACGTATATGCAACGCGGAAACTATGTCGCGGTGATCAACCCGCTGTCATATAGTGAAGTGATGTCCGAAGACCCCGAAATGGCCTGGGGGGTATATGACACCGTGACCAATACCTTTTTCTCCGTCAGCGAACAGGCCTGGGTGGCACAACTGTTGCCACTGGTCCAGCGTCATCAATCTGTCTTTCAGCAGGACGGTCACTTTTATACCATCGCCCACTCGGATAAACGGCCCATTGCCGTGATTGTGTCGACCTCGATGCAGCGGTTTTATCAGAACCTGTATCAGCAGTTGCTGATCACCCTTCCGCTGGCGGTCATCAGTAGCATTCTGTTGTTAATGTTCTGGTCGCGGGCGCGTCGGCAATACTACTCCCCGCGTCGTATGCTCCAGCGCGCGCTTAAGCAACGCCAGCTCTGCCTGCACTATCAGCCGATCATTGATATCAAAAATGAGAAATGCGTGGGGGCGGAAGCGCTGCTGCGCTGGCCGGGCTGCAAGGGTCAGGTCATGAGTCCGGCCGAGTTCATCCCGCTGGCGGAAAAAGAGGGGATGATCGCGCAGATAACCGACTATGTGGTGGAAGAAGTGTTCAGCGATATGGGGACATTTCTGGCTGCCAACCCGCAGTTGTATATCTCTATCAACCTTTCCGCGTCGGATTTCCACTCTTCGCGACTGATTGCCATGATTGCGGATAAAGCGCGCGAACACGCCGTGCTTGCACAACAAATTAAAGTGGAAGTGACTGAACGAGGATTTATCGATGTGCCGAAAACCACGCCGGTGATCCAGGCATTTCGCCAGGCGGGCTATGAAGTGGCGATTGATGATTTCGGCACCGGCTACTCTAACCTGCACAACCTCTATTCACTCAACGTCGATATTCTTAAGATCGACAAGTCCTTTATCGATACGCTGACCACCAACAGTACCAGCCATCTGATTGCGGAACATATCATTGAGATGGCGCAAAGCCTGCGTCTTAAAACCATCGCGGAAGGCGTGGAGACGGCGGATCAGGTGAGCTGGTTACTTAAACGCGGGGTGCAGTACTGTCAGGGGTGGCACTTCGCGAAGGCGCTGCCGCCGCAGGACTTCATTCACTGGTTGCAACAACCGCCCGCACTCCTGATGCAGCGCGGACAGTAACACTACAGGCGGTGACGGTAGTCGCTGGGGGTGCGATCAAATTCCCGGCGAAACACGCGGGAAAACGTCTGCTGCGACACATAGCCTAAATCCATCGCAATATCGAATATCGGTCTTTCGGTGTTGCGCAGTTCAACGGCGGCTAACAGAAGTCGGCGCTGACGGATATAGTCACCCAGCGTCTGGCGCATCACCGTGCGGAACATCCTCTGTAAATACCACTTTGAATAACCTGATTTTTTTGCGACCACATCAATATTCAGCGGTTGGTCGATATGTTCATCAATCCATTCAATAAGGGTTTGAATAATTTGCTGATGGGACATATTGCTGCCTCCTTCTCAGTGTTCGATTCGTCTTTTGTCTGCGGGCGAGTATAATTCCTCAAGTTAACTTGAGGTAAAGAGATTTATGGAAAAGAAATTACCCCGTATAAAAGCGATGCTCACGCCGGGAGAAGTGGCAAAGCGCAGCGGCGTGGCGGTTTCCGCACTGCATTTCTATGAAAGCAAAGGGCTGATCAGCAGTATCCGCAACAGCGGCAATCAGCGCAGATATCGGCGTGATGTGCTGCGTTATGTCGCGATTATCAAAATTGCCCAGCGAATCGGCATCCCGCTGGCGACCATCAGCGAAGCGTTGGGCGTGCTGCCGGAGGGCCATACCCTCAGCGCTAAAGAGTGGAAGCAACTCTCTTCGCAATGGCGCGAGGAGCTGGACCGGCGCATTCATACGCTGGTGGCGCTGCGTGACGAACTCGATGGCTGTATTGGCTGTGGCTGTTTATCGCGTAAAGACTGTCCGTTGCGTAACCCAGGGGATCGGTTGGGCGAAGAGGGCACGGGCGCACGCCTGCTGGAGGATGAACAAAACTAAAGCGCCGCAAGGGCGCTTTAGTTTGTTTTCCGGTCTTTGTCTTTCTCTCTATCCCGCTGGTTCACGGGAGGGTTTCCCCCGACGTCAACACCCCTCATTCGAGCACGTGGTGGAGGTTCCGGTTTGTGTTGATACTGTAAGTGTAAGCCGCATCATCCCGTTTGCCAGCTAATCTGGCGTTTTTTTAGGCGAATTTTTTTCGTCATCTCCCATAATTTACTAGAGTGAGTAAGAGGAAATAACGGGAGAACATCATGCTGACGGTGCATCATTTAAACCAGTCCCGCTCACAGCGCATTCTCTGGGCGCTGGAGGAGTTGTCGCTGCCTTACCAGATTGTTCGCTATCAGCGTGAAAAGAGTATGCTCGCCCCGCCTGCCCTGAAGAAAATCCATCCGCTGGGTAAATCCCCGGTAGTTGAAGATAACGGTGCAATCCTCGCGGAATCAGGGGCCATTCTCGACTATTTGCAGGACACCTACGACAGCGAAGGGCGATTTAAACCGAATGAAGCGGAGCCAAAGCGCCAGTATCGCTTCTGGTTGCACTACGCCGAGGGTTCACTGATGCCGTTGCTGTTAATGAAGCTGGTCTTCGTCAGTCTGGGTAAACCGCCGATGCCCTTTGGTTTGCGCACGCTGGGCGGCGCGCTGGGGCAGGGCGTGCAAAAAGCGTATCTCAATCCGCAACTGGAAACCCATGCGCGCTTTATTGACGCGCATCTTGCTGAGCGGCCATGGTTTGCCGGGGAGCATCTCAGCATGGCGGATATTCAGATGAGTTTCCCCCTGTTTGCACTGCTGGCGCGGGGTGGTATTGCCGATCTTCCCCATATCCGCGAGTGGAAAAAACGTGTGGAGATGCGTCCCGCCTGGCAACGTGCCATCCAGCAGGGGGGACCTTTTGAAATTCCCGGCGGCTGATGGCGGGTTTTTAGCTGTCTTCAGCTGTGCATCTGCAATATGGCCGGGAAAATGATGTTGCCGGATTGCGCATTGACGATAACGTTTGCGCATCAGTTGATGATTTCTTCAGCGTTAGCGCAAGAAATGAGTAAAAAGCGGCAAAGTTCAGTTGAAAATCCCCGTATGATCGCTGGATAATCGTTTGCTTTTTTTTACTACCCGTTTTTTTATGCGCGGAGCTAAACGTTTGCTTTTTGCGACACCCCTTTTGTCGCGATCAGAGCACAGGGAGTTGACGTTGCGCTGGCAGTGGATTGTCCACCACGCATAAGAACGAATAATAAACTCTCAGGGGATGTTTTCTATGTCTACGCCTTCAGCGCGTACCGGCGGTTCGCTTGACGCCTGGTTTAAAATTTCACAACGTGGAAGCACTGTCCGTCAGGAAGTGGTGGCAGGTTTAACAACGTTTCTGGCGATGGTGTACTCCGTTATCGTCGTGCCTGGCATGCTGGGCAAAGCCGGATTTCCGCCCGCAGCGGTGTTCGTTGCGACCTGTCTGGTGGCTGGTTTGGGTTCTATCGTCATGGGGCTGTGGGCAAACCTGCCTCTGGCGATTGGTTGCGCCATCTCGTTGACCGCTTTCACGGCGTTCAGCCTGGTACTGGGCCAGCAGATTAGCGTTCCGGTCGCGTTGGGCGCGGTATTCCTGATGGGTGTGCTGTTTACCATTATCTCCGCGACCGGGATCCGTAGCTGGATCCTGCGCAATTTACCGCAGGGCATCGCGCACGGCACCGGCATCGGTATCGGCCTGTTTTTACTGCTGATCGCGGCGAACGGCGTAGGTCTGGTCATCAAGAACCCGCTGGACGGTCTGCCGGTAGCCCTCGGTCATTTCGCGACCTTCCCGGTGATTATGTCGCTGGTTGGTCTGGCGGTGATTATCGGTCTGGAGAAACTGAAAGTGCCGGGGGGGATTCTGCTGACGATTATCGGCATTTCTATCGTCGGCCTGCTTTTCGATCCGGCCGTGAAATTCTCCGGCATTTTCGCCATGCCGTCGCTGAGCGATGAAAACGGCAAATCGCTGATTGGCAGCCTGGATATCATGGGCGCGCTGAACCCGGTTGTACTGCCAAGCGTCCTGGCGCTGGTGATGACCGCCGTGTTTGATGCCACTGGCACCATCCGCGCCGTGGCGGGTCAGGCGAATCTGTTGGATAAAGACGGACAGATCATCGACGGCGGTAAAGCGCTGACCACCGACTCCCTGAGCAGCGTGTTCTCCGGTCTGGTGGGCGCGGCGCCGGCAGCGGTCTATATCGAGTCAGCGGCTGGTACGGCAGCGGGCGGTAAAACCGGTCTGACCGCCATCACCGTTGGCGTACTGTTCCTGCTGATCCTGTTCCTCTCTCCGCTCTCTTATCTCGTTCCGGTGTATGCAACGGCGCCTGCGCTGATGTACGTCGGTCTGCTGATGTTGAGCAACGTGGCGAAAATCGATTTTGCTGACTTTGTTGATGCAATGGCGGGTCTGGTGACAGCCGTATTCATCGTACTGACCTGTAACATCGTGACCGGTATTATGATTGGTTTTGCCACGCTGGTGATTGGCCGTGTGGTTTCGGGTGAGTGGCGCAAGCTGAACATCGGCACCGTGGTGATTGCCGTGGCGCTGGTGGCGTTCTATGCCGGCGGCTGGGCCATCTGATTACGAAATGTACTCCGAAAATGGGTGGCTTTTGCCGCCCATTTTTATTTTCAGCACACACTTGTTGTCTTTTGCGATACTCTGAAAAAGGTAAAATCAAGGCACGACGCCTCTCAAACACATAAGAAACATCGCAAACAGGGAACGCATGGAAATCTTCTTCACAATACTCATCATGACCCTTGTGGTCTCTCTGTCCGGGGTATTTACGCGCGTATTGCCCTTCCAGCTCCCCTTACCCCTCATGCAGATTGCGATCGGCGCGCTGTTGGCGTGGCCCACGTTTGGTCTGCACGTCGAGTTTGACCCCGAACTGTTTCTGGTTCTGTTTATCCCGCCGCTGCTGTTTGCCGATGGCTGGAAGACGCCAACGCGAGAATTTCTTGAACATGGGCGAGAGATATTTGGCCTCGCGCTGGCGCTGGTCGTCGTCACGGTGGTCGGGATAGGGTTCCTGATTTACTGGGTGGTGCCGGGTATTCCGCTGATACCCGCCTTTGCGCTGGCCGCCGTGCTGTCACCCACCGATGCGGTGGCCCTTTCCGGTATTGTCGGCGAAGGCCGTATACCGAAGAAAATCATGGGCATTCTGCAGGGCGAGGCGCTGATGAACGACGCCTCCGGCCTGGTCGCGTTGAAATTTGCCGTTGCCGTGGCGATGGGGACGATGATTTTTACCATCGGCGGTGCGACCGTGGAATTCTTCAAAGTCGCGATCGGCGGTATCCTGGCAGGGTTTGTGGTGAGCTGGCTGTACGGTCGCTCGCTCGGGTTCCTCAGCCGCTGGGGCGGTGACGAACCCGCCACGCAGATCGTCCTGCTGTTCCTGCTGCCGTTTGCTTCTTATTTGATTGCCGAACATATCGGCGTGTCGGGCATCCTGGCCGCCGTCGCGGCGGGGATGACCATCACCCGTGCGGGCGTGATGCGCCGTGCGCCGCTGGCGATGCGTCTGCGCGCCAACAGCACCTGGGCAATGCTGGAGTTTGTTTTTAACGGCATGGTGTTCCTGCTGTTGGGCCTGCAGTTGCCGGGCATTCTGGAGTCCTCTCTGGTGGCGGCAGAAGCCGACCCGAACGTTGAAACCTGGATGCTGTTTACCGACATCGTGCTGATTTATGCGGCGCTGATGCTGGTGCGTTTCGGCTGGCTGTGGACGATGAAAAAATTCAGCGTGCGTTTTCTGCACAAGAAGCCGATGGAGTTTGGCTCCTGGTCCACGCGTGAGTTGCTGATTGCCTCCTTTGCGGGGGTTCGCGGGGCCATCACCCTGGCGGGTGTCCTGTCTATCCCGCTGCTGCTGCCGGATGGCAACGTCTTCCCGGCGCGCTACGAACTGGTCTTCCTCGCCGCTGGGGTGATTCTGTTCTCGCTGTTTGTCGGCGTAGTGATGCTGCCGATTCTGCTGCAACATCTGGAAGTGGCCGATCATTCTCAGCAGTTGAAAGAGGAACGGATTGCTCGTGCGGCGACGGCGGAAGTGGCGATTGTCGCTATCCAGAAAATGGAAGAGCGTCTGGCGGCGGATACTGAGGAGAATATCGATAATCAGCTCCTGACCGAAGTGAGCTCCCGCGTCATCGGTAACCTGCGTCGTCGTGCTGACGGGCGTAACGATGTCGAGAGTTCGCTCCAGGAAGAGAACCTGGAACGCCGCTTCCGCCTCGCGGCGCTGCGATCAGAGCGGGCGGAGTTGTATCATCTGCGCGCCACCCGCGAAATCAGCAATGAAACCCTGCAAAAATTACTGCACGATCTCGACCTGCTGGAAGCGTTGCTGATCGAAAATCAGTAAAACCGTCGTGTTGCCTGATGGCGCTGCGCTTATCAGGCCTACGGTTCGTGCATGTTGCAGGCCGGATAAGGCGTTAGCCGTCATCCGGCGATATTTGTCGTGTTGCCTGATGGCGCTGCGCTTATCAGGCCTACGGTTCGTGCATGTTGTAGGCCGGATAAGGCGCCAGCCGTCATCCGGCGTTGGTCTGTCTGCACATATTTGTCGTGTTGCCTGATGGCGCTGCGCTTATCAGGCCTACGGTTCGTGCATGTTGCAGGCCGGATAAGGCGCCAGCCGTCATCCGGCAATTTAGTTTGCGAGTTGTATTCCTGAATAAGTCAGTCACGCTTGCCACCTCCCTCGTCCCCGCCTATTTTTGCGAAAAAGGAGGAAATATGTCTGATTATCGGCGCAACTACATCAACGGTGGAACGTGGTTTTTTACCGTTAACCTGCGTAATCGCAGAAGTCATCTTTTAATAAAACAGATCGCAGCGCTGAGAAATGCCATTTGGATGGTTAAAAGAAACAAACCTTTTCAAATCGATGCCTGGGTCGTTCTGCCCAAGCATATGCACTGTATCTGGACGTTGCCTGAAAACGAGTATGATTTTTCAGCACGTTGGCGGGCTATTAAAAAGACTTTTTCAAAGTCGCTGGCGTTACGGCAGGTCTGGCAGCCCCGTTTCTGGGAACACACTATACGGGACCAGCATGATTACCAAAGACATGTTGATTATATTTATATCAATCCCGTTAAACATGGTTGGGTAACGCAGGTAAAAAATTGGCCGTACTCTACGTTTCACCGCGATGTGAAGCGAGGTTTATACCCTCAGAAGTGGGCAAGTAGCATGGCATCGTTACAGGCGGGTGAACGAGTGTAGGCGTTAGCCTGATGCCTGATGGCGCTGCGCTTATCAGGCCTACGGTTCGTGCATGTTGTAGGCCGGATAAGGCGTTAGCCGTCATCCGGCGGTACGATGTTTATCGGTCAGCCGAGGTTAACCAAAACCCTTCACAACAGGACAGCCAGGCTTTGGCGCTGTGTGAGAGATACACCCCTTCGCGCCAAATCATCCCTAGCTGCCAGCGTAACTCACTTTCCAGCGGGATCCAGCGCAGCGTATTCTTATCCAGCCGTTCGCAAATAGGCTCCGGCAAAATGGCGATCCCCACGCCTGCCTGCACCATTGCCGCAAGAAAGTCCCACTGACCGCTGCGCACCGCGATACGCGGCTTCACCTCATGCTCACTAAACAGTTGCATCAGTTGGCGGCTCAGGGCGAAATCCTCGTTGTAGATCAGCAGTGGATGCTCGGCCAGCGCTTCCGGCGACACGGACTGGCAGGTGGTCCACTGACCGGAGCGCGGCACCAGTACGCAAAGAGGATGGCTGAATACCGGTAACGTCGCCAGACCGCTCCCTTCCTCCACGGGGAGCGCGGTCATCGCGACATCCAGTTCCCCGTTCATCACCGCCTGCTGCACCGTCAGGCCGCCAAACTCAGAAACCTTAAGCTCCACGCCGGGGTAGCGCTGGCGAAACAAGCCGATCGGTCCGGCCATCAGCATGCCAACCATCGGCGGGATGCCGAGACGCAGCAGTCCTTTATTAAGGTGGTTGATGTCGCCCAGTTCGGCTTCCAGTTGGCGAAACTCGGCCAGAATCGCCAGCCCGCGTTCGAACACGACGCGACCGGTGTCGGTGAGCAACAGTTTGCGACCATCGCGGATCAGCAGCGTACAGCTCAGCTCATCTTCCAGGTTTTTCAGCATCTTACTGATGGTCGGTTGGGTGACAAAGAGCTTCTCCGCTGCGCGGGTGAAGCTCTGTTGGCGTACCACTTCAACAAAATAACGCAGCGTTCTGATATCCATGAGTATTCCTTCCGACTATGCCTGTAATGATTTTAATTCATTTCAGTCATCGACGGGGTCTCTCTATACTGGCGTTCCGTATTATTTTTCAGGATGTTCCCTCATGGCTGTGGCGATAAGCCGCGTTACGCCTGCCGTTATGCAACGACTCCAGGTTCCGGTTCAGGTACTGCTGTATGCAGGTTTGTTTATCGTTGCGCAATATCTGGTTTCCTGGCTGCATCTGCCGCTACCGGCCAATCTGGTGGGGATGATGCTGATGCTGGCGCTGATTGTTTGTCGCATCCTTCCATTGCGCTGGGTTCGCGCCGGGGCGCGCTGGCTGCTGGCGGAGATGCTGCTGTTCTTTGTTCCGGCGGTGGTGGCGGTAGTGAACTATGCCCATCAGCTACTGGTGGACGGCTGGCGGATTTTTTCGGTCATTGCGATCAGCACGCTAATGGTGCTTGGTGCAACGGCGTGGGTAGTGGATAAAGTCTATCGTTATGAAATAAGCAGGGTAAACCGTGACTAATCTCCAGCTCAGCGTGCTTTGTCTGGCGATCACGTTGATTATCTATTTCGCCAATAAACGCCTGTACCGTCGTTTTCGTAAGCTGCCGCTGATGCCGCTGGTACTCACGCCCGCGCTGCTGGTGCTGATGCTGGTATTTGGTCATATCTCCTGGCAAAGCTACATCGGTGAATCACACTGGTTGCTGTGGCTGCTTGGTCCGGCAACGATCGCCTTTGCTGTGCCGGTTTACGACAATTTTGCCATTATCAAACGTCACTGGATGTCGCTTACCGCAGGCGTGGTAACGGCAACGGTGGTCGCGGTGACCAGTTCAGTCTGGCTGGCACGTTTATTTACCCTGCCGGACGAAATTCAACGCAGCCTGGCGGTGCGTTCGGTGACCACGCCGTTTGCCCTGGCGGCGGCTGAACCGCTGGGTGGGCAGCCAGATTTAGTGGCGCTGTTCGTGGTGGTGACCGGCGTATTTGGCATGGCGGTCGGCGATGCGCTGTTTTTGCGTCTGTCGATTCGTGAAGGGATGGCGAAAGGTGCGGGATTTGGCGCGGCTTCGCACGGGGCAGGGACGGCGCGCTCGTATGAGCTTGGCCAGCAGGAGGGCGTGGTCGCCAGTCTGGTGATGATGCTTTCCGGTGTGGTGATGGTACTGGTTGCGCCGCTGGTAGCGAAGCTGATGTTCTGATAAATCGGGTAGCGAAGCGCTACCCGACAGAGAGTCAGTCTCCACTTTTTCTTCCCGTACAATTCATGATCATGAATCGCTAATGTTGGGACAATGTGGCGGCCTGTGCTCTGGCCGCGCTAATCGCGTTATCGTCAAAGATGTTTTGCTCAAACCCGTTGGAAACATCTACCACCCGGTAGATTTTCCAGTTGCCGTCTTCCTGGCGCAAATAGTCGCGAAGTTTGCGTTTTTTACCATCCTCAATACCCAACCAGACATCCAGCACTTTACCTCCCGCATCATCCCTGGCCGTTCCGACGTCGAGAGCGGATATCCATTCGGCAGCATAATCCTGGCAGTAGGTGAAATAGTCCGCGTCTACGATCTCTTGTTCCTTGATATCCTGAATGGCTTTAAGCCTGGTCAGCGTCTCTTTCGCGACGTATTGCTGCATTTTGGCGGAATTCAACGGATTTTCTTGATTATCAGAGACAAAATCTGTCAGGTAAAAATGATAGAAATCTCTGACGGTTGCTTCAGGTGTCTGTGCATGAGTGATGCAACTCATCAGCAGGAGTGATATCAGTAATAGTGTGCGCATTGTGGCATGATCGACCGCTGTATTGATATTCCATTCCATACTGATTTCCGTTTTTAGTTCGGTGAAAACCACAAATAATCCACTGATTTAAAATGAATTTTTTGCATAAAATGCCATAGATGAAAAGTATGGAAGGTGTTAACGCAGAGGGAATGTGGATGAATTTAAGAAGGGTGATTAACGCCGGGTCAGCCATTGAAATATCCCCTCCAGATATGAAGGGGATAATGTTGATTAGTGGGCGCGGCCTTGCTCGACCCCGAAGCCCGTCTGGGAACGGATGAACTGAGCACGGAACTGCTCGCGTTCGCGATTCCCTTCTGCCGAGTTATCGGTGGCAGAGAAGAACCAGATCCCAAGGAATGCCACGGTAATGGAGAACAGCGCCGGGTATTCATACGGGAAGATAGCCTTTTCGTGGCCGAGGATTTGTACCCAAATGGTAGGGCCAAGCACCATCAACACCACGGCAGTCAACAGGCCTAACCAGCCGCCCAGCATTGCGCCACGCGTGGTCAGTTTCGACCAGTACATGGAAAGCAGGATGATCGGGAAGTTACAGCTCGCGGCGATAGCAAACGCCAGACCTACCATGAAAGCGATGTTCTGATTCTCGAACAGCACGCCAAGAATAATGGCGATGACGCCCAGCACCAGCACGGTGATTTTCGACACCCGCAACTCGTCACGTTCGGTCGCACCTTTGCGGAACACGTTCGCGTACAGATCGTGAGAGACCGCAGAGGCGCCCGCCAGCGTCAGACCGGCGACGACCGCCAGAATAGTGGCGAACGCCACCGCTGAAATAAAGCCGAGGAACAGGTTGCCGCCCACCGCATTCGCCAGGTGTACCGCCGCCATGTTGTTCCCGCCAATCAGCGCGCCCGCCGCATCTTTATACGCCGGATTCGCACCGACCAGCATAATGGCGCCAAAACCGATGATGAAGGTCAGGATGTAGAAGTAACCCATAAAGCCGGTGGCATAGAACACGCTCTTACGCGCTTCGCGGGCATCGCTGACCGTGAAGAAACGCATCAGGATGTGTGGCAAACCCGCCGTACCAAACATCAGGCCGAGCCCCAGTGAGAGCGCAGAGATCGGGTCTTTCACCAGCCCGCCCGGACTCATAATCGCAGAACCTTTCGGGTGCACCGCCATCGCTTCGGTGAACAGGTTATTGAAGCTAAAGCCCACGTGCTTCATCACCATAAAGGCCATAAAGCTGGCGCCGAACAGCAGCAGCACGGCTTTGATGATCTGCACCCACGTGGTTGCCAGCATGCCGCCGAACAGCACGTACATCATCATCAGCACGCCGACCAGCACCACCGCGATGTGGTAGTTCAGACCGAACAGCAGTTCAATCAGTTTGCCCGCGCCGACCATCTGGGCAATCAGATAAAGGGCAACGACCACCAGCGAACCACAGGCCGACAGAATACGGATCGGGCCTTGCTTCAGGCGATAGGAGGCCACATCGGCAAAGGTATAGCGACCGAGGTTACGCAGACGTTCGGCGATCAGAAACAGAATGATCGGCCAGCCCACGAGGAAGCCCAGCGAGTAGATCAACCCGTCATAGCCGGAAGTAAACACCAGTGCCGAGATCCCGAGGAACGACGCTGCCGACATGTAATCGCCGGCAATCGCCAGTCCGTTCTGGAAGCCGGTGATATTCCCGCCCGCCGTATAGTAATCGCTACGCGAACGTACGCGTTTAGAAGCCCAATACGTAATACCCAGTGTAAATACGACGAAAATCAGGAACATGATAATCGCCTGCCAGTTGGTCGGCTGGCGTTGTACCGCACCGCTAATGGCATCCGCCGCGTTGGCCGCGAAGGGTAGTGTGGCGGCAAGCGCCGTCAGGACTCTCTTCATGATGCGTTAACCTCGCGCAGTACTGCATTGTTCAGACGGTCGAATTCGCCGTTCGCCCGCCAGATATAGATGCCGGTCAGAACGAAGGAGATCAGAATCACCCCCACGCCAATCGGAATACCCCGGGTGACGCTGGTTCCCTCGTGAAGCGGGGTTCCCAGCCAGCCAGGCGCAAAGGCAATCAGTAGAATAAAGCTGATATAGACCACCAGCATGATGATCGACAGTATCGTGGCAAACCGTTGCCTTTTTTCAACTAACTCCCTGAAACGCGCATTGTCTTCTATCCGCTGATAAATGGTGTCATTCATCACAGAGTCTCCAGAGGTTCCCTTCGTCTTTCACGCCGCAGGCAAGACCTGACTGCTGTCGTAGTCCTGCAACGCGAAATCCTTTGGGGAGGTTTTATCATTTCCCTCTCTCATGTAGAGAAAGGGTAGGGGGTATTGTTTATTTTGCCGATGGCGGCTAACGCCTTATCGGGCCTACAAAGGTTGCTGAACCTGTAGGCCCGATAAGCTTTTGCGCCATCGGGCATTTCACGGTGGTGGTTATGATGGCATCGCGATGGCCTGCTTCTCTTCGAGCAGTTTCTCTACCACGCCAGGATCGGCGAGGGTCGAGGTATCGCCCAGATTGCTGGTATCGCCCGCCGCGATCTTGCGCAATATGCGGCGCATGATTTTGCCGGAGCGGGTTTTCGGCAGTGAGTCGGTCCAGTGCAGCACGTCTGGCGTCGCCAGCGGGCCAATCTCTTTACGTACCCAGTTGCGCACTTCGGCGTACAGCTCAGGGGACGGTTCTTCGCCGTGATTCAGCGTCACATAGGCATAAATCGCCTGTCCCTTGATGTTGTGCGGGATGCCGACCACCGCCGCTTCGGCGATCTTCGGATGTGCGACCAGCGCGGATTCAATTTCCGCCGTGCCAAGACGGTGACCGGAGACGTTCAGTACGTCATCAACGCGACCGGTGATCCAGTAGTAACCGTCTTCGTCACGACGAGCGCCATCGCCGCTGAAGTACATGTTTTTAAAGGTTGAGAAGTAGGTTTGCTCAAAGCGTTCGTGATCGCCAAACAGCGTACGCGCCTGTCCCGGCCAGGAGTCGGTGATCACCAGGTTGCCTTCGGCGGCCCCTTCTTGCGGATGACCTTCGTTATCCACCAGCGCCGGTTGCACGCCGAAGAACGGACGCGTGGCAGAACCGGCTTTCAGTTCGGTCGCGCCGGGCAGCGGGGTGATCATGAAGCCACCGGTTTCGGTCTGCCACCAGGTATCCACCACCGGGCATTTTTCATTACCGATCTTCTTCCAGTACCACTCCCATGCTTCCGGGTTGATGGGCTCGCCAACCGAACCCAGAATGCGCAGCGATGAGCGGTCAGTGCCCTCAATCGCCTTATCGCCTTCCGCCATCAGGGCGCGGATCGCCGTCGGCGCGGTATAGAGAATGTTAACCTTATGCTTATCCACCACCTGGCTCATACGCGCCGGAGTTGGCCAGTTTGGCACCCCTTCAAACATCAGCGTGGTGGCGCCGCAGGCCAGTGGGCCATACAGCAGGTAGCTGTGTCCGGTGACCCAACCCACGTCGGCGGTACACCAGTAGATATCGCCCGGATGGTAGTCAAATACATACTTAAAGGTGGTTGCGGCATACACCAGATAGCCGCCGGTGGTGTGCAGCACGCCCTTCGGTTTACCGGTGGAGCCAGAGGTATAGAGGATGAACAACGGATCTTCGGCATTCATTTCCGCAGGCTGATGCTCGGCGCTGGCCTTATCAATCAGGTCGCTCCACCACAGGTCGCGACCTTCCTGCCACTCAATGTTGCCGCCGGTGCGCTTGAGGACAACCACATGTTCGATGGTTTTTACGTTCGGGTTTTTCAGCGCATCGTCGACATTTTTCTTCAGCGGAATGCTGCGACCGGCACGTACGCCTTCGTCGGCGGTGATCACCAGCTTCGAACTGGAATCAATGATGCGCCCGGCAACGGCTTCCGGTGAGAAGCCACCGAAGATTACTGAATGTACGGCACCAATGCGGGCGCAGGCCAGCATCGCGACAGCGGCCTCTGGCACCATCGGCATATAGATAGCAACCACATCGCCTTTTTTAATGCCCAGATCCTGCAGCGTGTTGGCGAAACGACAGACATCACGATGCAGTTCGCGATAGCTAATCTGTTTGCTCTGCGAGGCGTCATCGCCTTCCCAGAGGATGGCGGTACGATCGCCATTTTCCTGCAGGTGACGGTCGAGACAGTTTGCCGCCAGGTTCAGCGTACCGTCTTCGTACCATTTAATGGACACATTGCCCGGCGCGAAAGAGGTGTTCTTCACTTTCTGGTACGGCTTGATCCAGTCGAGAATTTTTCCCTGCTCGCCCCAGAAGGTATCTGGTTCGTTAATAGATTGTTGGTACTTCGCTTCGTACTGCTCCGGATTTATCAGGCAACGATCCGCAATGTTTGCGGGAATAGCGTGTTTGTGAATTTGGCTCATGGCTTTTGTTCTCCTTGTAGGATGTTAATAATATGTCTCACAAACGTTAAATGTAGGGGCTTTGACAGTTTTGTTTAGGTTTTGCGCGACAGATCACGCAATACGGGAATTGTGCAAATTAGCGGCAATACGTTTTTTGAAGGAAACCAACAAAAGTTGCCAAAATCTTTCCGTTACAGAGGGTTATGTTAATTTTTCCAGAAAGGCGATCGGGGTCGAAAAAGGGGAAAGGAGTAGAGAGAAAACGGCTTGACTAACTCTAAAGTGGTATTTTACATACACTTACAATTGATTAAAGACAACATTTTGTGTGTGGTTTTTTGTTACATCTAGATTAGGGCAATGTCATGGCGGTGTGTGTGGTTATCGTCATGGATAGAATAAAAAAAGAACCGTCATTGAACACAATGGCGCAATCTGGATGAGACCTCTATGGCAAGGATTACACTACGCGCACGCCGTTTCTTCAGCCTGGTCGTACCGCTGTTTTTCATTTCTGCGGTTTATGCTGAGCAAACGCCCGAACCCGCAAAGACTGTTACCGTTGAAGCGAAGAATGAAGTCTTCGCCCCTCAGCACCCCGATCAATACCTTTCATGGAAAGCCACCTCAGAGCAATCAAAACGTGAAGACGCATTAGCGGAAGATCCCCGTCTGGTGATCTTGTGGGCGGGATATCCGTTCTCCCGGGATTACAACAAACCGCGTGGGCACGCCTATGCGGTGACCGATGTACGCGAAACGTTACGTACCGGCGCACCAAAGACGGCTGAAGACGGTCCATTACCGATGGCCTGCTGGAGCTGCAAAAGCCCGGACGTGGCGCGTCTTATCCAGAAAGACGGTGAAGACGGCTACTTCCACGGTATGTGGGCGCGCGGCGGTCCGGAAGTCGTTAACAACCTGGGCTGCGGCGATTGCCACAACACGGCGTCACCTGACTTCGCGAAAGGCAAACCTGAGCTGACGTTGTCTCGTCCGTACGCTGAACGCGCGATGGAGACCATCGGCAAGCCGTTCGATAAAGCCGGTCGTTTCGACCAACAGTCGATGGTGTGCGCGCAGTGTCATGTGGAATACCACTTTGACGGCAAAAACAAAGCCGTTAAGTTCCCGTGGGATGACGGCATGAAGGTCGAAGACATGGAGAAATATTATGACGCCATTACCTTCGCTGACTGGACCAACTCGCTGTCAAAAACCCCGATGCTGAAAGCGCAGCATCCGGAATATGAAACCTGGAGCGTGGGCATTCACGGCAAAAACAATGTGACCTGTATCGACTGTCACATGCCGAAAGTGCAGAACGCCGATGGCAAACTCTATACCGATCATAAGATTGGTAACCCGTTCGACAACTTCCCACAGACCTGCGCGAACTGCCATACCCAGGACAAAGCCGCCCTGCAAAATGTCGTTGCTGAGCGTAAGAAGGCGATCAATGGGCTGAAAATCAAGGTTGAAGATCAACTGGTGCGTGCTCACTTCGAAGCGAAAGCGGCCTGGGATGCGGGCGCAACGGAAGCGGAAATGAAACCGATTCTGAGTGATATCCGTCACGCGCAGTGGCGCTGGGATCTGGCCATTGCTTCTCACGGAATCCATATGCACGCTCCGGAAGAAGGTCTGCGGATGTTAGGCATCGCGATGGACAAAGCCGCCGATGCCCGGACGAAACTGGCGCGTCTGCTGGCAACCAAAGGCATCACCCATGAAATCGCGATACCAGATATCTCCACCAAAGAGAAAGCCCAGGCGGCCATTGGTCTGAACATGCAGCAGATTAACGCCGATAAGCAGGACTTTATCAAAACGGTGATTCCGCAGTGGGAAGAACAGGCGCGTAAAAACGGTTTGTTAAGCCAATAACCTCAATTTGCCGGATGACAGCGCCAGCGCTTTATCCGGCCTACGGAAGTCTTGTAGGCCTGATAAGCGTAGCGCCATCAGGCATTATGCAACGGAGTGAATATGAGCGTATTCCGTTCGTTATTAACTGCTGGGGTGCTGGCGTCAGGTCTGTTATGGAGCCTGAGTGGGATAACCGCCACGCCAACGCCGCAGGAGTCTGAACGCTGGACGGTCACCCAACAGCGTAGCCCGGATGCCGCGTGTCTGGACTGTCACAAGCCGGATACCGAAGGGATGCATGGTAAGCATGCATCCGTGACCAATCCGAACAACAAACTGCCGGTCACCTGTACCAATTGTCATGGCAAGCCATCGCCTCAGCACCGTGAAGGGGCGAAGGATGTGATGCGCTTCAACGAGCCGATGTACAACGTGGAGCAGCAGAACAGCGTTTGTCTGTCCTGTCACTTGCCTGAGCAGTTGCAAAAAGCGTTCTGGCCGCACGATGTCCACGTGACTAAAGTGGCCTGCGCCAGTTGTCACTCACTGCATCCGAAGCAAGACACGATGCAGACGTTAAGCGATAAAGGACGGGTTAAGATTTGCGTCGATTGCCATAGCGATCAGCGTAACAATCCGAACTTTAATCCGGCGTCTGTTCCTTTGCTTAAGGAGCATCCATGAGTTGCTCTCGTCGCCAGTTCATCACCGGCGTCGGCGCGCTGGTGGCCGTCAGCGGTACTGCAGGACGCGTGGTGGCGAAAACGTTGAATATTAACGGCGTGCGATACGGCATGGTGCATGATGAATCATTATGCATCGGCTGTACCGCCTGTATGGATGCCTGTCGGGAAGTCAACAACGTACCGGAAGGGGTGTCGCGACTCACCATCATTCGCAGCGAACCGCTGGGCACGTTTCCGGATGTGAAGTACCGCTTCTTCCGTCATTCGTGCCAGCACTGCGATCATGCGCCGTGTGTTGACGTCTGCCCGACCGGGGCATCGTATCGCGATGCCGCGAATGGCATCGTGGACGTGAACCCGGATCTCTGCGTCGGCTGCCAGTACTGCATCGCCGCGTGTCCGTACCGCGTGCGCTTTATCCATCCGGTCACGAAAACGGTGGATAAATGCGATTTCTGCCGCAAAACCAACCTGAAAGCGGGCAAATTGCCGGCCTGCGTCGAGTCGTGCCCGACGAAGGCGCTGACGTTTGGCAATCTGGACGATCCTGACAGCGATATTTCCCGACTGCTGCGACAGAAAACCACGTATCGCTACAAGCTGGCGCTGGGTACCAAACCGAAGGTCTACCGCGTTCCCTTTAAATATGGGGAGGTGAGCCAATGACAAACGCATCTGCTTTCCACTTTGAATCGCTGGTGTGGGACTGGCCTATCGCCATCTATCTGTTTCTGATCGGTATCTCTGCCGGACTGGTGACGCTGTCGATCCTGCTGCGCCGTTACCATCCGGAGGCGGGCGGAGCGGACAGTACACTGCTGCGCACCACGCTGGTGGTGGGGCCAGGGGCGATTATTCTCGGTCTGCTGATTCTGATCTTCCACCTGACGCGTCCCTGGACCTTCTGGAAGCTGATGTTCCACTACAGCTTTACGTCGGTGATGTCGATGGGGGTTCTGCTGTTCCAGTTGTATATGGTCGTGCTGATTGTGTGGCTGGCCATCATCTTTCAAAAAGAGGTCATTGCCCTGCAACAGCGTTGGTTCCCCCGTCTGGAGGTGGTGCAGAAGGGGCTGACGCTGTTAACGCCGTTCAACCGTGGACTCGAAACGCTGATGCTGGTGCTGGCCGTGCTGCTGGGGGCTTATACCGGTTTCCTGCTTTCGGTACTGAAATCCTATCCGTTCCTGAATAACCCGATCCTGCCGGTATTGTTCCTGTTCTCCGGGATCTCTTCCGGTGCGGCGGTGGCGCTGATCGCGATGGCGTTACGCCAGCGCGGTAACCCGCACAGTACCGAGGCGCACTTTATTCACCGCGTGGAAACCCCGGTGGTGTGGCTAGAGATCTTCCTGCTGGCCGCCTTCTTTGTGGGGCTGGCTCTGGGGGATGACGGCAAAATGCGCGCGCTGTCGGCGGCGCTGGGCGGAGGCTTCTGGACGTGGTGGTTCTGGATCGGCGTCGCGGGGCTGGGACTGATCGTTCCGATGCTACTGAAACCCTGGGCCAGTCGTGGTTCGACGTTTCACGGTGTGCTGGCGGTATGTGGTGCCAGCCTGACGGGCGTACTGTTGCTGCGCTTTTTCATTCTTTATGCTGGACAGCTCACGGTTGCATAGGCCTGGCTGTGAGGGAAAGGTGATTTCTGGACGTACTCCTTCCTGAAGCCGGTTTTCTGGCGCTGCTATTCAGTCTCGGGGTCAACGTGTTGACCCCGCTTGCCGTACTGGCAGGTGAACGCCTGCGCTGGCAGGGCGTAATGCGTCTGGCGAGCGCAGGCGTCTGGGCGCAATTTGCGTGCCTGCTGCTCGCCTTTTCGATTCTGGTATTCTGCTTTCTGACCAGCGACTTCTCGGTTCTCTATGTGGCACAACACAGCCACAGCCTGTTGTCGTGGGGACTCAAACTGGCGGCGGTATGGGGTGGTCACGAAGGGTCGCTGTTGTTGTGGGTACTCTTCCTGTCCGGCTGGAGCGCGCTGTTTGCCTGGCGTTATCGCCGCGAATCGGATCCCCTGTTCCCGCTGACGCTCGGCGTGCTCTGCGCGATCGTCGCCTTTCTGCTGCTGTTCATCGTGTTCTGGTCCGATCCGTTTGTCCGCATTTTTCCGCCGGCAATAGAAGGACGCGATCTCAACCCGATGCTGCAACATCTGGGGCTGATCCTGCATCCGCCGCTGCTGTATCTCGGCTACGGTGGTTTGATGGTCGCCACCGGTGTGGCGCTGGCGTCCCTGCTGCATGGCGATTTCACGAAGATGACGGCCTGGGTATGCTGGCGCTGGGCGCTACCCGGCTGGTGCGCGCTGACGCTCGGTATCATTCTCGGTTCCTGGTGGGCGTATTGCGAACTGGGGTGGGGCGGCTGGTGGTTCTGGGACCCGGTGGAAAACGCCTCTTTATTACCCTGGCTTTCCGCCAGTGCGCTGCTGCACAGCCTGTCTGTGTCGCGCGAACGCGGCCATTTCCGCCACTGGTCGCTGCTGCTGGCGATCGTCACGCTGATCCTCTCTTTGCTGGGAACGCTGATAGTCCGCTCCGGCATTCTTGTTTCTGTACACGCCTTTGCGCTGGATAATGTGCGCGCTGTACCGCTGTTTGCCCTCTTTGCCATTCTGAGTCTGGTCTCGCTCGGCTTGTACGGCTGGCGGGCGCGAGCCAGTCAACAGACAGTCCGTTTAGGCGTATGGTCGCGCGAGATGTTGATTCTGGCAGCGCTGCTGCTCTTTTGCGCGGTGCTGCTGATTGTGCTGATTGGTACACTCTACCCGATGATTTATGGCCTGCTGGGTTGGGGACGACTCTCCGTGGGCGCACCGTATTTTAACCGTGCTACCTTACCGTTTGGGCTGTTGATGCTGGTAGCGATCGCTATTTCGATGGTCAGAAGCCGGAAGGGGTCTGTACGCCGCCAGCGTCCGGCGCTGCTGGCGCACGCTGGCGTGCTGGTTTTTGCCGCGGGGATTCTCTTCTCCAGCGGCAGTCGCCAGGAGATAAGCCTCAACCTGAGCCCGGGTCAGCAGGTTGAACTGGCAGGTTACACCTTCCGTTTTGAACGGCTGGAGCTGGCCGCGAAAGGGAACTACACCACCGAAAAGGCGCTTATTACGCTGTGGCAGGGTGACAAACGGATAGGTAGCCTGACGCCCGAGCGGCGCTTTTATTCCGCCCGCCGCCAGCAGATGATGGAGCCTGGCATCCGCTGGGATCTGCTTCACGACTGGTATGCGGTGATGGGCGAAAAAACCGGCGAGGAGCGTTATGCCATGCGCCTGTACGTGCAGAGCGGTGTGCGCTGGATCTGGGGCGGCGGGCTGTTGATGATTGCCGGGGCGCTGCTCAGCGGCTGGCGTGGGAGAAAGCGCGATGCGTAGTCTTATCTGCAATGTGCCGGATGGCGGCGCACACGCCTTATCCGGCCTACGATTTAAGCGCTGCGCAGGCCTGATAGGCACAGCGTCATCAGGCACTCTCATGGCGTTTATCTTACTGTTGGTTATCTCCTTTTCCGCTCATGCTCAGGTGGTGGATACCTGGGCTTTTGATAACCCGCAGCAGCAGGAAAAGGCGCTGTCGATCGCCAGCCAGCTACGCTGCCCGCAGTGTCAGAACCAAAACTTGCTGGAATCCAATGCGCCGGTTGCCGTCAGCATGCGTCATCAGGTCTATACGATGGTGGCAGAAGGGAAAAATGAAGCCGAAATCACCGCCTGGATGACCGAACGGTATGGTGATTTTGTCCGCTATAACCCGCCGCTCAATGGACAGACCATGCTGCTGTGGGCGCTTCCGTGCCTGCTGTTGCTGCTGGTGGGCGGGGTGCTCTGGCGGGTCAGTACGCGTCAACGTAAAGAGGAGGACGAGCCATGAGTCTGCCCGAACGTTCAGACGCACCTTTTCGTCCGCTGCCGCTGAAGTGGCTGGCGCTGGCCGTTGCGCTGATGGTCATCGTTTGTTTCAGTGGTTATCTGCTGTCACCAAAATGGCAGGCCGTGCGTGACGAACAACGACGACTGGCCGATCCGCTGCATGAATTTGCTGAAACATCGACGCCGGAAGCCCAGTTGTTAGCCCTGCAAAAACAGATTCGCGCCAACCCGCAGGACAGCGAAAAGTGGGCGCTGCTCGGCGAGTATTATCTGTGGCGTAATGATTACGATAATGCGCTACTGGCTTATCGTCAGGCGCTGCGTAGCCGTGGAGAGAATGCGGAGATCTATTCGGCGCTGGCGACCGTGCTCTACTACCAGGCCGGGCAGCACATGACGCCGGCGTCTCGCGAGATGATTGACAAGGCGCTGGCGCTGGATGCTTCGGAAGTCACCGCATTAATGCTGCTGGCGTCGGATGCATTTATGCAGGCGGATTACAAACAGGCGATTTTGCAGTGGCAAAAAGTGCTGGATTTAAATTCGCCGCGGGTGAATCGTGTACAACTGATAGAGTCGATTAATATGGCGAAATTGTTACAGAATCGGCAGAAATAATTTTGTGATTTGCGTCATTTATCTGTTTAAAAAACAGGCAAATGAACCTCGCGGTCAAAATAATTCCTGAAAGTTATAATTCAAAAATGCAGATTTAAAAATCTTTCCATAACAAATGGTTATGCAACTCAATCCCGATAAATTCGCGTTATTATGCATTATTTCAGCGAAAAGCCCTGTTCTTAAAGGGTTGCGTAAGATGCCCTGCAAATGGTACTGATTATGCGCGTTAAAAAACTCTACAAACCAACGCAACACAATTCATACCCTTTCAGTATGTAACCATTCCTGTTTTTTTTACCGGAATGGCGCTCCATTGAGGAAGTCCGTCGTTATGAAAAGTTTTAAACTCAGCCTGGCCTGGCAGATCCTGATTGCCATGGTGCTGGGCATTTTACTCGGCAGTTATCTGCATTATCACAGCGATAGCCGCGAGTGGCTGATTGCAAACCTGCTCTCTCCGGCAGGGGATATCTTTATCCATCTGATTAAAATGATCGTTGTGCCGATTGTGATCTCTACGCTGGTTGTCGGCATTGCCGGTGTCGGCGATGCGAAACAGCTGGGACGTATCGGCGCGAAAACTATTCTCTATTTCGAAGTGATCACGACCATCGCCATTATCCTCGGGATTACGCTGGCGAATGTGTTTCAGCCGGGGTCCGGCATTGATATGTCGCAACTGGCGACCGTGGACATTTCGAAATACCAGAACACGACGGCAGAAGTGCAGAGCCACGCGCATGGCCTGATGGGCACGATTCTGTCGCTGGTCCCGACGAACATCGTCGCCTCGATGGCGAAGGGCGACATGCTGCCTATTATCTTTTTCTCGGTGCTGTTTGGTTTGGGGCTTTCCTCACTGCCGGCAACGCATCGTGAGCCGCTGGTGACGGTGTTCCGTTCCATTTCCGAAACCATGTTTAAAGTGACGCACATGGTGATGCGCTATGCGCCGATCGGGGTATTCGCGCTGATTGCCGTGACCGTGGCGAACTTCGGTTTTGCCTCACTGTGGCCGCTGGCGAAGCTGGTACTGTTGGTTCATTTCGCGATCCTGTTCTTCGCGCTGGTGGTGCTGGGTATTGTCGCGCGCATTTGCGGGCTGAGCATCTGGATCCTGATCCGCATTCTGAAAGACGAGTTGATTCTGGCGTACTCTACCGCCAGCTCCGAAAGCGTTTTGCCGCGGATTATCGAGAAGATGGAAGCCTATGGCGCGCCGGCCTCGATCACCAGTTTTGTGGTGCCGACCGGTTACTCGTTCAACCTCGATGGTTCGACCCTGTACCAGAGTATTGCCGCGATCTTCATCGCGCAGTTGTACGGTATCGACCTGTCACTGTGGCAGGAAATCGTGCTGGTGCTGACGCTGATGGTGACATCGAAAGGGATTGCCGGCGTACCGGGCGTCTCCTTCGTGGTACTGCTGGCAACGCTTGGTAGCGTAGGCATTCCATTGGAAGGCCTGGCCTTTATCGCGGGTGTGGATCGTATTCTCGACATGGCGCGTACGGCGCTGAACGTGGTGGGGAATGCGCTGGCGGTGCTGGTTATCGCCAAATGGGAACACAAGTTTGACCGCAAAAAAGCGCTGGCGTATGAGCGCGAAGTACTGGGCAAATTCGATAAAACCGCTCAGTAACGGTTAGCGGATTGCCTGATGGCGCTTCGCTTATCAGGCCTACACATCCTTTGTAGGCCTGATAAGACGCGTGAGCGTCGTCATCAGGCAATCCGCCATCCGGCAATCTGATTCACCCATTGGTTAACTTATCAAACTCTTCGCAGCCGGTATCAAACCCTTCGCTACAGCTCAGATTTAACCAGTGCAGCGCCTTCTGTTTATTCTTCTCAATAAAGCCCTGTTCGCCGTTCAGAAAAATCATTCCCGCCCAGTATTCGGAATATCCGGTACGAGAGATGGCGGAACTGCGCTTGAAGTACCAGGTCGCTTTATCATCATCGGCCTGAATCCCGACGCCGTTGGCGTAAATCAGACCGAGCAACATCTGCGCGTCTACAGCAACATCGCTCTCCAGATTTTCAGAAGCGTTTTGCAGCAGGGAAATGGCTTTGGGGTAATCGGGTCTACCGGCCTGAGTATTGACCAGAATTCGCGCCAGCGTAATTTCACCCGCTTTACTGCCCGCCTGGGCAGCCTTTTCCGCCAGCATTTTCGCTTCCGGATAATCCAGACTGACCGGGTTAGTGATTTTAATTTGCGCCAGCAGCGCACAAGCATCCGCATCGCCATTGTCCGCAGATTTCTGTGCCCAGTACTCGGCTTTGCTCAAATCGCCGAAGCTAAACCAGCTGTCAGCAAGGTAATATTGCGCGCGTTTGTCACCTGCCTCTGCGGCCTGCAAATACTGGCTTCCAGGCTCAGGATCGGCAGCACGGGCAAAGAATGTCATCAATAACATCAATGCAAGAAGTGGTTTCATTATTAAGTTTTAATTAGGGTACGGAATGGACAGTATAAAGAGATCGTATGGATAAAAAAACAGCCTCCAGGAGGAGGCTGTTGAGATGCATCAACGTTGTGGTTAACCCATTGCGGTTTCGCGCAGGCGGGCCTTCAGCTTGTTGTACTCATCAATCACGTACTGCTCGGCGGCGGATTGATCGGCAATCGGCTCCACACGCACGGCGCAATACTTGTACTCCGGCGTTTTGGTAATCGGGCTTAAGTTCTCCGTCACCAACTCGTTACAGGCGCCAATCCACCACTGGTAGGTCATATAAATCGCCCCTTTGTTCGGGCGTTCGCTGACCTGTGCGCGGGTGATGATTTTGCCTTTGCGCGAGTGAACCCAGACCAGCGCTTCATCTTCAATGCCCAGACGCGCCGCGTCGGCCGCGTTGATTTGCGCATAGCCCGGTTCGTCTGCCAGCGCGGCCAGGGCCGCACAGTTACCGGTCATCGAACGACAGGAGTAGTGACCGACTTCACGCACCGTTGACAGTACCATCGGGTACTCTTCGGTGAGTTTATCGATAGGCGCCACCCAGTCGCAGGTGAAGAACTGTGCCATGCCGTTCGGGGTATCAAACTTCTCTTTAAAGAGGTAAGACGTCCCCTGATCGGCGTCCGACGTGTCACGGCAAGGCCACTGGATATACCCCAGTTCGCCCATCTTCTCGTAAGTGGCACCGTAGAAATCCGGGCACAGATGACGCAACTCATCCCAGATCTCCTGGGTGTTGTTGTAGTGCATCGGATACCCCATCCGTGTGGCAATTTCACTGATGATTTGCCAGTCGGTTTTCAGATCCCACTTCGGCTCAACGGCTTTAAAGAAGCGCTGGAAGCCACGGTCAGCCGCGGTAAATACCCCTTCATGCTCACCCCATGACGTCGACGGTAAAATAACATCCGCCGCCGAGGCGGTTTTGGTCATAAAGATGTCCTGCACGATGACCAGCTCCAGATCCTCAAAGCCTTTGCGCACCGCAGAGAGTTCCGCATCGGTTTGCAGCGGATCTTCACCCATGATGTATGCCGCACGCACTTCGCCATGCGCCGCACGGTGCGGCAGCTCGCTGATGCGATAGCCGGTGTGCGCAGGCAGACTGTCCACGCCCCAGGCTTTGGCGAATTTCTCGCGGTTGGCCGGTTCTTTCACATACTGATAGCCCGGATAGGTATCCGGCAGCGCACCCATATCGCACGCGCCCTGAACGTTGTTCTGACCACGTACCGGGTTAACGCCCACGCTGGGCTTACCGAGGTTGCCGGTCAGCATCGCGAGGCTGGTCAGTGAACGCACGGTTTCCACGCCCTGATAGAACTGGGTTACACCCATGCCCCACAGGATGGTCGCGTTTTTCGCCCCGGCATACATCCGCGCCGCCTGGCGAATTTCACTCGCGCTGACGCCGGTTATCTCCTCAACGGACTCCGGCGTATAGCCTTCGACAATCTTGCGGTACTCTTCAAAGCCTTCCGTACGCGAGGCCACAAACGCCTGGTCGTAGAGGCTTTCTTCAATAATGACATGACCCATTGCGTTCAATAGCGCGATATTCGAGCCGTTTCGCAATGCGATGTGCATGTCGGCAATGCGCGCGGTTTCAATTTTGCGCGGATCGCAGACGATAATTTTCGCCCCGTTACGTTTAGCGTTAATCACGTGATTCGCCACAATAGGGTGGGAATCCGCCGGGTTGTAGCCGAAGATAAACACTAAATCGGTGTTATCAATTTCGTTAATTGCATTACTCATTGCGCCGTTACCGACCGACTGGTGCAGACCTGCAACCGATGGGCCGTGTCAGACGCGAGCGCAGCAGTCAACGTTATTGGTACCAATAACGGCGCGCGCAAATTTTTGCATGATGTAGTTGGTTTCATTCCCGGTACCACGAGACGAGCCGGTCGTCTGGATGGCATCAGGGCCGTATTTCGCTTTGATGGCGCTCAGGCGCTCGGCGACGTAGTTCAGCGCTTCATCCCAGGAAACAGATTCCAGTTTGCCGCCACGCTGGCGACGAATCATAGGGGTTTTCAGGCGCGGGGTCAGGATCTGGGTATCGTTAATGAAATCCCAGCCGTAATAGCCCTTCAGACACAGAGTACCCTGATTGGTTTTCCCCTGCGCCGCCTCAGCCCGGACGATTTTGCCGTTATCGACCACCAGGTTTATCTTGCAACCTGATGCGCAATACGGGCAAACCGTGACGACTTTTTTCATCGGTTTCGCTCCAGTTAATCAAATCGCGCATACACGCTTGTCGCCCTGAGTATGCATCTTTTATGCCACATTTTAATTGGGGACTTTCCCTGATATTACGGGTATTTTTTGGTCAAAACCCTGACGAAAAGCAGGCTGTCGTCATATTTGACGTGACGATTTCCCGTGAATGACAACATATCGACCCCGCGCAGCGGCAGAGTCGTGTTGGCTGGCTAAGGCTTTGAACCCGGTACACCCATGGAGGGACGCTGCTGACCCAGACTGAATTTGAGATTCCTCCTCTGGTTGCATCAGGTTGCGTTGACTAACGTAGAAAACGTCCCCTTTTGAGGCTGGTTTTATGAAACGCACTCCGACGCTCTTTTTATTCAGCCTGCTGTCGCTGGCTACCGTGCCGGCGCAGGCCGATATTATTGATGATGCCATCGGCAACATTCAGCAGGCGATCAACGATGCCTATAAGCCTGACAGCGGGCGGGACTACGAGGATTCGCGTGACGACAGGTGGCAGAATGAAATGAGCGACGATCGCCGCAGGCAGTATGACGACCGTCGCCGTCAGTTTGAGGACAGACGTCGTCAACTGGATGAACGCCAGCGCCTGCTCGATCGCGAGCGCCGCCAACTGGAAGATGAAGAGCGTCGAATGGAAGAGGACGACGAACGTTAACGCAGTCGTGCACAAAATGCCCTAATCCACCACAATCTGCATTCCGTCATAGCCCGCTTCAAATCCGTCCGGGAGCGGGTTATCCATCAGCCAGACGTCGAACTGGTGGCTAATATGGGTGAGGATCACCTGCGGGCAGTGGATCACCTCATTCATCGCCATCACCGTGGTTAAATCACCGTGGTTGCGCGGGGGTTCCGGACTCGGCGCATGGCTACAGTCGATGACGATAACCTGCGGCTGATTGTTGAGCAGAAAGGTGAGCGTTTTATCGGGCAGTCCGGCGGTGTCGGATAGCCACGCCACGCGGCTGTGCGCCGTCTCCAGAAGATAACCCAACGTCAGCTTTGAGTGATTCAGCGGCAGCGGTGTGACCTGTAATCCCTGTAACTCAAACACCACAAACGGCTCGACGGTGTAGCTAAAGTCCAGAATGCCGGGGTGCTTAAACAGATCGTCGCAACCCTGTTCGTCCGGCGGGCCATACACCGGGATAGACGCACCAACGCCCCAGCGCAGCGGAAACAATCCCTGTACATGATCCATGTGGTAGTGGGTGAGTAAAAACTGTCGGAAACTGCCCGCCGGCCAGTCGTCCATCAGGTGCGGTATGCCCGCATCCAGCAGCGTCACCGCATCGTTGAATTTGACCACGCCGCTACACGGGCGTCGGCGATACTGTTCCTGCAAGCGTGCGCGACGACAGGCGGCGCAGTCGCAGCCATACGCCGGCACCCCTTGCGCGCCGCCCGTGCCGCTCAGCGTAATGGTCAGGCTCATCGTGACTCCCCTTGTCGTATCGTGCCGGATGGCGACGCGAGCGTCTTATCCGGGCTACGTACCTCACAATGCTTTTGTGAAGCGAAAATGGCTCTGTTCGTAGCCTTCGCGCAGATAAAAACGGTGGGCGTTATGGCGCTTCACGCTGGTGGACAGCTCCGTCATCTCCGCTCCCGCCTCGCGGGCTTTCTGTTCCGCCCATGCCAACAACTGGCTGCCGATTTTCAGACTCCGCGCCTGCGGCATCACCACCAGCTCCTGAATCTCGCCAATCCAGTTGGCGTGATGTAAATGATACTGCAAATGCAGGCCAATCAACCCAACCGCCTCACCGTCAAGCAGCGCCAACTGATAGCGCAATCGGGCATCCTGCAAATTGGCGGTGAATCCGGCGCGAAAGGCCGGGTAATCAAACGTGGTTTGTTTCAGTTCGCAGATGAGCGCGTACACGGCCTCGGTGTCTTGTGCCGTGGCGCGACGAAGTTCACAGGCAGACATGGCGTGGCTCCTTGCGTCCCATTAACGTTAACAGTGTATCGACGGACTGGTGCAAACTGCCGTCGTTATTCAACGTATGGCAGTCAAACGGGGCATAGCGGGCGGCGCGTTCGAGACGCGCGGCGATCTCCGTTTCGCTTTCCCGCCCGCGCGCCTGTAAACGCTGGCGCAAAATCGTGGGGGAGACCTGCAAACAGACCGGCAGCAGCGCCGTACCGTAGCGCGCCTGCGCCTGGGGAAGATGCGCCCGGGAGCCGTTGACCACCACGTCGAAGCCGCCGTTGAGCCAGAGGTCGATCTCCACGCCGACGCCATAGTAAAAGCCGTTAGCATGCCAGCTTAACGCCAGCAGGTTATGCCCGGCGCGGGTGAAAAACTCCTGTTCGCTCAGGGCAACATGATTCTCGCTCCCGGCGTTCGCCGCGCGGGTGATGTAACGATGCGCCACCAGCAGTTGCGCATGTTCCTGCTGACGGAGTGCCGTCAGCAAACTGTCCTTTCCGGAGCCGGACGGCCCCATCAGCCAGATCAGTTTTCCCATACTCAGAACACCCTCTTTCCCTGACGCCAGACGTGGTCGATGTGGATGTGATCGCCCTTGCGGTGCGCCAGTACCAGATCGGCGCGTTTCCCTTCGGCGATCGTGCCGCGATCGCTGAGACTGAGCGCCCGTGCCGGGTTGGCGGTGACCAGGCGGATCGCCTGCGGCAGGGTGAAGCGGTTGGCCGCGTCGTCCGCGACGCGAAACGCCGCATCCAGCAGGCTGGCAGGGTAGTAATCCGACGAGAGAATATCCAGCAGGCCCAACTCCGCCAGCGTATGCGCCGCGACGTTGCCGGAGTGAGAACCGCCGCGCACGATGTTCGGCGCGCCCATCAGCACGTTCATGCCGTGCTGGCGTGAGGCTTCTGCAGCTTCAAAGGTGGTGGGAAATTCGGCGATCACGCTGCCAAGCTGATGTGATTCAAGCACATGTCCGGCGGTGGCGTCATCGTGGCTCGCCAGCGCAATGTTGCGCTCATGGCACAACTTCGCGATGGCCGTCCGGTTGGGCTGTGACCAGCGTGCGGCAAGCTGAAGCTGTTCCTCTTCGTAACGCGCCATCTGTTCATCGGTCAGCGAATACTTGCCCTGATAATACTCACGGTACTTCTCGCGGTTGGCGAACTGGCGCTGGCCCGGCGAGTGATCCATCAGCGAAACCAGCGTGACCGGTTCACGACCCACCAGTTTCTCGAACAGCGGTAACGTGGTGTGGTGCGGCAGTTCGCAGCGCAGATGCAGGCGGTGTTCGGCGCGGTTCACCCCACGCTTTTGCGTCTCCTCCACGGCGTTGATCATTTTCTCCAGGTTTTCCAGACGATCGCCGCCGTCGCGGACATCGCCAATCGCTACCGCGTCTAGCACGGTGGTGATACCGCTGGCGACCATCAGCGCGTCGTGGCTGCTCATCGCCGAATGGGCGGGCCAGTCCACCTTCGGGCGGGGGGTGAAGAATTTGTCGAGATTGTCGGTGTGAAGCTCAATCAGTCCCGGCAGCAGCCAGCCGCCTTCACCGTCGAGCGCCTGTGGAAGACGGCTCTGACTTTGCGCAAACGCGCGAATCACACCCTCCTGCATTTCCAGCGATCCCTGCACCACTTCATCTTCCAGCACCAGCTTTACATTGTTGATAATCATGGTGTTGTTCCCATCAGGTGCAAACGATCCGCTACGCGGTCGCGCACAGTTTGATCGTGAAAAATGCCGACAATGGCCGCGCCGCGCGCTTTTGCCTCTTCAATCAGCGCCACCACGGCGGCACTGTTTTTGGCATCGAGCGATGCGGTCGGTTCGTCGAGTAACAAAATCGGGTAATCGACGATAAAACCGCGCGCAATGTTGACGCGCTGTTGTTCACCGCCGGAAAAAGTTGACGGGGCAAGGTGCCACAGGCGTTCCGGCACGTTCAGGCGCGTCAGCAGGTTTGCGGCTTTGGCGGCGCACGCCTCGCGCGGCACGCCGAGATCCAGCAGCGGCTGCATGACGACATCCAGCGCGGAGATCCGCGGGATCACCCGCAGAAACTGGCTCACCCAGCCGATCGTGGCGCGGCGTACTTCCAGCACTTTGCGCGCCGGGGCCTGCACCAGATCCACCCATTCGTCGCGATGGCGAATATGGATGTGTCCTTCATCGGGCAGGTAGTTGGCATACAGCGAACGGAGCAGTGTCGATTTCCCGCTGCCGGAATGGCCATGCAGCACGACGCATTCACCGTTTTTTACCTCCAGCGAGGCGTTTTGCAGCACCGGCAGGCGCACGCCGTTTTGCTGGTGGAGCACAAAAGTCTTGCTGACATTTTCTACGCGAATCATGTTGGCCTCTTCGTTCTTTTTGCCGGATGTCCGATCGCCGGATGGCGGCTTTGCCTTATCCGGCCTACACGTTTCGTAGCCGGATGGCGGCTTTGCCTTATCCGGCCTACATGTACCGTAGGTCGGGTAAGCGCGGTTCTGTAGGCCGGATAAGACGCGTTAGCGTCGTCATCCGGCACAGCAGCGACATCAATTCTGTAAAACTGACGACACCAGCAGTTGGGTATAAGGGTGGTGCGGATCGTCGAGCACGCGGTCGGTTAATCCACTTTCCACCACCTGACCCTGTTTCATCACCAGCAGACGGTCTGCCAGCAGGCGCGCCACGCCTAAATCGTGGGTGACAATCACCACCGCCAGATCCAGTTCCACCACCAGGCCGCGCAGCAGGTCCAGTAGCTTCGCCTGTACGGAGACGTCCAGGCCGCCGGTCGGTTCATCCATAAACACCAGCTTCGGATGCGTGACGAGGTTGCGGGCGATCTGCAGACGTTGCTGCATGCCGCCGGAAAAGGTGGTCGGCAGGTCGTCGATACGTGAGGCCGGAATTTCGACCTCTTCCAGCCAGCGCTGCGCCGTGGCGCGGATCTCGCCGTAGTGGCGCGCACCGGTCGCCATCAGGCGTTCGCCGATATTGCCGCCCGCAGAGACCTGACGACGCAGACCGTCCAGCGGATGCTGATGCACCACGCCCCATTCGGTGCGCAGCAGGCGACGACGGTCGGCCTCGCTCATGGCGTAGAGCGAACGGTTCTGGTACTGAATCTCGCCCGACTGCGGCGTCAGGCGTGAGGAAATGGATTTCAGCAGGGTGGTTTTACCTGAACCGGACTCGCCGACAATGCCCAGCACTTCGCCAGGCCACAGGTCAAAAGAGACCTCGCTGAAGCCTTTGCCCGGCGCGTAGAGATGGGTCAGGTTATTAACCGAAAGCAGCGGTTGCGTCATTGGCTGAGTGCCTCGCTCTGTTGGCGGCAGTAGTCGGTGTCGGAGCAGACAAACATCCGTTTGCCGGTGTCATCGAGCACCACTTCGTCAAGATAACTGTGTGTTGAACCGCAGATGGCGCAGGGCTCATCCCAGGTCTGCACGGTGAACGGATGATCGTCGAAGTCGAGGCTTTCCACGCGGGTATACGGCGGCACGGCGTAGATCCGTTTTTCGCGTCCCGCGCCAAACAGCTGGAGGGCGGGCATCATGTCCATCTTCGGGTTATCGAATTTCGGGATTGGCGACGGGTCCATCACATAGCGGCCATTCACCTTCACCGGGTAGGCGTAGGTGGTCGCGATGTGGCCGAAGCGGGCGATATCTTCATACAGTTTTACCTGCATGATCCCGTACTCCTCCAGCGCATGCATGGTGCGGGTTTCTGTTTCGCGCGGCTCGATAAAACGCAGCGGTTCGGGGATCGGCACCTGGAAGATAATGATCTGATCTTCTCCCAGCGGCGTTTCCGGGATCCGGTGACGGGTCTGGATAAGCGTGGCGTCTTCCGTGCGTTCGGTGGTATTAACGCCGGTGACGCGTTTGAAGAAGTTGCGGATCGATACGGCGTTGGTGGTGTCATCCGCGCCCTGATCGATAACCTTCAGCACATCCGGTTCGCCAATCACACTGGCGGTAATCTGGATCCCGCCGGTTCCCCAGCCGTAGGGCATCGGCATTTCGCGACCACCGAACGGCACCTGATAGCCTGGGATCGCCACCGCTTTGAGGATCGCGCGGCGGATCATGCGTTTAGTCTGCTCATCCAGATAAGCAAAGTTGTAGCCGGAGAGGTTAGTGGTCACGGGCGGCCTCCTGTTGCAGGCGTTTGAGCAGTTCCAGCTCGGCCTGGAAATCGACGTAGTGGGGGAGTTTGAGGTGCGAAACAAAACCCGCCGCCTCGACGTTATCCGCATGCGCCAGCACGAACTCTTCGTCCTGTGCTGGTCCCGTGACCGTTTCATCGTAGTCGGGTGCCTGTAGGGCTCTGTCCACCAGCGCCATTGCCATCGCTTTGCGTTCGCTCATGCCGAACACCAGCCCGTAGCCGCGAGTAAAGTGGGGCACGTCGTGTTCCGGGGCGACAAAGCCGTTGACCATTTCGCATTCGGTCATCAGCAGTTCGCCAACGTTGACCGCAAATCCCAGCTCTTCCGGCACCGTTTCCAGCGCAACGTAACCGCTGCGGATCTCGGCCGCGAACGGGTGATTGCGCCCGTAGCCGCGCTGGGTAGAGTAGGCCAGCGCCAGCAGATAGCCCTCATCGCCGCGCATCAGCTGTTGCAGGCGCGAGGCGCGGGAGCAGGGATAAACCGGCGGCGTGCGGGTGATGTCATCCGGCGCGATGCCGTTATCTTCTTCGGGCTTCGCCAGCCCCTGATTCGCCAACAGCGAAAAGACGTGCGGGGCGGCTTCCTGTGTACTCTCTGCGGTCCGCAACGGTGGCGTTTCGCCATTCGCCAGCAGCGTAAAATCGAGCAGACGATGGGTGTAGTCATAGGTTGGCCCTAACAGCTGTCCACCCGGAATATCTTTATAGACGGCGGAGATACGGCGTTCCAGGCGCATTTCCGCGCTGTTCAGTGGCTCACTCACCGCCAGCTTCGCCAGCGTAGTGCGATAGGCGCGCAGCAGAAAGATGGCTTCGACGTTATCGCCGCTGGCCTGCTTGAGCGCCAGCGCCGCCAGTTCGCGATCGGCAATACCGCCTTCGGTCATTACCCTGTCGACAGCCAGATTCATCTGCTGTTCGATCTGCGCCACGCTCAGTTCGACAACCGCATCGTCGCCCCGGCGTCGGTGCTCCTGTAACGCATGGGCATTGGCTATTGCCTTCTCGCCCCCCTTGACGGCTACGTACATCAGCACACCTCCACATGGGTGGTTCGCGGAATGGCCAGCAGCCGTTCGCCACAGGTGAGGATAAGATCGACGCCCAGCGGGAACGGATGCGGGCGCTCGGTGAGTTCGTGAATCAGGCACTCTGGCAACTGCGGCGCGATCATCCGCTCTTCGGCGATACCTGCGCCGGTCAGACGCAACATCCGCCCGCCGCTCAGGCTGGAGACCTGCACGATCAGCGTGGCGCTGGATTCCGGCGCGACGGCAGAACCGGCGGAGAGGGCATTAAGCTGTTCGCTGCTGATCTGCTCGTCGGCCACGGCAAAGGTTGCCAGTTGCGGCTGTTCGACCATCGGCGCGTTGGTGTGAAAACGCAGGTTCTGGCTGGCGATGTCATTATTAAGCGCAGGCGATAGCCAGACCGGCGTATCGCCATCGACCAGCGTCAGCAGAACGCTGGTGGTTGCCAGATTCAACGGCTGCCAGCCGTGTTTCAGTTGATGCAGGGCAACAATCACCCCCGGTTCGCTCATCGCTTTCAGCAGGCGGCGAAAGCTTTGTTGGGCGTCCTGGACGGGCAGGGTAAAGGCGGTCTGTAGGGTCATTCGTTATCTCCGCGTACCAGCGTAAAGAAGTCGACCCGGCTGGCGTTGACTTCGGCGCGACGTGCGGTAATTTCCGCCTCGCGTTCTGCCTCCAGCGGGCTAATTAAGGTTTCCATCAGGTTCTGGAAATGCGTCTGTTCCTGCAGTAAGGCGTCGATGACGGCGCACTGCTCGGCGTGATGTTTGTTGCGTCCCAGCAGGTAGCTGTAGCCCAGCGTGCCGCTTTTCAGGCGTACTACTGCGCGGGTCAGCGTGGTGTCTCCGGCAAAGAAGCGGTTGCCGGTGCCGCCCATGCGCGCCTGAATTTGCATCAGCCCGGTTTCCGGGGCGCGAATCAGCTCATATTCCGGTGCCAGCTTTAACGCCTGGAGCCGCGCATTCAGGGCATCGGCCTTGCTGAAAGCCAGCGCGCGCATCCAGCGCTGGCGGGTGGCGGTATCGAAATGCATTCAGTGCTCCATAGTGAATTCGATCATGTCGGCGCGGGTCAGGCTGACGGAGTACTCCATCGCGCGTTCTTCGCCTTCACGGTGGTTCAGGGTGCGCACGCAGAGCAGCGGCGCCATATTGGGGATTTCCAGGACCTTGCTCTCTTTCGCCTGCGCACGGCGGGCGCTGATGCGTGTCTGTGTGCGCTTGAGCGTGAGGCCGGACTGCTCGCGCAAGTAGTCGTGCAGCGAGCCGTGATTAAAGCCCTGCAACAGCGGCCAGAGGGTGAGGTCGGAAAAGTAATGGTCAATCAGACACAGGGCAATGCCGTTCACCCGTCGCAGGGTGCGCAGGTGGATGACGTTAGTGCCCTCCTGCGTGCTGAGCGCATCGGCAACGTGACGGGAAGCCGGGCGCAGCACCGCCAGCAGTTTTTCGCTGGTGGGATGGCTTCCCTGATCCAACAGGTTTTGACTGAAGCGTGCCTGGGCGTTAAGCGGATAATCGAACGGGCGCATCAGTACCAGCACGCCAACGCCCTGACGACGCTGTACCCAGCCGCGCTCAACCAACTGGTCGATGGCGCGGCGCAGGGTGTGACGGTTAACCTCATAATGCGCGGCAAGCTGATGCTCGGCGGGCAGGTAATCGCCGCAGCGGTAGTGTTGGCGTAGCTCCTGCTCAAGTCTCGCGGCAATCTCCTGATAACGCGTCGGATAACTGGTCGGATGTGTAGACAAGTGCATAGCAATCAATGCCTCGCTAATCAGATAAAGTGCTTACGTAAACGCTGGGAGAGAAAATCCAGCAGGCTGACGGTGACGATGATCAACACCATCAGGGCGCAGGTTTGCTGGAACTGGAAACCGCGAATCGCCTCCCACAACGTGACGCCAATGCCGCCTGCGCCCACCATCCCCACCACGGTTGCCGAGCGGACGTTAGATTCAAAGCGGTACAGCGAGTAGGAGATCAGCAGCGGCATCACCTGGGGCAGCACGCCGTAAAGAATCTCTTCGATTTTGTTGGCACCGGTGGCGCGAATGCCTTCAACCGGACCGGGTTCAATGGCTTCCACCGCTTCGGACAACAGTTTGGAAAGTACGCCGGTGGTGTGGATAAACAGCGCCATGACGCCAGCAAAGGGACCGAGACCGACGGCGACCACGAACAGCATGGCAAACACCATTTCGTTGATGGCGCGGCAGGCGTCCATCGCCCTTCGCATTGGCTGGTAGATCCACCAGGGCACGAGGTTGTCGGCGCACATCAGGCCGAAGGGAATAGAGAGGATCACGGCCAGCGCGGTGCCCCAGACGGCGATTTGCAGGGTTACTGCCATTTCGCCGAGGTAGTCCCGCCACTGGCTGAAGTCCGGCGGGAAGAAATCGGCGGCGAAGGTCGCCATGTTGCCGGAGTCCTGAATCAGCGTGAGCGGGGCCATTTCGGCGCCTTTCCACGACACGACCAGCACGGCGAGCAGAATGGCCCAACTCACGAGCGAGAACCAGCTACGTTTCGGAGGTGGGACGGTGATGGTTTGCATGAAGTTCTCCGTGGTCTGTCATTGCCGGATGACGCTACGCTTATCCGGCCTACAGGTGGAACGTAGGCCCGGTAAGCACAGCGCCACCGGGCATAGCATTACTGCACCGCTTTGTTCACGCTGGTCATGGCGCTGAGCGCGGCGGTCAGACGGTCAAGATCGTCCAGTTGCGCTTTAATCGCGGAAGATTTACTGGTTTTCTCTTCAGCGTTCAGTCCTTTGTTGTCCTGCACGCTCTGCATCTCTTTAAACAGCGCGAGCTGGCGAATCGGTACCAGTTGCAGGTCGCTGGAGGCACGGAACGGTGCCCAGCCCAGACGTTCCAGCACGGTTTTTTCTTCCGCTGTTTTGCCGTAGTTCATGAAGAAGCCGTACACCTTGTCCTTGGTGGTTTCTGAGAGGTTCTTACGCCAGACGATCGGATCGCCCGGGATCAGCGGCGACTTCCAGATAACCTTCAGTTCTTTCAGCTTGTCCGGCGCGGAGGTTTTCAGCTTATCGAGGTTCTCGGTATTGTTAGTGGCAACGTCTACCTGTTTGTTAGCGACCGCGAGGGCATTGGTTTCATGACCGGCGTTGACGGTGCGTTTGAAGTCGCTGGCGGCGATGTTGTTTTTTGCGAAGACGTAATAACCCGGGACGAGATAACCGGAGGTGGAGTTAGGATCGCCGTTACCGAAGGTGAGATCTTTGCGTTTGGCGATCAGTTCGTCGAGGTTGTTGATCGGGCTGTCCTTGTTCACGATCAGCACGCTCCAGTAACCCGGAGATCCATCGGCGGCGACGGTCTGGGCGAAGACCTGGCCGTTGGCGCGATCCACGGCTTCCATTGCCGAGAGGTTGCCGTACCAGGCGATATCGACTTTATTAAAGCGCATACCCTGGATGATCCCGGCATAGTCCGGCGCGAAGAAGGCGTTCACTTTTACGCCCAGCGTCTTCTCCATGTCCTTCAGGAACGGGTCCCATTGGGGTTTCAGGTTTTGCTGTGATTCGGTCGAAATAATGCCAAAGTTCAACGCTTTTTCCTGCTCTTCAGCAAAGGCGGGACTGAGCAGAGTACTGAGGCTGAACATGCTGGTGAACGCCAGCGCGGCTACCGTTTTATAGCTCATCTATCATCCTTATTTAGCATTGTTCCAGGCTATTTCACCTGCCAGCCTGGGCTTTTTGAATTAAGCAGCCTGTGCGTTCTGTTCGACGCGGTTCATGCTGCGGTAGAGATGATCAAATCTTTCGTTATCAAAGAGCTGGCTGCTGCCGTCATAGAAGACGTGTCCCTGACGCAGTGCGACAATGCGTTCGCAGTAGCGCAGGGCGTAATCCACCTGATGCAGCGTGACGACGACGGTAATGCCGTCGGTCTGGTTGATGTCGCGCAAAGTGTCCATCACGATGCGCGCCGATTCCGGGTCCAGTGAGGCAATTGGTTCGTCGGCGAGGATCACTTTGGCCTGTTGCATCAGCGCCCGGGCGATTGCCACGCGCTGCTGCTGGCCGCCGGAGAGCGTTGAGACGCGCTGGTGCGCAAAATGCGCCATCCCGACGCGGGTCAGTGCCTGAAGCGCGCGCTGTTTCTGCTCTGCGCTAAACCAGCTAAAACAGGTGCGCCAGAACGGCGTACTGCCGAGCGCGCCAATCAGCACGTTCTCCAGCACCGTCAGGCGATTCACCAGATTGAATTGTTGGAAGATGTAACCGGTATGCGCGCGGCTCTTGCGGATATCGCGCGCCAGTCGGCCTTCATGCTGAACGGTGCGACCGAGCAGTTCGACGCGGCTACCTGGCGATTTATCGCCGGTGATCAATCCGCTCAGATGACGTAAAAGGGTGGATTTGCCGGAGCCTGACGGCCCAAGCAGAGCCACCATCTCACCGGAACCGATGTTCAGATCAACCGCATGCAGCGCCTGATGCTGATTAAACGTTTTGGAGAGTTTCTCGACGCGAATGATCGTTTCCATGATGCGGCCTCTCTATAAAAAGTGGCCCCATCGTGGCGGATCAATATGACGTTTGGGTTAAGGGGACGTGACTTGCCGATGAAGAGTTAAGGTGAGTTTGATGACAAGACGGGAGGCACGCCTCCCGCTGTGTTACTCGGTTGGCTGGGGTTGTTTGACGACATTGATCATCCACGGTATACCGTAGCGATCGCTGACTTTGCCAAAGCCATGTGCCCAGAAGGTTTCCTGCCAGTCCATTTCGATTTGACCCTCAGCGGCGAGATGGTCAAACCAGCGCTTCCCTTCGTCGACATTTTGCGTGTCGAGGACCAGCGTGAATCCCGAATAGTGGGCGTTGTCCGATGAAATGGCATCACTCATCATGATGTCGCTATTGGCGATACGCAGGTTGGCATGGGCGATAGCGGTATCGGGGAATGTCATTGCGGACGGGCAACCGTCTTCGCTGTCCTGCGCCGATTTGGGCATTTCACCGAAGCTGATTTTATAAAGGAGTTCTGCACCCAACGTCTTTTGATAATACGCGATGGCGTCAGCACAGTTTCCGGCAAAAGAGATGTAGGGACTTAACGGCATAATCTTTACCTCAGGTAAGAGAAGCCACTTAAGTGTAGTTACCCCGGGCCCGGTAAGCGAAGCGCCACCGGGCAATTAAAATCAGTTCTTTTTCACGAACTCTGATTTCAGTTTCATCGGGCCAAATCCATCAATTTTGCAATCGATGTTGTGGTCGCCTTCCACCAGACGAATGTTTTTTACTTTCGTACCGATTTTCAGCATCGAGGAGCTGCCTTTCACTTTCAGATCCTTCACCACGGTGACGCTGTCGCCGTCAGCCAGCAGATTACCGTTGGCATCTTTCACAATCAGCGAATCGTCTTCATGCGCCGATTCCGCATCGTTCCATTCGTGGGCACATTCCGGGCAGATGTACATGCCGTTATCTTCGTAAGTGTATTCGGAGTTGCATTGTGGGCAGTGGGGTAATGACATGTCGATTTCCTCAAAAGTCAGCAAGGGCAAAAGCGCCCAAAAAATGGCAGATTGCCGAAAAAGGACGCAATTATACACAAAATCCTTAACGTTGTCGGGACTACTCTGTTTTTAACGTAAATGCCGAACTGTGACCGTAACCGGACGGCCAGGCCAAAAAATCGAGGTAATATTTTTAAGGGAAATTGCTACCGTTTGTTATTTGAGATAAGGTGGCGAGAAATATCCTAAATAATTGGCTGGTCGATTTTCAGTCTGGGTTCTTTCAGCGCTTTACCCCTTATTTTTGGTAGGTGAAATTAACCTAAACTGGTCTGGTTTTTTATAAAACTGAACTACGCTTTTTTACTTCTTTACGTCACTGAGCGTCATTCAAAAGACAGTAATTAAAATAATAATTTCAATAATATCAGTAAATTAATTAATAAATCCTTTTCCATACGTAATTATTAAAGCCGAATATTCACTAATAAAATGAAACGGCTAAATAAAAGCAATAAAATTTGCGTTAAGGAAACATTTTTTATGTACACACAGACAATATATGAATTGAGCCAGGAAGCGGAACGCTTGCTGATGCTCTCTTTAGAACATCTTAAAACGGTAAAAAAAATGCCAACGGCAACGCTGGAGGGCGCTTCCTCATTAAAGAGAGAGGACGACCTTAACGTTCAGCCCATGCATTTTAGCGCCCGTGGGATCGAAACCCAGCAGGCCACGCTGAACAATGAGTTGCGAAAAATCTCGCGACTGGAAATGGTGCTGGCGATCGTCGGTACCATGAAAGCGGGAAAATCGACAACGATCAATGCCATTGTCGGGACGGAAGTACTGCCCAATCGCAATCGTCCGATGACGGCATTGCCGACGCTGATCCGCCATACACCCGGTCAGAAAGAACCGGTGCTGCATTTTTCCCACGTTGCGCCCATCGAGGCGCTGATGAAGACCCTCCAGGAGAGCATGCATGCTTGCGATCGGCAGAGTCTGACTCAGGTGCTGGAAATTGATAAAGACATGAATGGTCTCATGCAGCGCATCGAAAGAGGGGAAGCGTTTGAGCGCCACTATCTCGGCGCGCAGCCGATCTTTCACTGTCTGAAAAGCCTCAACGATTTGGTGCGCTTATCGAAAGCGCTGGAGGTCGATTTTCCTTTTTCTGCCTATGCGGCTATTGAACATATTCCAGTGATTGAGGTGGAATTTGTACACCTGGCGGGGCTGGAGAACTATCCTGGTCAACTGACGTTACTGGATACGCCGGGGCCAAACGAAGCCGGGCAGCCGCACCTGCAAAAAATGCTCAATGAGCAACTGGCCCGTGCCTCCGCCGTGCTGGCGGTGATGGACTATACACAGCTGAAATCGATTTCCGATGAAGAGGTCCGCCAGGCCATCGCCGCGGTCGGAAAATCGGTGCCGCTGTATGCGCTGGTGAATAAATTTGACCAGAAAGATCGCAACAGCGATGACGAAGAGCAGGTGAGGGCGCTGATTTCCGGCACCCTGATGAAGGGCTGTATTAACCCGGCGCAGATTTATCCGGTCTCTTCGATGTGGGGATATCTGGCCAACCGGGCGCGTCATGAACTGGCAAGCCGCGGTCATCTGCCGGATCACGAGGAGCAGCGTTGGGTGCAGGACTTTGCCGAAGCGGCGCTCGGGCGGCGCTGGCGAAGCGCCGACCTCGATGATATTGAACACCTTCGCCACGCCGCGGATTTGTTGTGGGAAGATTCGCTGTTTGAACAGCCGATCCGGACCTTAATTCATGCCGCTTATGCCAATGCATCGCTGTATGCATTGCGCTCCGCCTCGCATAAATTGCTGAATTACGCCCACAGCGCCCGCGAATATCTGGATTTCCGCTATCACTGTCTGACGGTGGCTTTTGACACGCTGCAACAAAATATCGTGCGTCTGGAAGAGGACATGCAGCAGTTGAAGGTGAGTCAGGACAGCGTCAGCGATGAAGTCCACCATGAGGTCGGGCTGGCGCTGACGTCGGCCAACGGCTTTCTCAACCAGCAGCAGGCCACGATCTTGCGCAGTATCGAGACCTTTTTCAGCCGCGAGCAGATACTGAAACTGTCGCGTGGCGATAGCTGGTCGCCGCTACCGCAGGCGGAGTTTGACGCAGAGATGCTGGTGCTGCACGACGAAGCGCAGGCGCAGGTGATCCTCAGTAAGCTGCGTGCCGCCTGTGAGGGCGTCCTGCTGGCGGCGCAGGAAAACATCAGCCGTGACCTGGGAATACGTTTTGAACAACTGGAAGTGACCCTCAGCCGTTCGCTGAATGAGGCGATGCGCCCCATCGAAATGCGGGTGAAAGCGGAGTTGAGTCATGCGGGATTCAGTCCCAGGATAAGCTTCCCGGCCTTTCACGCCGCCATGTTTAACTTCACGACGCGGCAGTTGTTCAGCGACGCGATTGCCCAGCAGGACCACGTCGAAAGCGACGAACCCCGGGTGGGCGGGGTGCGTGAGACGTTCTCCCGCTGGCTGAATCAGCCGAACTGGCGCTGGAATGACTATGTTGAAGCGAAGACGCGCTATCTGATTGATATCAACGCGCTGCACCAAAGTCTGGTGGAGTACGTCAGCCATTTCTGCCAACAAATTCGTAAAGCTTTAGCCGCGCAGGTCGATGTTTCAGTTACGGCAGGTATGGCAACATTTTTTGCCGATTTCTCATTGTGCCTGGCGGGATTGCAGGAGAGCCTGCGTGAGAGTTTGCTGGTTCGTCAGCAAAATGAATCGGCTGTCCAGAGTCTGAGTCAGCAGTTGCAGCACAGTATTGCCGCCTCCGCCTGGATTTATGAAGACTCCCGTCTGCTCCGTGACGACATTCAAACCCTTTTTGCGGCCGAACACACATGACAAACGCGTTACTGGAAGGCCCCGGACGGACGCTGGAATGTATCCACCCGAAGTTTATGGTCGATCTGGTTCAGGGAGAAGAACCGAAACGGGCAGGCGGCACGCTGCAACAGCAGCAGTTTCGCGAACGCCTGACGCTGGAGATCCTCTCCCGGACGCAGTTGCGGGCGTGGGCCATGGCCGGAATGTTCAGTGAACATCTAATGATGCGCCTGAAGCTGGTGGAAAAACTGGCGGGCATGCTCGATCCGGGGCATCTGGCGCTGACGCGAATCTCTGCACGACTGCATGTTTTACAACAGACTGACCTCTCTCGCGGGCCGTCTATCCCTGGACTGGCTCAACAGCTTACTTCGCTGAGCGAATGGTTTCGCCAGCGCAGCGCCTGGAAGGAGAAGGCGCTGAGCCAGCGTGGTCTTACGGTCCAGGCCGGGGAACACAGCGAGCAGGTGTTTACCCGCTGGCTGGCGGGCGCGTATGAGGGGTGGTCGTTACCGGGGCGCTGTTTTATTGCGCTGGAAGAGTTGCGCTGGGGACCGTTTGGCGATGCCTGCCGTCTGGCGAATCCGGACGTGGCGGCGATGCTGAAAGATAATCTCCGGGCGATGGCGACAAACTATCTGGCCCACAGTATCAATGCCGCACCCACGACGCGTCACTACTATCACCAGTGGCTAAATACCACCGCGACCACCGGTTCAGGCGACTACAGCGACATGCTGAGCTGGCTGGGAGACTGGTGTGAGGCGGATAAACATCCGGTGTGCTGGTCTGTGACGCAGCGCTGGCAGACGGTTGCGCTGGGTATGCCGCGACTCTGTTCGGCAAAACGACTGGTGGATGCGATGGTTGAAGAGGTGTTTCCACCCTCTCCCCTCATGCGCTGAGAGGAGAGGGGTGATGATTAGTGGTTTGCGGATTCCGCTGTCGTTTCTTCCACCGTCGCTGGTGCCGGAAGCCTGGCGAAGCGTTTGGCGTAGAGCGCCGTAATAATTGGCACCAGAATCGCCGTGACCACTACGCTTGCGGCGACCAGCGCCGTTGCGGAGGCGGCGACCGGTTCAAACGCCGGGTTGATTTGCGCGATGATCACCGGGTTGGCGACGGCGGCACCTGCCGCAGAGGACGCCGCGACACCCGCAGTACCATTACCGCCACCGATCACGCGGTCAGCAATAATCAGCGGAATACCGGTGATGATAATGACCGCCACACCCAGCAGGATACCCAGCAGACCCGTATCAACAATCACGCCCAGGTTGATGGTGTTACCCAATGCAAAGCCGAAGAACGGAATCAGTACCGGCGTCGCTTTGCTGAAGAACGCACGCAGATCGTGGTCAAGGTTGCCCAGCGTGAAGCCGACCAGGAACGGCAGCACTGCGCCGATAAAGTGATGGGGTTCAAAGGAGCCCAGACCCGCCGCGCCCAGAATGACCATCGTCATCAACGGACCGGATTCCAGAGACATCAGGACGAACGCACCAGACTCTTCTTTCGTACCGTACTGGTTCATCAGGCTGGCATACAGACCGCCGTTGGTCATATCCATCGCGGAAACAATCGCCAGTACGGAAAGACCGGCAAAGAAACCGGTCTGAATACCGGTATCCGGAATAAACGATGCAGCAATCATTGCCACTGCCCACGCTACGGCAATTTTGGTAATCACCAGCGTGCCGGATTTACGCAAGACCGTACCGGTAGCGCGTAAATCAATCGATGCCCCAATACAGAAAAACCACACAGCAAGAATCGGTACCGTGCCGGTAATCATGCCTTTTGTAAAGGAACCAAAATAAGCACCGGTATTTGGTGCAAGGGTATTTACAACCGCACCCAGCAGCAATGGAATCAACATCATCCCACCAGGGATGCGTTCAATGGTGGCTTTAATTCTCATAAATGTCCTCACTTCTTGCCCGCGGAACAAACGGGTAAGGTGGCAAAAAATATTAAAATTCAGATTGTTATATCTAAACAGAAAGCAAGGAGAACCTGCATTCTCTTTATGTTGTACGTAGCGATTGCGCCTGGGATCGGCGTCTTTCGCTTCCCGGTGGTATTACATCGGCTATTATCTTGCATTCATCGGAATGCTGATTCAATCAAAACGAAACAGTGTTTTAGTTATCTTTGTCACATAATCAATCTAAACATTCCAGTGCGATCTGAATATTTAAAATTACCGTAAAGAATTTGTGAAAAATGAGAGAGAATTACCTGGCAGAATAATAATAACGACAGTGACTTTTTATTAAGGAAGCGCAATAAAATAGAGATTGAAAGCGTAAAAAAGCACAACACCGCGCTTTAAAAAAAGAGACTCAGAATCACCTTATTTACCTCCGTTGACGAAACCTAAACATATATGTGAAGTTGATCACAATTTTAAACACTGGTAGGGTAGATAGCTCATTAACCGCCCAAATCAGGCGTCAACAGGTTCGGTTGTACAGGCCTTAACCAGTCCGTGTAAGTAAACCTGCTACGCTTGTTTCAGGGGTTGCACCTGAGCAACCCGCGCTCGACGGTGACGTTCGCGCTTAGTGCGCCAATGGCGTCGGTATGCAGCGAGACAGGGCTTAGTCTACGAGGACAGCTATGCTGAAAAGGAAAAAAGTAAAACCCATTACCCTTCGCGATGTCACGATTATTGATGACGGTAAATTGCGCAAGGCGATTACCGCAGCGTCGCTGGGTAATGCGATGGAGTGGTTTGATTTTGGGGTTTATGGGTTTGTTGCTTACGCATTAGGTAAAGTGTTCTTCCCGGGGGCTGACCCCAGCGTGCAGATGATTGCCGCCCTTGCCACCTTCTCTGTTCCCTTTTTGATTCGTCCGCTTGGCGGTTTGTTCTTCGGTATGCTTGGCGATAAATATGGTCGCCAGAAGATTCTTGCCATCACCATTGTGATTATGTCGATCAGTACTTTCTGTATCGGCCTGATACCGTCCTACGCCTCGATAGGCATCTGGGCACCTGTCCTGCTGCTGTTGTGTAAGATGGCACAGGGCTTCTCTGTCGGCGGTGAGTACACCGGCGCGTCGATCTTTGTGGCCGAGTATTCCCCGGACCGTAAACGCGGCTTTATGGGAAGCTGGCTGGATTTCGGCTCCATTGCCGGGTTCGTGCTGGGTGCAGGCGTGGTGGTGCTGATTTCGACGGTTGTCGGGGAAGAGAACTTCCTGGAATGGGGCTGGCGTATTCCATTCTTTATCGCCCTGCCGTTAGGGATTATCGGACTCTATCTGCGTCATGCGCTGGAAGAGACACCGGCGTTCCAGCAGCACGTTGATAAGCTGGAACAGGGCGATCGCGAAGGTTTGCAGGACGGGCCAAAAATCTCCTTTAAAGAGATTGCCACTAAGCACTGGCGCAGCCTGCTGGCCTGTATTGGCCTGGTGATTGCCACTAACGTCACCTACTACATGCTGCTGACCTATATGCCGAGCTATCTGTCGCATAACCTGCATTACTCTGAAGATCACGGCGTGCTGATTATCATCGCTATTATGATCGGGATGCTGTTTGTTCAGCCGGTGATGGGGCTGCTGAGTGACCGCTTTGGCCGTCGCCCGTTCGTAATCATGGGCAGTATCGCGCTGTTTGCGCTGGCCATTCCGGCCTTTATCCTGATTAACAGCAATATCATCGGCCTGATTTTTGCTGGTTTGCTGATGTTGGCGGTGATCCTCAACTGCTTCACCGGGGTGATGGCCTCTTCGCTGCCGGCCATGTTCCCGACGCACATTCGTTACAGTGCGCTGGCGGCGGCCTTTAACATTTCAGTACTGATTGCCGGTCTGACGCCAACGCTGGCGGCCTGGCTGGTGGAAAGTTCGCAGAATCTGATGATGCCGGCCTACTACCTGATGGTGATCGCCGTGATTGGTTTCATTACGGGTATCACCATGAAAGAGACCGCGAACCAGCCGCTGAAAGGGGCAACGCCTGCTGCCTCGGATATTCAGGAAGCGAAAGAAATTCTCGGCGAGCACTACGATAACATCGAGCAGAAAATTGAGGATATCGATCAGGAGATTGCTGACCTGCAGGTGAAGCGTACACGCCTGGTGCAGCAGCATCCACGGATTGACGAGTAAGCCTTAAGGTTCGCTTAATCTCTGACTGGCACACTCTCTTCCATACCCTGGAGGAGAGTGTGATGAAACAGCGTGTTTATGAAAGTGTAATGACCGTGTTCAGCGTAGTGATTGTCAGTAGCTTCCTGTACATTTGGGTCTCAACCTACTAAGCCTTCTTCAATATCACCGACGCGCGGGTTCCGGTTGTTCCACTGCGATTTTGCAGGAAAAACTGCCCGTGATGCAGCTGCGTAATGCGGCTTACAATGCTTAACCCCAATCCGATTCCGCCGTAACGGCTGTCCATGCGTACGAAGGCTTTGCTGAGTTCGCCGCACTTGCTCTCGTCGATCCCCGGTCCTTCATCTTCTACCGCCATGGTTGCCCGATCATTAACATTTAGCGTAATGGTGATGGTAGTTCCTTCCGGACTGTAGCGATGGGCGTTCTCTACCAGATTGCGCAGCAGCATTCGCAGGAGCGTCGCATCGCCCTGCACGATGGCATCGTCCTGACGATCGGGCAGCAGCAACAGCGTTTGTTCGCGCTGTTCCAGCATTGTGCTCAGCTCATCGTAAGACGGCAGGACAACATCTTCCAGCAGCCTGACCTGTTGATAATTTCCCGATGAAAAGGACTGGCCCACGCGGGCGAGTTGTAGGAGCTGCGAGACGCTGTCCATCATTTGATCCAGACGGCCAAGCAGCGGGGCGACATCCACGTTATGCGCCTTTGACAATAGCTCCAGATGCAGGCGAACACCCGATAACGGCGTTCGCAACTCGTGTGCGACGTCGGCGGTAAACAGGCGTTCGTTCTCGATGGTTGCGGTCAGTCGATTCACCAACTGGTTGAGTGCGGAAACAACCGCTTCAATTTCGACCGTCGAACTGTGAATTTCGATGGGGGAGAGATTATCCGCCGTGCGGGTCTCTAACTCTTGCTGCAGATTGGCGAGCGGACGGGTGATGCGGCGAACGGCCTGATAGCAAATGAACAGCGTTAGCCCCACCATAAACACGCTGGGGACGATCAGACTGGCGATCGCCTCGCGGATTTCATGCATGATGTGGCGATCGTTATTGCGGTTATCCCGCAGCGCCTGTTCAAACAACTGGATCTGCTCAGTGCTTTCGTGCCAGAGCCAGAAGGTGCTGATAAGCTGGAAAACCAGCAAAATCATGCCGATGGTTATCATCAACCGCCGACGCAGGGTCATTGGCTGGCGCAGAAAACGCTTCAGATTCAATTAGCTTTCCTCAGTCGCGGTCGCCACCAACATGTAGCCAAAACCGCGCACGGTACGAATACGTGACTTTCCAACTTTATCGCGCAGGTTGTGGATATGCACTTCCAGGGTGTTGGTCGACGGTTCGTTATCCCAGTTATAGATGTCGTTATAGAGAATTTCCCGGTGCACCGGACTTCCCGATTTCAACATCAGGCGTGACAGCAGCGCGTACTCTTTGGGGGTGAGGATTAACTCTTCTCCCTCTTTCCACACCTGCCGACGGCCCATGTTCAGCGTCAGATTGCCGACGACCAGTTCGCTCTCGCCCTGGTTATTGTGACGACGCAGCAGCGCGCGAATACGGGCGTGCAACTCTTCCAGCGCAAAAGGCTTCACCAGATAATCATCCGCGCCGACGTCCAGCCCGGAGATCTTATCGCCGAGCGTGTCGCGTGCGGTGAGGATCAGCACCGGCAGGGTATATTTTTTCTGCCGGATGCGGGTAAGAAAATGCAGGCCATCTTCGTCAGGCAGGCCGAGATCCAGCACCACCAGACTGTAATGACCGGTCTCCAGACATTGCTCAGCCGCGCGGGCGGTCGACACGCCATCGCAGGCATACCCTTCGGTTTGCGCCGCCAGAATCAAGCCCTGCAAAAGCAGCGTATCGTCTTCAACAATCAATATTTTCATTCAGTGGTTCTCCTGCAAGGCTGCAGAATATCATCTGCGGCTTGATATTGCGTGGTCTGTACGCCGGTCAGTCCCAGCATGGTCGAGAAAAGATTGTCCTGCGAGTAGTCCCGATCGTGCGCCTGTTTTTGCAGGCAGTTTGCATCAACCTGGTAGCGCTGCTGATAATCCTCTGACAGCCACAGCAGCATCGGCACATGCTTCTGCGCATCTGGCGCAATGGCATACGGCAGGCCGTGCAGATAGACGCCGTTTTCGCCCAGCGACTCGCCGTGGTCGGAAAGATAAACCAGGCTGGTGGTAAATTTGTCCTGATGCGCTTTCAGGAGATTAATTGTTTTATCAACAATATAGTCGACATACAGCACGGTATTATCGTACGTGTTCACTAATTGTTCCTGTGAACAGGTCTGGATTTCATTGGTATCGCAGGTCGGGGTAAATTTCCTGAACTGCGGCGGGTAACGGTTGTAATAGGTGGGGCCGTGGCTACCGATGGTATGCAGCACGATCACCCCGTCGCTCTTCAGGCTGTTGATGTACTCCTCCAGACCGTGGAACAGCACCTCGTCATAGCATTCGCCGTCGATGCATTCACCTTTCAGGTTTAGCGCCGTCATATTCTGATGCGGTACGCGATCGCAGGCGCCTTTACAGCCGCCGTCGTTGTCGTTCCACAGCACGTTAATCCCCGCGCGCTGGATAATATCGAGCATGCCTTCCTGATGCTGCGCCAGTTCTTCGTCGTAGTGCTTGCGCGGCATGTTGGAGAACATGCATGGCACAGACACCGCCGTGGCGGTACCACACGACGTGGTGCGCGGGAAGTAGACCACATTATCTTTTGCTAACAATGGGTTGGTTTCACGTGAGTAACCGCCAAGCGAGAAGTTTTCGCCACGTGAGGTTTCACCGACGATCAGGATGGTCAGATTTTTACGCTTCTCTTGCTGCATCTGCGGATTGCGATGTGCATCTTCACCGATACGTACCAGCGGCAGGTGCGCGAGGCGTTGATGGGAGTACCAGGACGAACTGGCGACAATGCCGTTTGACGGGCTGAGGGCTTTGACCAGTTCCTTATTGTTGCGAAACAGCGAGGCGTAATCTTTATAGAAAAAGGCCGCCACCAGAACAATCAATAATACCGACACCAGCACGTTGGCGGCGCGATACAGCACGCTGCGCAGGGCCGGCGTGGTCGGTTTGATTTTGATCCAGCAGGCGACGAACGCCGCCAGAATGCCGCTAAGACCGAGTGTGAGAACCATTCGTGGCGTCATCAGGGCGAACGTTTCGGCAGGCGTGGTATCCACCATATTGGCAATCATCGAGCGGTCGATGATGATGCCGTAGGTCATGATGAAGTACTGCGCCGACGCGGCCATCAGAATAAACAGGCAGGCCAGCAGGCGGTTTAGCCACAGGAAAGAGGCCAGCGTCAGGACAATATTGATGACGCTGAACGCCACCACCGGCATTGATAAGAAGACCAGTACGTTACGCAGGGAATCCAGCGGCAGGGCCTGCACAACCTGCTTGTAGAATGCGATGTTCAGACAAACAGACAAATAGAATGAAACCAGTAGTAACCAGGCCAACAGGCTGAGAATGGGTCTTTTGATAATGCGCTTTAACATGGTGGAGCTTCCGTAGACTAAGTAGCGCCGATCCTCGCAGAGTAAAGTTAAGCCAACCTTAAGAACTTAAGGTTGGCTTAATGGGGGAAAATGACGGGGTTAGTTCCGGTTAACCGGCGCATCCAGCGGGAAGGGGTTTTTGTGGATCCGGTTGTAGTTCAGGGCGTACAGCGCGGTGATGATCATCAGGGTCACAAACGACCACATCACCTCTTTCGCGCCAGAACCGACCACCGCCCAGATGCAGTAGATAAAGGCGACAAAGGTCACCAGCAGATAGAGCGGACGCGCTTTGCCGAAGTGTCCGTGGCCGAGCAAAAGCAGCGCAGCGCAGGTGTACAGATACGGCACCAGCGTAAAGATGACGGACACAGAGGAGACGAGACCAAACTCTTTCGCGGCGTTGGGCGACATGCTGCTGAACTGGAAGACCGTCATCAGAATACCGACGATAATCAGCCCGGCAACCGGTGTACCGGCCTTATTCACGCGGGCAAAAATGGGCGGGAAAAGACCGTCATCGGCGGCGGCTTTTGCGGTCTGTCCGGCCAGCAGCGTCCAGCCACCCAGTGAGCCTAAACAACCTGCTGCCGCGCAGAAGGAGACAATCGCGCCGGCGGTATTGCCCAGCGCCATGCGTGCTGCGTCACCGAACGGTGATGCGGAGACGCGCAGCGCGGCGTTGGGGATCATCCCCATGATGGCGGTCGTGGAGAGCACGTAGCACACGGCAGCAATCAACACGCCGCCAATGGTGGCAATCGGCACGTTGCGTTTCGGGTTTTTGACCACCCCTGCCGCGACCGAAGCGCTTTCGACCCCGATGAACGACCATAGCGTGACGTTAAGGGTGCTCTGAATCGCGCCAAAGGTGTTCATACCGCTCACGTTCCAGGCGGCCATATAGGTTTCGCCACGAAACCAGAACCAGCCAAACACCGCGATACCGACGATGGGGACCAGCGCCAGCACGGTGGCGACGGCCTGAACGCGGGTGATCATTTTCGGACCGACAATATTGAGCAGAACGAAGATCCACAGTACCATCACGCAGGTCAGCGTTAGCACCAGCGGGTCTTTCAGAATCGGGAAGAAGTAGCTCAGGTAACCGACGCCGATAACGACCATCGCGATGTTACCGATCCAGCAGGCCAGCCAGTACAACACGTTGGTTTGATAACCGAGGAACGGCCCAAAGCAGCGGCGTGCGTAAGCGTAAGAACCGCCGGGACTGGGATCTAAGGACGACATTTTCGCGTAGACCATCGACAGCGCCAGCGCGCCGATAATCGTGACTAACCATCCGTAGATTGCAATCCCGCCGGTGGCGGCCAGGTTAGCAGGCAGCAGGAAAACCCCTGAACCCATTATATTCCCCGACACCATTAAGGTGACGGGGATTAAGCCCACTTTGTGAGCATCAGCATCCGAGGACATAAATAGACTCCTGAAAGGAACAACAAATGATGTTCTATAATACGCCTTCAGGGGTCGGTTGAATTATGTCCGGTACGGGTTATCGCTAATGCTGATATTATCGTGGCTCATTGTAAAGCGATCAAAAATCACGCTACTGCACGGTCTTTAAACTGGCTGACATAATGCAATGGGGTCATGCCATAATACTCTTTGAACACAGAGATAAAGTAAGATGTACTGTTATAACCACACAGTTCGGAGACCTGGGATATATTCTTGCCATCCATCAGGAGCTGATTAACGGCGTAGCGCATGCGGCAAGTGGTGATGATTTGACTGTAGCTGGTATTTTCGCTTTTGAGTTTCTTCTTTAGCAAACTCGGGCTCAGACAGAGGCAACGGGCGACCTGGTTAAGATTCCAGGCTTTATGAATATCACTCTCAATAATATGATAAACGCTGTCGCTGACGCGACTTCGCAGCATATACATGAGCAGGGGCATGAACTTCTTACTGTCGAGGAAACGTGATAACACGGTGAACAGCAGGGCGCGCGTGCGTTCCTCTTCACCTGGACTGTCGGTATGCGCAATGCTGTGTTGCGCCGCTACCCGAAAAACATCGGGGGTCAGACAATCGGCGGTTAATACCGGGGAGGAGCTCCGTTGCCAGAGTGGAATAGCCGTGAGATCTTTATTTAAGAAACGAAGGTAGTCTTTAATTATATCGCGGCTAATATGTGCGACCAGTGCGTTATTAATTGATGATATATCGACGATGTTATTTTCACAGGCGATGAGTGCCATATGATTCGCTTTTAAATTGATAGCCTCTTTACCATTTACACGTAGCCAGACGTCTTTTTCAGTTAACACGATGATGCAAGGATTATTGCTGAAAATTCTCATACCCCAACTCCCGAAATATGAACATAAAATACCCGTTCTCGCCAAAGGGGAGAGATAAAACAGATATTTTGATTTGTATGACGAATGAAGTCCACAATAAAATAATGGTTTTGGTTAAAATTACAATAGGCGCCAGCTAAATGCTATGTACAGAAATTTTTACGCGGTGGAAACCCTGCATTGTGGATAAAAAAAAGCGCGGGGGGCACCCGCGCAAAAAGGTATGACAATGTTAGTTTTTTTCAGCAATACTCAGGAAACGCACGTCATCACCTTGTGGCCAAAACCAGGCTGCGTCAGGATGGCCATTTCATGACGCAGTCGTCGGAATAGACTTACGCTTTCACGCACATCACGTGATAGACACCATCAATGATTTCAGTGCCTTCGGTTTCATGCTCGAAGCCTGGGAAGTGATGATCCCAGGATTGCAGAGCGCGAAGATAAGCAACCTGCGGACTGTTTTCATCACCAAAGTTCTCGCCGGAGAGCAGCATCGGAATTCCCGGCGGGTAAGGGATGACGGAGTTCGCCGCGATACGTCCCGGCAAATTCTCAATGGCAACCATTTCGATGTTGTCGTTAACGATGGCGTTATAAGCCTCACGCGGCGTGATCTCGGCAACCGGCAACCCGGAATAGGCGGCGTTCAGTTGCGCGCCTGGGTTGTTCTCACGCAGCCAGGCAAACATCTGGTCGCCCAGATCGTGGATCCCCATGTTGGCATAGGTTTGGGGATGTTCCTCCACCAGTTCCGGCATGACCTGCGCCAGCGGGGTGTTGGCATCGTAGTGATGTTTGAAGGAGCACAGCGTATTGATCAGCGTCCCCCATTTCCCACGGGTGATGCCCATCGAGAACAGAAACATAATCTGAAAATCGGTGGTACGGGTCGGAACGATACCGTGACGTCCAAGCCAGGCGGTGACCAGAGCAGCAGGCACACCCGTCTCTTCCAGTTCGCCATCGTCGCCCATACCCGGTGCAAGGATACTGACCTTGATCGGGTCGAGCATACTCCAGTTATCGGGTAAGTCCTTAAAGCCGTGCCAGGATTCGCCTGGACGCATCACCCAGCAGTTCTGGTTAGTGGCCAGCAGTTTCGCCGGAGCATCAGCAAAATCGAATGTTTTACCGGTCTGTGGATCGGTGACCACCTCTTTGTTCCACGGCTTGAAGAACCAGTCGCCGTCGGCGCTGAACGCTTTATACAGACGCGCCATGGCCTGGCGGAAGTCGATGGCTTCGTCGATCACTTCCTGAGTCAACGACAGGCCGCTGTTGCCGTCCATCATCGAGACCGCGACGTCGTTGGATGCGCAAATGGCATACAGCGGCGAGGTGGTGGCATGCATCATGTATGCCTGGTTGAAGCGGGAGAAATTCACCGCGCCGCGACCTTCCCGCACATGAATGTAAGAGGCCTGAGAGAGCGCGTTCAGCAGTTTGTGCGTGGAGTGGGTGGCAAAAACGGTAGGACCGCTGTGATCGCCCGGTTCGCCGCGCATCGCATAGTGATCGGCGTAAATCGGATTGAAGCGAGCATACCCGTACCAGGCTTCATCGAAGTGGATACGGTCGGTGGTTTGCGCCAGTAACGCCTGTGCGGATTTCGCGTTATAGCAGACACCGTCATAAGTGCAGTTGGTTACGACGCTGTAAGAGGGCTTTTGTCCCACTTTATCCTTGGTTAGTTTACTTTCGCTGATTTTTTGCTGTAGCGTTTCCGGCTGCATTTCCTGTGGGTAGATAGGGCCGATGATGCCGTAGCGGTTACGGCTCGGCACCATATACACCGGTTTCGCCCCGGTCAGGATCAGCCCCTGTTCGATCGATTTATGGCAGTTACGGTCCAGTACCACCACATCGTTATCGGTCATACAGGCCTGCATAATGGTACGGTTAGAACCGGAGGTCCCGACCACTACGGACCAGGAGCGGTCTGCGCCAAATACCCGTGCGGCGTACTTTTCACTTTCGCCAAAGGCACCGGTGTGATCGAGCAGGGAGCCCAGCGATGCACGCTCAATCCCCATGTCGCTGCGGAACAGGTTTTCGCCGTAATAATCATGATAGAAGCGACCGGCAGGCGTTTTGGTAAAACCCACACCGCCCTGGTGGCCCGGCGCGGCCCAGGAGTATTCGTGGATATCGCTGTACTTCATCAGCGCATTGAACAGTGGCGGTAATAGTTGTTGGCGATAACGGGTCATCGCCGCAACGGCGCGGCCTGCGATAAAGTCAGCGGTGTCTTCGAGGATCCAGGCGAACTCATCGACAAGCTCCAGCATATCGCGGTCCAGCGATGCGGTGGCTTTCTCTCTGTCACCTAACAGAAAGACCGGCACGTTTTGCTGGCGCTCATGAAGCTTACCGATCAGTTCTCTGACGTTCTGATGTTCATCAGGATGTTCCATTTGATAGCTGAACATCAGGCAATCAATGGCTTCGTTTGCCGAAAGGATGGCGTAGCCGTCGTCGAAAGACGTGGACTTAATGACGGTAACATTTTGCCGACTTAAGGCGTCTGCCAGACGTTCCACGGCCTTGCCGACCCAGGTGTCCTGATGCAGAAATTCACTTTCAACAATTAATACTTTCATCATCTTTTACCCGGTTGTGGAGGAATCTGTGATGCGGGCAAGTATTACCCTGACAAAAAAAGGTGTAAAGAGGGGGTAAAATGATGATTTTTTGAAATTAGTTGTTTATAAACAATGTGTTAAAGTGATTTTTCTGGTGTTTTTTGCAGCGGTTTATCGACAGCTGAACTATTTTTTGAGCTGATAGTGATATCACGCATCACCCGACCATGAGCTGCCGACGCTGCTGGCTCAACTTACGGTATTGTTGCGGTGACATGCCGACATATTTACTGAAGGTACTGTAAAAACGACTACTGGAGCGGAAGCCTGCTGTCAGCGCCACGTCGAGAATGGTTTTATCCGTATCGCTAAGCAGGGCGCGGACGTGATTAATCCGCATGGCGGTGATGTATTGCTTCAGGGTCAGCTGCATCACGCGTTGAAATATCCCCATCGCATAGTTGGCATTGAGTTTCACATGGTCCGCGACGTCATTAATGGTGAGTGCCTGATCGTAATTATCAGCAATAAATCCCAACATCTGGCTGACGTAAAACTGCGCGTGGCGCGAAACGCTATTCTTATGCGTGCGTGAGGTTTTGTTGAGCAAAATCGGCTGCCAGCCGGAAAGGCTAAAGCGCTTAAGCATCAGGCCGATTTCATCGATCGCCAGTTGACGAATTTGTTCATTTGGGCTGTTTGTCTCCTGCTGCCAGCGCAGAACTTCAAAGGTACTGAGTTGCTGAGTGGCCAGGGATTTAATCACCATGCCGTGTGTGACATGGTTGATAAGCTCCCTGTCCAGCGGCCAGGAGAGAAACAGGTGCATCGGCAAACTGAAAATCGCCATCTGCCGGCAGTTGCCGGGACGGGTAAGCTGATGTGGCGTACAGGCCCAGAACATTGTGATATGCCCTTGTTTTATCTGTACAACCTCATTGTTGATCAGATACTCCACGTCCCCGTCAAAGGGGACATTCACCTCGACCTGACCATGCCAGTGACTGGCGGCCATCGCATGTGGCGGGCGTAGCTCAATATCCATCCGTTGATATTCGGAATAGAGCGACAGCGGACTGCGCGTCTGTTTTTCGTCACCATTGCACATATGCGGGTCAGGTGGGAGAAAGGGGATTGGTTGCGTGCTCATCGACACTCCGTTTCCTGAATTGTCAGAATCATGCCAGCTTTACGGGAACAGAACCGGGAATTCGGACACAAAACCGACGGTTATAATTGATAGTAGCCCTTATAACCGCCCGGATACTCTGCTTTTCTGGCTATTTTGTCCCAAAAACTCAGATCGCCGTGCGACCAGCAGAGGATCTGAGTTTTCGGGAATGCTCATCGGGGAAGACGGAGGTTTTCACTCAGATCGCGTGCCACCATGAATCTGTTCACTACTGTTCTGGAGAGTCATGATGACAGCACCCAAAATTACCTTTATCGGCGCCGGTTCAACGATTTTCGTGAAAAACATTCTCGGCGATGTCTTTCACCGCGAGGCGCTGAAGTCGGCGCATATTGCCCTGATGGATATCGATGAGACGCGCCTTGAAGAGTCGCACGTCGTTGTACGTAAGCTAATGGATTCTGCCGGTGCGTCCGGACACATTACCTGTCATACAGAACAAAAAGCGGCACTACAGGATGCCGATTTTGTCGTTGTCGCCTTTCAGATTGGCGGCTATGAGCCCTGCACGGTGACCGATTTTGACGTCTGTAAACGTCACGGTCTGGAGCAAACCATTGCCGATACGCTCGGCCCTGGCGGCATCATGCGCGCGCTGCGTACCATCCCGCACCTGTGGCAGATCTGTGAAGATATGACGCAAGTCTGTCCGGATGCCACCCTGCTGAATTACGTCAACCCGATGGCAATGAATACCTGGGCGATGTATGCCCGCTATCCGCACATTAAACAAGTGGGGCTTTGCCACTCCGTGCAGGGAACGGCGGAAGAACTGGCGCGCGATCTGAACATTGATCCTGCTTCATTACGCTATCGCAGCGCCGGTATTAACCATATGGCGTTTTATCTGGAACTGGAACGTAAAACCGCCGATGGCACGTATGTGAATCTCTATCCGGAACTGCTGGCAGCTTATGACGCCGGGCAGGCACCGAAACCCAACATTCATGGCAACGATCGCTGTCAGAATATTGTGCGTTACGAGATGTTCAAAAAACTGGGGTATTTCGTCACCGAATCCTCGGAACACTTTGCTGAATACACCCCGTGGTTTATTAAGCCAGGCCGCGATGATCTGATCGAACGTTACAAGATTCCACTAGATGAGTACCCGAAACGCTGTGTGGAGCAACTGGCGAACTGGCATAAAGAGCTGGAGGAGTACAAAACCGCAGAGCGTATCGATATTCAACCGTCGCGGGAATATGCCAGCACCATTATGAACGCCATCTGGACGGGTGAGCCGAGCGTGATTTATGGCAACGTGCGTAACGACGCGCTGATCGACAACCTGCCGCAGGGCAGTTGCGTGGAAGTGGCCTGTCTGGTGGATGCGAATGGTATTCAGCCAACCAAAGTCGGGGCGATTCCGTCGCATCTGGCGGCGATGATGCAGACCAATATCAACGTACAGACGCTATTGACCGAAGCCATTCTGACGGAAAACCGCGATCGCGTTTACCATGCGGCCATGATGGACCCGCACACCGCTGCCGTACTGGGTATTGAGGAAATCTATGCGCTGGTGGATGACCTGATCGCCGCCCACGGCGATTGGCTTCCCGCCTGGTTACACCGTTGATTGTCAACGTCGCCGGGCTCAGACCCGGCGTTTACCCTCTCTAATAACAGAAGGCGGGCGCTGGTAACAGCGACCCGGTACCCTATGAGCATCTCTCTGACAACAAAATTAAGTTACGGATTCGGTGCGTTTGGTAAGGATTTCGCCATCGGCATCGTCTATATGTACCTGATGTATTACTACACCGATGTGGTGGGGTTATCGGTGGGTGTCGTGGGTTCGTTGTTTCTGGTGGCAAAGATCTGGAATGCGTTCAACGATCCGGTAATGGGCTGGATTGTGAACGCCACCCGGTCGCGGTGGGGAAAATTTAAACCGTGGATCCTGCTCGGAACACTGGCGAATTCGCTGGTACTGTTTCTGCTGTTTAGCGCCCACCTGTTTGAAGGCACGGCACAGGTGGTCTTTGTCTGCGTGACCTACATTCTGTGGGGCATGACGTATACCATCATGGATATTCCGTTCTGGTCGCTGGTGCCGACCATTACGCTTGATAAACGTGAGCGTGAGCAGCTGGTACCGTTTCCGCGCTTCTTTGCCAGTCTGGCGGGATTTGTTACCGCCGGGGTGACGTTGCCGTTTGTGAGTTATGTTGGGGGGGAGGATCGTGGGTTCGGTTTCCAGATGTTCACGCTGGTGCTGATCGCGTTCTTTATTGCCTCCACTATCGTGACATTGCGTAATGTGCATGAAGTGTATTCGTCTGACAGCGAGGCTACCGCTGACAGTACCCGGCTGTCGCTGAAGTCGATCCTCGCGTTGATCTACAAAAACGATCAACTCTCCTGTCTGCTGGGAATGGCGCTGGCTTACAATGTGGCCGCCAATATTATTACCGGTTTCGCGATTTATTATTTCACCTATGTGATTGGCGATGCTGACCTTTTCCCGTATTACCTGTCCTATGCCGGCGCGGCGAATTTATTGACGCTGATCCTCTTTCCTCGTCTGGCGAAGGCGCTATCCCGGCGGAGTTTATGGGCGGGCGCGTCGGTGATGCCGGTTCTCAGCGGCGGGGTATTGTTAATTATGGCGCTGGCTGGATACCACAATGTGTTTCTTATCTGCCTGGCCGGAGTCTTTCTGAACATAGGCACCGCGCTGTTCTGGGTACTACAGGTGATCATGGTGGCAGACACCGTCGATTACGGTGAGTATAAGTTTAACGTGCGCTGCGAGAGCATTGCCTATGCTGTGCAAACGATGGTGGTAAAGGGCGGCTCCGCGTTTTCGGCTTTCTTTATCGCCGTGGTGCTGGGGATCATTGGCTATATCCCCAATGCGGTTCAGTCTGCTGAAACTATCCTGGGCATGCAGTTCATCATGATTGCATTACCGACGCTGTTTTTCATCGTGACGCTGATCCTTTACTTCCGCTACTACCGTCTGAACGGCGATACATTGCGTAAGATCCAGATTCATTTGCTGGATAAGTATCGTAAAGTGCCGCAGTCCACTTTGCATCCGGAAACACGCCCGATACCGGTTAGCGCGACTGGCGATGTGAAGGCGTAATCATGGAATGGATTTCGTTGATAGGCTATCTGGCGGCAAGCCTGACCACGCTCTCTTTTCTGCCGCAGGCGATAAAAGTCATCACCACCCGTAATACGCAGGGGATTTCCGGACTGATGTACGTCATGTTTGTCTGCGGGTTAGTGATGTGGTTGATTTACGGATTGCTCATTGAGGACACGGCGGTCAGCATGGCGAACTTCCTGACGCTGGTGTTCGCCTTGCCGATTCTGGTGATCAAATACCGCAGGGGATAGTGCAAATTGCCGGAGGGCGTTGTGGCTTATCCGGCAATTAACCGATAGCGCTTCAACTGTCGGCAATGAATGCGCGCCAGCAGCATCACCGAGGTTAACGCGCCCAACAGCGCGCAGAACATGTCTGACTGGGTATCCCACGGGTCGCCCTGGGTACCAAGAAAATCATCCGCGCCTTGTCCCATCGCCAGTGCCGCCCACCATTCAATCAGCTCGTAAGTGGCGCTGATCGCCAGCGCCACGCAGCAAACCAGAAATGCCAGCATCTTGTTTCCGCGAACAATCTTTCCACGAAGCAGAATTTCGCGCGCCACCAGTGCCGGCACCAGCCCCTGGAAGAAATGCCCCAGTTTGTCGTACGGATTGCGGCTTAAGCCCAGCCAATCCTGTACCTCAAAACCGATGGGCACTTTGGCGTAGGTGTACATTCCGCCGACCATCAGGATGATGGCGTGGAAGAAAATCAGCGTATAAAGCAGCGGGGTAAGCGGGTAGCGCGTTGCGGTTGCCAGCAGCAGCGGTACCACAATAATCACCGGCGTCACTTCCATCAGCCAGGTGATTTTCTCACCCGCCGAGACGCCGGTGTAGATGAGGATAAGCGTCAGTATCAGGGCAGCAACAGTGAGCAGGCCGGGATTCAGTGTGCGGATCATCGAGATTCTCTCAGTAAGGGAAAAGACGACTATTCACCGATGCCGATAAAAATTCAACGTCTGCTATGGGAGGATAATAAGTGGCCCGGGGGGATCACCGGACTGCCCTCAAACGTTGAGAACCGTCCGGTGCCGGGCCGAAGAGGTTATTTCGCGCAGTTAGCGCACTGCTTGCTGACTATCTGCTGGAAGAAATCGTTGCCTTTGTCATCCACCAGGATGAACGCCGGGAAATCTTCCACTTCAATTTTCCAGATAGCCTCCATACCCAGTTCCGGATACTCAATGCATTCCAGATGCTTGATACTCTGCTGCGCCAGGACCGCTGCCGGGCCGCCAATGCTGCCCAGATAGAAGCCGCCGTGTTTCTGGCAGGCATCGGTCACCTGCTGACTGCGGTTGCCTTTCGCCAGCATGATCATGCTGCCGCCGTGTGATTGCAGCAGATCAACATAGGAATCCATGCGGCCTGCGGTGGTCGGCCCTAATGAACCTGACGGATAGCCCGCCGGTGTTTTCGCCGGACCCGCGTAGTAGATGGGGTGATCTTTAATGTACTGCGGCAACCCTTCGCCAGATTCGATACGCTCTTTCAGCTTCGCATGCGCAATATCGCGACCCACGATAATGGTTCCGGTCAGCGACAGGCGGGTTGAAACCGGGTACTGCGAAAGCTGAGCCAGGATCGCTTTCATCGGGCGGTTGAGGTCAACTTTTACCACTTCGCCTTCGCCGGCCTGGCGCAGGGCTTGCGGGATGTACTGGCCTGGGTTGTGCTCCAGTTTTTCGATCCAGATCCCTTCGCGGTTGATTTTTGCCTTGATGTTACGGTCTGCCGAGCAGGAGACGCCCATACCGACCGGACAGGAGGCACCGTGACGCGGCAGGCGGATCACGCGGATATCGTGGGCGAAATATTTGCCGCCAAACTGCGCGCCGAGACCGAGTTTTTGCGCCTCTTCCAGCAGTTCCTGTTCCAGTTGTGTGTCGCGGAACGCCTGACCGTGCTCGTTACCGGTGACCGGCAGCGCATCGTAGTAGTGCGTGCTGGCGAGCTTCACGGTTTTCAGCGTGCTTTCTGCGGACGTACCGCCAATCACAAAGGCGATATGGTACGGCGGGCAGGCTGCGGTGCCGAGGGTACGCATCTTCTCAACGAGGAAATTTTTCAGCTTGCCCGGGGTGAGCAGCGCTTTAGTTTCCTGATACAGATAGGTTTTGTTGGCAGAACCGCCGCCTTTCGCCACGCAGAGGAACTTATATTCATCGCCATCAACGGTGTAGAGGTCGATCTGTGCCGGCAGGTTGGTACCGGTGTTCACCTCTTTGTACATATCCAGCGCGGCGTTCTGTGAATAGCGCAGGTTGTCTTCGATATAGGTGTTGTACACCCCTTTTGACAACGCGGCTTCGTCACCACCCCCGGTCCAGACACGCTGGCCTTTTTTCCCCATGATAATGGCCGTACCGGTATCCTGACAGGTCGGCAGAATGCCTTTAGCGGCGATTTCGGAGTTTCTCAGGAATTGCAGCGCGACGTATTTATCGTTTTCGCTGGCTTCGGGGTCGTGGAGAATGGCGGCAACTTGTTGCTGATGTTCGGGGCGGAGCATGAAGGAGGCATCGTGGAAGGCTTGTTGCGCCAGTAGCGTCAGGGCTTGCGGCTCAACCTTCAGTATGGACTCGCCTTCAAACTCACTTACGCTGACATAATCGGAAGTGAGCAGGTAGTACTCTGTTTCATCTTTCCCCATCGGGAAAGGTGCCTGATAGAAGAACTCTTTATTTGACATGTGCTTCCAGCCTATTGATTTCTTTTAATATCATAAGTGACGCGCCGCCCGGTGAAGGGCGGCACGCGGGAGACCTTTACAGGAATCCGTACATGGCAGCAAAGATCCAGCCAAAGACGCAGGAGACGCTCACGCCAATCAAACCCGGCAGAATAAAGCTGTGGTTGATGACGAAACGACCAATGCGGGTGGTACCGGAACGGTCAAACTGAATCGCAGCCAGATCGCTTGGATAGGTCGGCAGAATGTAGTAGCCGTAGCACGCCGGGGCAGATGCCACGATGTACGCCGGGTCAACGCCGATCGCCAGAGCGACTGGAACGATAGCCGCCAGCGCCGCAGCCTGGGAGTTAACAAATTTGGACACCAGCAGCAGAACAATTGCATAGGCCCACGGATACTCTTTCACCATCTCGCCCAGCACGCCCTGGATCTCATCCATATGGGCACCGAACATGGTCTCTGCCATCCAGGCGATACCGTACACCGCCACAATCGCGATCATACCTGAACGGAAGACTTCGTTTTTAGAGATTGAAGCGGGATTGGTTTTGGTCAGGATAATAATCAGCGCGCCGGTCAACAGCATGAACATCTGGATAACCAGCACCATTGACAACGCTTTGCCGCCAAAGGAAGGACGCAGCTCGGAGAAAGCACCCAGAATGGCTACAATCGCGATAGAGCCCAGGAAGATCCACATCGCCAGCCAGTTGCTTTTCGGCAGCTTTTTGTCCAGCAGCGTTGCGGTGTCACCATACACGTAGTGATGGTTTTCCGGTACGGAGATGAATTTCTGGAAGTCTTCGTCTTTATCCAGATCTTTACCGCGGAACCAGCTGAAAATACCGATTGCCAGGATACCCAACAGCGTGGACGGGATGGTGATTGCCAGCAGGTCGAGGAATTCCAGGTGTTTACCTTCAAACGTCACATTACCCAGCATCGCAACCAGAGAAACCACTGCGACTGATACTGGACTTGCGATAATCCCCATTTGCGCGCCGATGGAGCTGGCGGCCATTGGACGTTCCGGGCGAATGTTGTTTTTAATCGCAACGTCGTAAATGATTGGCAGGATCGTGTAGACCACGTGGCCGGTACCGCAGAGGATAGTCAGGGTACAGGTCACGAACGGCGCAACGATAGAGACATATTTTGGGTTGCGGCGCAGCAGTTTCTCTGCGATCTGCAACATGACATCCAGACCCCCGGAGGCCTGTAGGGTTGCTGAGGCCGCGACCACCGCGATGATCACCAGCATAACGTCAACCGGTGGTTTACCCGGCTGGAGGTGGAAAACGAAGACCAGAATGACCAGGCCGATACCGCCTAACAAACCCAGCGCGATACCGCCCTTTCTGGCACCATAAAACAAACATATTAATATTATGAGAAGTTGTATACTAAATAGCATTTATTTACCCTCGCGATAAACCAGTCAATTTTGATAAATGGATCACAGCCATGTTCTGTTTTTTGTGTAGTGGGCGCAGAGCCTGGCTAATATTCGTTTCGTCTGAAAGTGTGATTAGTTTCTAAACATTGAATAAAAGTTTTTCATAAGGAACATGGAAACTCTTATCGTTTTTTCAGGCTGTTTTCAGAAAGCAAGACTCTCTGGCGATGGGCAGTGTTGAAAAAGGAGAGCAGAAGCAGTTTCGGGATCTTTTTTTGTATCTTTATGAAAAATATGAACATGTCATCTGCTCACAGAGTGTGCTTATCCCTAAGATGTAGCATGAGCTCCGTTGCTACCGTTTATCGTTTTTGTTAATCCGTCTGGTTATTTCCAGACTACTCCTTTGTGATTAAAAATACACACTCTATGAGGTGGATAATACTTTATTAACTTTTGTTAGCGTTTTTGAAATTAAAAACAATGCTATGTCGGATAATAATAAAGCATTGATAAATGTGAAATGATGCAATTATATTTGATCTGGCACAATTTCTGAATTTTCAGATAGTAACCTTAACCTTTTTATTTTTTCATTATTGTAATAATTGTTACCAATATATAACGAAATAACGCAAGGTTAAGATTCTTCTTCTACTGACAATATTGCTTAAGTAAAGAATAATGTTCTGCCTGAATACGGTAGCGGTAAACCGGTCTGCCCGTGACGCCATAATGAATGCTGGTGACCAGAATATGGCAGTTAACCAACCAAATGAGGTATTTGCGGCAGGAGACGCGGGAGATATTCACCGCATTCGCCAGCTCATCGGTTGAAAACTCATAATCCTGATGCGCATCAATCCACTGACACAGCGTACGCAGCGTTTGCGGCGTTAGCCCTTTCGGCAGGCGGCGAGTGTCCTGCTCATTGGACGCACTGCCGTGAATCAGTTGGTCCAGCTCTGACTGCTCATAATACTGGTGCTTGTCCATGTCCCTTTTCTTTTGCAGCCAGCTGGTGAGGGCTTCTTCAAAACGTGAGGCCTGAAACGGCTTGATTAAGTAATCAACGACGCCGTAGTGCAGCGAGTCCTTAATCGTTATGGCATCGGCGGCAGACGAGATGACAATGACATCAATTTTGCAGCCGGCGGCATGCAGAAGGGGAAGCAGATCCAGCCCATTCTCTTTCTGCATGTAAATATCCAGCAAAATCAGGTCTATCTGAACGTCGCTATGAAAAATAACTTCTTTGGCTTTCTCCAGCGTTGAGGCGGTTCCGCAGCACTGAAAACCGGGGATCTGTGCGACATAGCGGCGGTTTAACTCCGCTACCATTGCGTCGTCATCGATAATAAAGACATTGATCATGTGCTGGCCCTCTGCCCATCCCAGGGTATTTGTACAAAAAATTGTGTGAAAACGCCAGGTTCGGATTCCACAAAAATATTGCCGCCAAGACTTTCAACTTGTTGTTTAACAAGCGCTAAACCGACGCCGCGTTCAGTTCCTTTAGACGAGACGCCTTTCTCAAAGATAGCGTCAACACGGTGCGGTTCGATGCCGGGACCATCGTCACTCACTTCACAATGCAACCAGCCATTGCGATAGTATAAGGAGACGTTGATTTCACCTCCTGACTGCTGTGCTAACGCGTCGATCGCGTTTTCAATCAAATTTCCGAGCGCGGTGATCAATACCGCAATTTGATCTTCATTGCCGCTGTCCGGTAATTGGCTGTCATGGCTAATCACCAGTTTGTGCCCTGAATCGGATGTGCGATTAATCTTACTGAGTAAAAAGCCCGCAATGACCGGCGATCTAATTTTGCCTAGCAGTGAGCCGATCTCTTCCTGATAGTTGTTAGCCGTCCTGATAATATAGTCTTCAAGTTGCTTATAACTCTTCAGATGTAACAATCCCAGAATCACATGTAATTTATTCATGAATTCGTGGGATCGTTCACGGAGTGAGTCGGCATAGTTCACCATGCCATCGAGGCGCTGCATCAACTTGCGAACTTCCGTTTTGTCCCTGAAGGTGGAGATCGCGCCAATAATCTTGCCGTCGCTACGAACCGGGACGGTATTAATGAGCAGCAACCGGTCTTTGATGTTGATCTCTTCATCGCGGTGCGGCGTACCGTCGCGCAAAACTTCGCTGAGATCCACCACCTGCGACCAGGCGTGGCTGAGCGTGGAAAACTGGGGATCGTCCTGTGACTTGCGATAGTTCAGCAATTCCTGGGCGGCATCGTTAATCAACGTCACTTCGCCTTTGTCGTCAACGGCGATCACCCCTTCCTTGATCGACTGTAGCATCGCCTGGCGCTGTTCAAACAGGGTGGAAATCTCATATGGCTCCAGACCAAACAGGATGCGCTTGAGCACTTTCACCAGCACCCAGGTGCCCAGCAGACCCACCAGCACGCCAAAAAGTACGGACCAGATAATACTGCCACGACTGTTGTTAATCTGTTCGGTGACCCGGCTCAGTTCCAGACCGATCGCCACCACCCCAATCTGGCGGTGATTGTCGTCATAAATGGGGGTGAAAACGCGCAGCGCCTGGGCGAGAAAGCCCCGGTTGATGGCAATATTCTCTTTGCCATCTAACGCCCGCAAAATATCGTCGCCTTTAAACGGCTGTCCGATGCGCTGGGCTTCCGGGTGGGAATAACGCAGGCTTTTCATGTCGGTGACGACAATAAACAGCATATCGTTACGCTTGCGCACCGCTTCGGCAATTGCCTGAATCCCGCTATCCTCCGGTTTTTTCATCAACCCCCTGCGGATCTCCGGCGAGTCTGCCAGCGTTCGGGCAACGGCCAGCGCCTTATTTGCTAACGCATCACGCGTCATGTGGCTGATTTGTGAGAAGTAGAACAGGTGGACGACCAGTAGTACAGAAAACAACACGGCGCTGACCATCAATATTACCGTCGTACCGAGTTTCATCGGCCGTGTACGTAGCGTGCGGCAAGGCAGAGAGTGTCTCATTGTGGTCCCGGGTTCACTGTTCGTGTGGTTATTATCCCTATTGGGACACGTAATTCCAAGGTGGCAGGGAAATTCACCGGAGCAGGTACGCAATTATCGGACAATTATTGCGCTTACCGTTAGCAACCTGCGGCAATAAAATCGCCATTGGCGCTAATCGGGATCACCGTTAAGAACAGGATCGTGGCAAAAAGAATCAGCACCACGCCACCGACAATTCTGGCTGCAGGCGCCAGCCATTTCAGGGCCGGATGTCCAGTGCCGAACCATGAGAGCGTCTGATTGCGGGCATAGCGTACCGCCAGAGACAGTCCCATGATTGACAGCGCGGTGCCAAAGGACATGGTCATCACCGCCGCAATGCCCCAGGTGACGATGCCGAGCGCGTTGGAAAATAACAGGATCATGATCGCCCCACTGCACGGCCGGGCGCCGATGGCGAGAATCACCCCCAGTCGGGTTTTCCAGTTGCCGTCCTCCAGCGTCTTCCCGACGCCGTGATGCCCGCAGCCGCACTTCTCGTCATGGATATGCAGGGGAGTAAACCGGGTGAAGGTGATGGGACGCAGGGATTTTAAAGCATGATAGATCATAAACGCGCCAAACCCGGCGATCAGCACCGCGCTAATTTTCTCAACGTACCACCGGCTGGTGCTCAAATCACCGGATGCCAGGTTAAAGCCAATCGCGAGGATAAACACAAACAGAATCGCGCTGACGCCTTGCATCAGGCTGCCAACAAAAGGCACAACCCGTGCAGCCAGCAGGCTTTCCTTATTGGTACTCAGATAAGTCGTCACGATGAACTTCCCATGTCCCGGCCCGATGGCATGCAGCACGCCGTACAGAAAGGCCCCCGTCAGTAACCAGAAACCGCCGCTGTACTGATGATTATTCAACTGCAGCAGGTACATCACCAGATAACGGTGCAGCGTGATTTGCGTCGCCAGACACCATTGAATGAATGCCCCCCAGTGCAGATGCAGGGTATAGCCGACCCCGAACAGTGTCAGAGTCAGGAGTCCTGCCAGCGACAGGCGCAGAGAGGGATGGCGTCCGGATGCGATCATGATTCGGTCTGGCTATGGGTATGATGAAACAGTATAGCCTGATTAAGGGGAGAACCCAGCTCACTGAGCAGACTTCCCCCTTTTTTTACATAACAAATAATTATATTATCTATAAATTATCATGAAAAGTTTATATGACACCGGCTGCCAGGAGTATCACTTTCGTCCAGGAATAATCTTTTTGCGCACGCCGCGAAAATAAGAATTTTATTTCACTTGCCTGACGGGATATTGATTCGTAATATATTTAAATACATAACGACTATGCCGTTGTTGTTCTATTTTTATTTCTTGTTTGTATCGAGAAATGTCACTTTCAGTTAAATCACTGCTTTTTATCAGATGAAAAATGATAAGACGGTCATGGTTTTTCCACTTTATTTTCCCATAAAAGTTCGTTTGATCATAATCAACCATCAGCCGTGTTTAGCCCTTTATGATGACTTATTAATAATAACTATGGATGAAATGTGAGAAATAAAGATGGAAATAAAAAAATGGCTAAACACAACACTGTCCCGACGGGATGCGGTGACAGGAACCGCCAAAATAGGTGCCGCGGTTGCGCTCAGTAACGCGATTACGTTGCCTTTCTCTGTTACCGCGCAGGCCGAAACGATCGCTGCGCCGACGCAGGGTGGTAATGGTGAAACCGTTCGCCACAGCGCCTGTCTGGTCAACTGCGGCAGCCGTTGCCCGCTGAAAGTGATCGTTAAAGACGACCGTATTGTGCGTATTGAACCAGAAGACGCAAAAGACGACGCGGTATTTGGCGAGCACCAGATTCGTCCATGTTTGCGCGGACGTTCCAGTCGCTGGCGGGTATATAGTCCGGACCGAATTAAATATCCGATGAAACGCGTAGGTAAACGCGGTGAAGGGAAATTCAAACGTATTTCCTGGGATGAAGCGACCGCATTTATCGCAGCAGAATTGAAACGCGTGACGGAAAAATATGGCCGTGAGGCCATTTATTATAATTATCGGTGATGCTGCCAACTTACTGATTTAGTGTATGATGGTGTTTTTGAGGTGCTCCAGTGGCTTCTGTTTCTATCAGCTGTCCCTCCTGTTCAGCTACTGACGGGGTGGTGCGTAACGGCAAAAGCACT